>NZ_JAHUTL010000002.1:0-424968 GCF_019209955.1 Corynebacterium sp. TAE3-ERU2 | reverse complement strand
TGTGTCGGTGGTTATAGCATCGGGGACACGCCCGGTCCCATTCCGAACCCGGAAGCTAAGCCCGACAGCGCTGATGGTACTGCACCCGGGAGGGTGTGGGAGAGTAAGTCACCGCCGACCTAAAACTACAAACACCGCACAAGGGCGGGGGAGAAGACACACCACACCAGGTGATACTTCACCCCCGCCCTTCGGCATGCCCAGAGCACGCCAGCAGGGGACAGAGTTTAGTGCCCTTCGGCAATAGCCTTAATCGCCTGAAGCGTGGCGGGAATACCAGCCAAGGCGGCATCGCGGCGCTCTGCGAGCTGCGCCTCCCAGTCCTCGCCATACTTGTCCTGGAAGAACGCGAGGCCCTTCTCGGTCACCTCCCAGGTCTCGTGCAGGCGCGTGCCCTCACCCTCAGGGGAGAGCACAAAACCCCACACGACGACCTCGCCATTGATGGCCCACTGGAAGTGGCGATCCTTCTCATAGGCAGTGACCAGGCTGCGGGTCTCCCACGTGCGATCTGGGGTTTCATTGCGGCCCTTAAACCAGGCCCCCTCCTGATGGGTGACCGTCTCATCTTCCCACCAGCAGCTGCGGCACACAGGCGACCACTCGCCGGTGCGTTCAATGGAGGTCACCAGCGCAAAAACATCGCTCGGGCTGGCATCGATATAGATGTCCTGGGTACTACGTAGCTCAGAAAGGTTCATGCCTTCCCAGCGTAGTGATTCTGCCGCCCCCGCGGGAGGAGAGGGCAGAACACGAGAGCCGAGAAGGCAGGAAGAGCTCCGATGGAGATCTTAAGCGAATGCGGCGCGCAGCCGGCGCGCGGCCTCATCAATAGAGGCCTCCGATTTGGAGAAGGCGAAACGCACCAAGGTGCGACACAGCTCCGGATCATCGCAGAACGCGGCGGCCGGAATGGCCGCGACACCGGCGATCTCAGGCAGGCGCATACAGAAATCCATGCCGTCCTCGAAGCCCTTGGAGGCGACGTCGACAAGCAAGAAATAGGTGCCCTGGGAGTCGTAGACCGTGAAGCCGATCTCGCTGAGCACGGTACGCAGGTGGTTTTTGCGCTCTTCCAGCCCGTGCACCATATCCGCAATCCAGTCCTGCTCATTATTGAGCGCGTGGGCGATAGCCGGCTGGGTAGGGGTGGTGCCGACGAAGCTGAGGTACTGCTTGGCGCGGGCCACAGCGTTGAGCAAGGCAGGCTCCGCAATAGCCCAGCCCGTTTTCCACCCGGTGACGCAGAGCGTCTTTGCCGCCGAGGAAATACTGATGGTGCGCTCACGCATTCCCGGCAGGCCAGCGATGGGGGTGTGGTGGCCGTCGAAGATGAGATGCTCATAGACCTCATCGGCGATCACCCAGAGATTATTGTCGATAGCGATATCCGCCAGGGCCTGCAGGCCCTGTTCGCTGAAGACACTGCCGGTGGGGTTGTGCGGATTATTCACCATGATCGCCACGGTTTTATCCGTCACCGCGGCGGCAAGTGCCTCGCGGTCGATATCCCAGTGCCCGGTCTCGGTGTCGAGACGAAGGGCAACGGGCACGCGGGTGGCGTCGGCAAGCGCAATGGAGGCCGCATAGGCGTCATAGTAGGGCTCGAAGACGATCACCTCATCGCCGGGCTCGACCAAGCCCAGCACGCTGGCGGCGATGGCCTCGGTGGCGCCGACGGTGACGAGCACATTGTCCGCGGTGATTTTCGCGTCATAGCGCTCATTGCGTTCGCGGGCGATGGCCTCCCGCAGCTCGGCGACGCCACGGGGCGGGGCGTATTGGTTATTGCCGGCAGCAATCTGCTCGCAGGCCATCTGGAGCATGGACTCCGGCCCAGAATGATCGGGATAGCCCTGGCCGAGGTTGATCGCGTCATAGCGGGCGGCCTGGGTGGTCATGGTGTCAAAGATGGACTTATTGAAAGGGACCATCCGGGCGATGCCGGGATCGTGCGAAGTCTGTGGGGAAGGGCTCATAAACCTAGAGATACTCCTAGAGTTCGAGAAGGTTGAATTTGGTTGCCAGCACATCATCCACCTTATTCAGGTGCTGCTCGAGGCGCCGCCAGCGCTTCTGATCGATGGCGTTAATAGCATCGCGCACCACATCTGGATCCGGGGTGCCCCAGGCAATGGGCATGGGCGAAATCTCGTCCCAGTGCTCCTGGTCCTGGACGCTGCGGCGCCCCGATACCGCCACCGCGGGCACCCGCTCACCCACAGTAGAGCTGTGGCCCTCCAGACGGGTGACAGTGCGGGCAGCCAAGGCCCACACCGGTTTCGCGTTTGGGTTTACGCTGGTGTTCACCAATGCGAGGATCACCTTGTCGCGCGGGTTAATCTGCGCGATCATCGCCGGCACGAGCTCGTAGCGGTCATAGAGACTCTGCGCGGTGCCCACCTGCTTATCCAATACGGGGATAAGGATGAGGCTGATGAGGCCGATGACGCCGAAGGCGATGGCCGCGTAGTAGGACCAGGAGGCCTGGTTACTGAAATAGACCACGCCGAGCGCCAAGCCGAAGAAGATGAGCCCGAACAATAGCGCGGAGAGCTTGAGCCGGCGCGCATCGCGGAACATCTCATTGTGTTCCTTGTTGTAGGGGCCATCGACGGTGAAGGAAAATGTCTGCGGCATAGCACAAGCATAAAGGACAACCGCAGGCAAAACAGCATCTTCCCGAGTGCCCCGCCCGCCGCAGCGCCGCCGCATCCAGCCCTGCCGCGGAATGTGTGCTCATCAATGTATTTTGCTACCCCCGTCGGGTACAATCATGGGCACAGTATTTGTCTATTTGAAAGAATGGCGTCATGGCTAATGTAGAGAAGAAGGGCTACGTTGATCCGGGCTGGCCGGACGTAGCACCCGGTGAACACCCTGTAACTGACCTCATCTCGGAGTATGACGGCGCGAATAGCCCGTGGGGTAATGATTTCATCTTCCCCGTCCCCTATGAGGAGACCGGCTACGTTCACCCCTACACGCGCATCAATCGCCCCTAACGCCTCTTTTTTCGCACCCCGCCTCGCGACGACTCTGTCCGCGGCGGGGTGTATGCGTATCACAGAGACAAACACCCCTAGTCCCGCCCGGTCGGCGGTGATCTAGGGGTGTTGTGTTGCTGAGCGCGCTTATCGACGCCTATTTCACGCTCGTGCTGTCCTCGGACTCGGACTCAGTCTCGGGGTCCGACTCGGCCTCAGGCTCGGCCGAGGCGGTGGTGGATTCGTCGAGCTCCGAGGTGTCCTCGAGTTCATCACGCACCTCCTCGGTGATGGACTCCAGCAGCTCCTCGTCCTCGATATTGGAGCTGGCGATTTCGCGGCGCATCTCCGCGGCCTCCTCGCGGGAGTAGGGGCGGTTGGGGTCGAAGCGCATAGCCATGAGCTCGCGGATGCGGATGCGGCGCTCGGTCTCGCCCTTGATCATGCTGCGGCCGCGCCACCAGGCGACGATGAGCACCACGATCAACGCGACGCCAATATAGCCCAGCGCGGGGTAGACATAGGCCACCAGCTGGCGGAAGCCGATGAAGGAGAGGACGAAGCCGACGCCGACGAGAATGAATAGCCACTTCTGGAACTTGCTCTGATCTCCCTTAGCGAGGCGCTTGGCCAAGGCGTAGAACATGCCGATGGCGGTATTGAAGATCATGATGTAGATCACCAGCGCCATGGCGGTGCCCAAGGAGGGGTTGATCTCCTGGACGATGGCCAGGGTCGGCATATCCTCGTCCTTGACCACCTTGATGTAGGAGAACAGGGCCACAGTGCACAGAGTGAGCAGGATGCCGTAGATGGTGCCGCCGGCCAGGCCGCCGATGGCGGAGGAGCGGGGATCCACGTTATCGCCACCCATGACGATGGCCATGGAGATCGCCACCATGAGGCAGAAGCCCACATAGTTCATGGAGGAGATGAACCAGTTCGGCAGGCTGGTGGGCAGCTCATTGGCCACCGGCTCGAGGGTGGATAGCGACTCGCCGGAGTGCATCATGGCGTAGATGCAGGCGCCGGCCAGGAAGACGATGATCACTGGGGTGGCTGCGCCCATCACATTGGACACCTTGCCCACATCCAGCATGCCGGCGGCGAGCACCATGACCACCATGAGCACAGCGCCCACCCACACGTCGAGCCCGAACTCCTGCTCCAGGTTCGAGCCGGCGCCGGCGAACATCACGAAGCCCACGGAGAATAAGGTGATGGAGACGGCGATGTCGAGAATCCTCGACATCCAGGGGAAGGTCACCTTCTCCAGTACGGAGAGGTGCTCATCGGCTTGGAAGTAGGAGCCCAGCTGCAGACAGATCATGCCCGTCAGTGCCATGAGCACACCGGCGATGACGGCGCCGAGAACTCCCCAGCGACCGAAGGCCACAAAGTACTGCAGCATTTCCTGGCCTGATGCGAAGCCGGCGCCGACGATGAGTCCGACAAAGGCCATAGTGATACTGATTGATCGTTTTAACACAACGATTGTCCTCGTAGTTCTCTAGACTGAGTCCGTGAATCACACCGCGGCGCGCAGGCGCGTAATCCGCCGCGTCGGCCGTTGGTATGAGGTGAGTGTGTACTGAGGTGAGTTTATCGAACGTCGCGTTTTATATCACCTTGGGCTCAGCGACGCCTCAGCTGCATAGGGACTCGACCGGCACAATTGCACGCCCCACGAGCGAACTCTGGGGGTAGAGAAGACGAGAAGGACCTCACATCCCCAGATAGGGGAGTGAGGTCCTTTTACGTGTCTCTGGCGTCTCGCTATGGAGCCAGCATGCCCCGGTGGTGGGGCAGCGACGGCTTAGTACAGGGAGGCGACGGTGTTCACAGCCTGGCGGGCCTGGCCCACCACGGTGTTGTAGGCCTGGTCGACCTGGCCCGGAACCGGGATGCCGGCCTGGCGAGCCACGCCCTTGGCCTGGCCATAGGCCTCGTCTACGGTGCGGAAAGCCTGGTCCACAGCGCGGAGGGCCTCATCTGCCGGGGCAAAGTTGGTGCGAGCGGGGGTCGCCGGAGCGTTGTGGTTCGGAGCGTTGTGGCTCGGGGTGCTGTGGCCCGGGGCCGGACGCTGGGTGGGGGCAGAGTTCAGGCCCAGACGAGCGGAGCAGGCCGGCCATGCGCCCCAGCCCTGGGAAGCGAGCACGCGCTCGGCAACCACGATCTGCTCTTCGCGGGTGGCGCGATCAGCGGTGGGAGCGAACTCCTGGCCGCCATGAGCGTTCCAGGTAGCCGGGTGGAACTGCAGGCCACCGTGGTAGCCATTACCGGTGTTGATGTGCCAGTTACCGCCGGACTCGCACTGTGCGAGGCGATCCCAATCCGAATCCGGAGCTGCGGAGGCGGTGGGGGCCATGGCAGCGGTGGCGGCGCCAACGACCATGGTTCCGGCGGCGATCTTTGCGGTAGTGGACGCGGTCTTGCGGGCGTGACGAGCCATAAGTCTCTGTCTTTCCTTTCGGTGTGCGCGCCCTCGGTGCCACTGGCTAAGCCGGTGCGACGGTGCGTCGCGAGCGGTATCGCCAAAAGCAGCGATGCCCTGCCGCACACACGTTAAATCGGTATGGGAGGTGAAATCTGTATGAAATACGCTCGAGTTCCGAGAAGCGGTCTCAGGGGTGCGGGCCTTCCATGAGGGATGCACGAGTGCAGGGAGGGAATCGTGATCCTTATAACTGTTGTCCCTAGCGCCGCGTATCGCTGCTGCGGTGCGGTGCGGGATACAGGGAGGTCCGCGAGGTGCTCCTCGGTGAGCGCCTAACAAGCACCGTAACCGTTTATAACGATTTAGTCACGCTCCGGTGACGTAGTGGCGGTAGCTGCTCGAGAATCCCCTGTTCAGGGTAGGCAAATTGGTGAATGTGATCTATGGCACATATGCACCTGCAGCGGCCGAGACGGCGTGTTAGGGGCCGTTTTATGCGTGCCTTTGCCCTGCTAGGCGGGTGAAAGCTGTGCTTTATGGGGCGTGTGGTACGTATGGTGTTCCCGTCGAGTAGCGCGCGCCCACGGTATCTGTCTAGGGGAGAGCACGGTGCTCGCGCCGGGCGCGTCGCGGGGTGTGGCTCCCCGCGGCGGAGAGGAATACACTAGTGTTCTTTAGTCTGCTGCACTCGGCGTGAGACGCACTCGGACGCTGCGTGTGTCTCGAGTGCCGTGGGAGACGGTCCGAGTGCTGAAGTATCTGTGCGTGACAAGAAGAGGTGATAGGCCATGCCAATCGGCAAGGTGAGGTGGTATGACCCCGAGCGTGGGTTCGGCTTTGTGTCCAACCCGGGCGAGGAGGACTGCTATGTGAGCAAGCAGGTGCTGCCGGCTGGGGTGGAGGAGCTGCACAAGGGGCAGCGCATCGAGTTCGATTTTGCCGCTGGCCGCCGCGGCCCCCAGGCGCTGCGGGTGAAGGTACTCGATAGCCCGCGCGCCCGCCGCCGGCCGAGCCGCACCTATTCGCCGGAGCAGCTCAACTCCATGATCTCCGATGCGATGACGGTCCTCGAAACCGAGGTACAGCCCGGACTGACCGCCGGCCGCTATCCGGAGCGCAAAACCGGCCGCCAGATCGCGGCGATTCTGCGCGCCATCGCCAAGGAGCTCGACACCTAGGATTCAGGCTGGGTCGTGATGGACCACGTGACGTTGTAGGGGGTTTCCTCGCCGGCGCCATTGTGGCCGATGAGAACGGACTTCACCTCCACAACCACGAGGCGTGGTTGGTCGGTGGAGTCCTTTTCTTTGCTCTCTGCCGAGCCGGGGATCTCCACCTCGGTGCGTTCATTGGCGGTGAAGTACTTCTCGTCGTTATAGGCCGGATCATCGTAGATGGTTAAGAGCGCCCAGTCGTGGTCGTGCACCACCTCGGGGATGGCGAGCGAGAGCGTGTCCTCGGGGCCCACCTCGATGGCGGCGATCTCGCCCTCCTCCGGTTGCTCGCCAACTTCGGCGATCACATAGGGGGCGACCTCCACTGTGGTGTCATTGACGCTGGCATTAATCCGCACCGTCTCCGGCTCGGGATCGGGCCGATTATTAAGCAGCTTCGTCAGCACCATGGTCACACCGAGGACGGCGAGTACCGCCACGATGAGCAGGAGCACGGTGCGGAATTGGGCACGACGTTGTTTGCGGGTAGCCATGGACATCGATTCTAGCTCTCGCGCCACTCCACCTCGTAGAGCACCGGCCAGTTCTTGCCCGTGAGATAGAAGCGCCCATTCTCCCCGGCGGCGATACCGTTGAGCACGGTATTGGGATCCTCGGGCGCGCGGGAATCCAGCCCGGAGGCGTCGATGCGCGCGAGCAGCTCGCCGTCGCGGGGGCTAAAGACCACAATCTCATCCGTGGTGAAAATATTGGCGTAGATGGCGGGCTGGCCGCGAAACTCCGCGCACTCGAGCTCATTGAGGCGGGAGATGGGCTGGCCCTCGGCGTCGCGGATGGTGAAGTTGCCGAGGGATTGAAAGTCGGCAGTATTCATCGCGCGAATCGTGGCACTGCCATCGGAGAGGTAGAGCGGCCCCGTGCCATCAAAAGCACATAGGCCCCACCCCTCGCCGTCATAGGTGAAGCGGGCGCGCTCTTCTAAGGTGTCGGGATCGCGCTGGAAGGCCACCCCGGCTTTCCACGTCAGCTGCCACACGGAACCGTCGGCAAGGGTTGCTCCTTCCCCGAAGAAAGCGTCGTCAAGCGGCAAAGATGTCTGCTCCGCATAGGTCTCGCGATCGCGGTATTGGATGGTGGATTCCCCATTCAGCCCCGTAGAGAGCAGGAAGGAATCACCGATCACCTGCAGGCCTTGGACGAAGGTGGGTGCAATATCGTGCGTGGCGAGCACCGTGGGTACCAAGGTAGGCACCTCGGGAGCGGCGGGGGTATCGGCAGCGCTGCCGTTCTGGGAGACCGTGTAGGTCGGGCCCTTGTGCTCAGACGCGCATCCGCCGAGCGCACACGCTCCGAGGGCCGCGATGACAAGGGTGGATGTGAACGAAGCAAACCTCATACCTCGTATTCTGCACCACGTTGGGGATAATAGTAATCGTGACACAGTCAGACTCTTCCCGATCCTCGCGCCCATCCGCCCGTAGCGGCGCGCGGCGTCGCCGCCGCAGCCGTCGTCCCCGCGTTGCCGCCAGCGCCTCGAGCAGCACGAGCTCGAGCGGCAGCACGCACGTGCTGTTGAGTTCACAGGCTCGCAGCATCGCACTCAGCGCCGCCGCTGAGATGGATGAGGGACCGGTGGGGCAGCATATCGGGGCGCAGCTTATCGACGACACCCTGGCCGTGCATCGCTTCGGCGCAGAGGTGCCGGGCTACCGAGGCTGGCAATGGCATGTGAGTGTCACGGCCGCGCCCGGCTCGGACCATATCACCGTCAATGATGTCTCCCTCATCGCCGGCCGCAGCGCCCTGACCGCGCCCGAGTGGGTGCCCTATTCCGAGCGCATCCGGCCCGGGGATCTGGACCCGGAGACGCAGCTGCCGCTCGAGGAGGGCGATCCCCGGGTGGTGGATACCACCGACGAGGACGGCACTACTCATCTCGAGATTTCCGCGGCGGGGCTATCCGAGGCGCGGCAGCGCTGGGGGCGCGGCTCCTTCGGCCCAGGCAGCGAGTTTGCCCAAAAGGCGAGCCTCGAATGCGGCAGCTGTGCCTTCTACCTGCAGCTCCCCGAGGAAGTGGGGCGCAACTTCGGCGTGTGCGCCAATGAATACTCCGCCGATGGGCACGTGGTGCACACTGCCTATGGCTGCGGGGCGCATTCGCTGACCCCACCGAAGGAACAGCTCGGCGCGCCGGTGGCCACGCCCTATGACGATGAAAAAGCCATCGAGCTCTAAGCCAGCGGCGCCGCGGGGCAGGTCACACTAGACGGAATCTGCGGTGGCCCACAGCCAGCTATTGGCGTCTGCGACATCAATATGCGGCGAGCTGTGGGTGCGCGCCGTGCGGGTGGTGCCATATTCCATCCAGTGCTCCACCTTGCGCACCCCAGATAGCGAATCGACGAACCACACTTCACCCCGCCCCAAAAGATAGGGTGGCAGCCCCTTCACGTGAGGGTGTACCTCCACGCCGCGGGAGATGAGATAGTCCAATACGGGTTCGCGCAGCACCGAGGCGTGCGAGCTCGGGTGGGTAGAAATATGCGCGGTGGCCCCGGTGATCACGATGATCGTGGCGAAAATGCCCTGCAGCACGCGGCCGTGGCCGTCGCTGAGCAGCCCCTCATCGGCGCCCTCCTGCTGGAGCCGATCGAGGTGGTGTTTCAGCCAAGGATAATCCACCCCATAGCTGGCGGGGGCGCGGCGTTGATCGCGCAGCAGCTGGGTGGAAACGCAGATGTGATCGCTGGTGGGCACATCGGGGCGCAGCCGCACATTCCAATAGGAGCGTTCCGCCTCAATGAGGGGAAAGAAGCTGCCCTTGCCGGCGCTGCGGAGCCGGGCGCGAATGGCCTCATGATCGCTCGCACTGAGATGCATGCCCAGACGGTTGAGGTGTTCCCCTAAATGTCGGACGCGCCCATCGACCTGCCTAAAACTAGTCCTGTACACCGCGGGTGACATGCTCCTTTGTGCTACTAGGGTGAACCGGGTTTCTCGCATGCGGCGTTGCACGCATCGCACGCGCGCGGCATCGACAGCTGGGCGCGGCATACGGGGCTGACGTATGCGCACCCGGCCTCATCCGGGCGAGGGTAATACGTGATAAACACCAGTGCTTTTTAGCTTAACCCACGGCGACGCTTGCTTCGGTGCCGCTAGGGGGTGGCGCTGGGGCCGCTGCGGGCGGCGCTGCGGGGAGTTATTTCTCTTTTAGCAAGCAGCTGAGAGTAACATAAACGCGGCTGTTGAAGAGCGGCGTCTACCTACCCGCCTTCGACGCTGCTGTGCACGACACCACGTCGCCACGCGTGCTCGCCGCTGGAAAGTGTGCGCCGTTATCAACGGCCACCACTCACGGGGCAAAGCCGCGCTGAGGCGCCGTGCCAACGGAAAGCGCAACTTAAGAAAAGGCAGGCCATGACAGCCCCGCAACACTCTGAGGTCGCCGAGCAGAAGCCTCGCGCCGCCCGCGAGCCGAAAAACCGGCTCGATTCCTTCTTCTCTATTTCTCAACGCGGTTCGAGCGTGGGCACTGAGGTCCGCGCCGGCCTGGTCACCTTCTTGGCCATGGCCTATATCGTGCTGCTGAACCCGCTGATCCTCGGCGGTATCGAAGACCGCAACGGGGTATCCCTCGGGATCCCGCAGGTCGCCGCCGTCACCGCCCTCGCCGCGGGCGTGATGTCCATCGCCTTCGGTGTCTTCGCCCGCTATCCCTTCGGCATCGCCACCGGCCTGGGAATCAACACCCTGGTGGCCGTCACCCTGGTCTCCGCCGAGGGGCTGACCTGGCCGGAGGCCATGGGGCTGGTGGTGATCGATGGCATCATCATCGTGGTGCTCGCCGTCTCTGGCTTCCGCGTCGCCGTATTCCGCGCCATCCCGCATTCGCTCAAAGCCGCGATGGGCGTGGGCATTGGCATGTTCATCGCCATGATTGGCCTGGTGGACGCCGGCTTCGTTCGGCGTATCCCCGATGCCGCGGGAACGACCGTGCCGGTGACCCTCGGCATCGATGGTTCGATCGCGTCCTGGCCCACCTTCGTCTTTGTCCTCGGCCTGCTCATCTGTGGCGTGCTGGTGGCGCGCAATGTGCGTGGCGGGCTGTTTATCGGCATCGTCTCCACCACGATCATCGCCATGATTGTGGAGTCTTTCACCGGCTCCGGCCCCTCCTTCGTGGACGGCAAGCCCAATCCCACCGGCTGGTCGCTGGCCGTGCCCACCCTGCCGGAATCCATCGGCTCCACCCCGGATCTGTCCCTGGTGGGCGCCGTGGATCTCTTCGGCGCCTTCGCCCAGATCGGGGCGCTCTCGGCGTCTCTGCTGGTGTTCACCCTGGTGTTGGCAAACTTCTTCGACGCCATGGGCACCATGACGGCACTCGGCCGCCAAGCGGGCCTGAGCGATGAGAACGGCAACCTGCCCGATATGAAGCGGGCGCTGGTGGTGGAGGGCGTCGGCGCCGTCGTGGGCGGCGGCTGCTCCGCCTCCTCGAATACCGTCTACATCGACTCCGCCGCCGGTATCGCCGATGGCGCCCGCACCGGGCTGGCCAATGTGGTCACCGGCATCATGTTCCTGCTGGCGATGTTTCTTACCCCGCTCTATGAGGTCGTGCCGATCGAGGCCGCCGCGCCCGTGCTGGTGATCGTCGGCGCCCTGATGATGGGACAGATTCGCGAGATCGACTTCACCGAGTTCCATATCGCACTGCCGGCCTTCCTCACCATCGTGGCCATGCCCTTTACCTACTCGATCGCCAATGGCATCGGCGTAGGCTTTGTGGCCTATACCGCCATGGCCGTTGCCTCCGGCAGGGCTAAGCAGGTGCACTGGCTGCTGTGGCTGATCTCCGCGCTGTTCTTGGTCTACTTCGCCATCGACCCCATCCTGGCGGCCGTACACTAGCGGGTCATGCTCGGATCGCTTCTTCCCTTCTTGGTGGCCAACACCATCGGCATGGTCTCGCCGGGGCCGGATACTCTGCTGATCCTGCGCCTAGCGAGTCGCAGCCGGCAGCGGGCGCTGGCCGCAGCACTGGGTATTGTCACCGGCGCCACCTTCTGGACGGCCCTGACAGTCGCCGGCATGGCGCAGCTGCTGCAGCGCTTCCCCGATCTGCTCGAAGCGCTGCAGATCCTGGGTGGCGGCTATCTCATGTATCTGGGCGCCACCATTGCCCGCGCCGGGTGGCTAGCACGTGGCACCGCGCCCCAGCCGCCCGAGCTCGTGGTGGCTCCGGTGAAGATGCGCCGCGCCTATCTCACGGGGCTGGCCACCAACCTCTCCAACCCGAAGATTGTGCTCTTCATGGCCGCCGTGCTCAGTCAGTTTTTGCCGGTGGGCGCCAGCATGGGAGTGCAGCTCATCTACATCGGGGCGGTGGGGCTATCGGCCCTCATCTGGTTCCTCAGCATCGCCTTCGTGCTCTCCACGCCGCGGATCAGTCGCTCCATGCTGGGCTATAGTCCCCAGATCGATATGGTCTCCGGTACCGTCTTCGTGCTCATCGGTGCCAGCGTCGCCCTGCCGGCGCTGTATAAGCTGCTGACTATCGGCGGCGCCTAGCCCACTAGGATGGGACAGCGTGGCCATTTTTCTCGATTCCAGCGCAGATCCCCGTTTCGCTGACTACCGCGATCTCAATTCCTCCGACCGCCGCCCCGATGCGCGCGGCGGCAAGGGATTGGTGATCGCCGAAGGCAATCTCGTGAGCGAGCGGCTGCTGCATTCACGCTTCCCCGTGCGCTCCATTGTGGGCTTCGAACCCAAGCTATCGAACTTCCTCGCTCTCCCCGGGGTACAGGAGGAGATCGCGCGCCGGGATATTCCGGTCTACGCCACCACCCGCGACACCCTCGCCGAGGTGGCGGGCTTTGATCTCCACCGCGGGCTATTGGCAGCCGCGGATCGGCCCGAGCCTCTGGCCGTGGAGCAGGTGATCGACAGCGCGCGCACCCTCGTCATCGCCGAGGGAGTGGGGGACCACGAAAATATCGGTTCCCTCTTCCGCAACGCCGCTGGGCTCGGTGTGGATGGGGTGCTCTTTGGCGCCGGCTGTGCCGATCCGCTCTACCGGCGCGTGGTGCGCGTCTCCATGGGGCATGTGCTGCGCCTGCCCTTCGCTCATCTCGAGGGCGGATACACCACGTGGCAGCGCAGCCTCGAGCAGGTGCGCGCGGCCGGATTCCACATTGTGTCGCTCACCCCCAACCCGGAGGCGGCGCTGCTCAAGGACGCCCTCGTGGATAAGACGGGCCAAGCCTATGAGAAGGTGGCGTTACTTATCGGCGCCGAGGGCCCGGGGCTGACAGAACACGCGATGCGCGCCACCGATATCCGCGCTCGTATTCCCATGGCTGCGGGCACGGACTCGCTCAACGTGGCCACCGCCGCAGCCGTGGCACTCTACGAGCGGGCCCGCAGCATGTCTTAGGATTCGTCCTCGATGAGGGGACTATCGGAGGCGGCCTCCGTGTTCTCGGCCGGTGGCTGGGTGCGCTCATCGCGCCGCGGCGGCGGGGAGGACTCGGTCTCGCGCGGCGCTCGCGGAGCCGTCGAGCGGGAGCGCGGCAGCTGCGATGTTCCGCTGCTGCGGGGCCGGTCGGTGTGGCGCAGTTTATCCGAGAGCTGTTCGCCCACCGCCCCGGCAACATCGCGCACCGTGGAGCCGGCCTTGCGCATCCACGACCAGCCAGAGCGCACGACCGCGCCCAGCTCCTCGCCGGTGGAGCGCTCCTCGGTCTGGGTGGAATCGAGAGCATAGTCGTCATAATCTCGATCGGCTGCGCCCAGCCCCAGCTTCGACGACGCCGCCGAGACAATATCGGCGATGCTGCGGGAGCTCGGCGGAGCGGGCTCCACCTTGGGCTCGGGCCGGCCATCGGTGGCATAGCCCACCACATTCACATCCGGCCCGCCCGTGTAGATGCCCAGCCACTCGCGCGTGGCCGCCGCCACCAGATCGATCGGCTCGAAGGGCAAGGCGATACCGCCCACGTTCTCGCTACGCTCGCCCGCCCAGAAGGGGCGCTCGAAGGGCTGGGGGATGCCCTCGTCCTCGTAGACGCGGTCGCGCCGGGCAGCAAAAGCCCGGAGCAGGGTGTCGCCGCGCCAGTAGGCGAAAGCGCCATAGCCGCGCTCGCGGTTATAAGCAGTGACGATCAGGTCTCGTGCCGGCAGCGAGGAGCGCAGAGCGGGGTCGATATCGGAGATTCTGCGCACATCGGGCAGATAGGTTTGTACCAGCGACAACCCGGGAAAGCCGGCGATATAAAACTCGTTTTCGGACACATCCGTGGAGCGGTTCAAGGAGAACTGCCCGATCGGGGTGATGGGCCAGCGGGGATTCATCTGGGCGAGGTATTTGCGGCCGAAGCCGCGATTCGCCCGGGGCTCGGTGGCGATGACCTCGGCGGGGGTATCGGTGTTGACGAAGAAAAACGTCACTACTGCGGGCCGCTGCATGGCGCCTTAGCTCCTCGGTCGTTTCGTATTCGAGCGCACGCCCAAAAGAACATCTTCCCAATGGGGTGTCTTGGCCTTGCGGCGGCGCCGCTTCGGGGCCTGCTCCTCCGGCGGATGCTGCAAGAAATCCTCGCCCTCGCTGTCAGTGCTGCGCTCGGGGCCGCGGAACTCTTCGGCATCAGCGAAGTCGGCGGGATCATCGTAGTCCGCGTCCTCTTCCGTATCGCGCACCGAGCTCAGGGCGCGGTTGGGCTGCGAAAATTCCGGATTAATCAGCTCCGAGGCCAGCTGGTTGCGCGCCACCGCGGTAGGCGAGGAGGTCATGTGATTGAGATAGGAATACTCGGCCACATTGGTGCTGCGGCCTACCGTCCACGTCACGGTGATAATCCACTGCCCAGAGGGGTCGCGATAGGCGTCCCAGGCGGCGTCGCTGACATTGTTGCCGCGGGCCGCGAAGGCGGTGGCCAGCACTTCCCAGAGGGTGAGCTTGGCGGGGCCGTCATCGCGCACCGGGTGCGCCTGCTTGGCCATCTCCGCGATCCGGCCGCGCTCGAGCAGCACGGGGTGCGCATAGGGCTCGATGCGGGATTCGGTGACATCATTTTCTTCCGCGAGCTGCGCTATCGTCGCCCCAGCGCGCACCCGTTCCTGAATTTCCCGCGGTCGCATGCGCAGCGGGGTGGTCAAACGGGGATCGACGCTTGTCGACGCCGACTCCTCGGGCGCCTCCGCCGGTGGGGCGGGAGTGGGAGGGGCAGCTGGGGTGGGCTCGGACGAGGAGAGGGCGTCGATAAGCTGTGTGCGCAGCTCATCGCTCACGGCCAAGAACACCTGTTCCTCGTCGAGGTGAAAAACGAGCGAGTTCCGATTGGACTCCGCTGCGTTGAGTTCTAGCTCGCGCATGCACGCTCCCTGCGTCGTTGTGGGACTAACTAACACGTCCAACCTTAATGGAAAACGCGCACGTGGTGGATCACTCACGTGCGCGTGTTCTCAAGCTTTATGCGCTGCTAGAGGGGATTAGTTGAGCGGCTAGCGGGCATCGAGGACATAATCGATGGCCTTGGTCAGCAGCGTGATGTCTGCCGAGTCGATGGCGGGGAACATGCCGATGCGCAGCTGATTGCGTCCCAGCTTGCGGTAGGGCTCCACATCCACGATGCCATTAGCGCGCAGCGTCTTTGCCAGCTGGGCGGCGTCCACACTCTCATCGAAGTCGATGGTGCCGACCACCAGCGAGCGCTTCTCCGGGGTAGCGACATACGGGCTGGCTTCGGGGCGGGACTCGGCCCAGTCATAGAGGATGCGGGAGCTGGCGGTGGTGCGCGCCACCATGGCGTCCAAGCCGCCTTGTTCATTCATCCACTGCACCTGGTCGCGCAGCATGAGCAAGCTGGCCACGGCCGGGGTGTTATAGGTCTGGTTCTTGCGCGAATTGTTCACCGCGGTCTGCAGATTCAAAAAGGCGGGGATGAAGCGATCGGAGGCGTTAATCTTCTCGATGCGCTCCAGCGCGCGGGGGCTCATGGCGGCCAGCCACAGCCCGCCGTCGGAGGCGAAGCACTTCTGCGGGGAGAAGTAGTAGACATCGGCCTCGGCGATATCCACGGGCAAACCGCCGGCGCCGGAGGTGGCGTCGATGGCAATGAGGGCGTCGGTATCGGGGCGGGTCACCGGCATCATCGCGCCAGTGGAGGTTTCGTTGTGTGCCCAGGCCAGTACGTCGACGCCGTCGATGGCCTGCACCTCCGGGGTATCGCCCGGCTCGGATTCCACGATCGCGGGCTGCTCCAGCCACGGCGCAGCCGCAGCAGCGGCGGCAAACTTGCCGGAGAACTCGCCGCAGGTGAAGTGTCCCGAGCGCTGCTCGATGAGGCCGAAGGTGGCGGCATCCCAGAAGGCGGTGGCGCCGCCGAGGGAGAGCACAATCTCATAGCCCTCCGGAAGGGAGAACAACTCCGCCAAACCGGTGCGGACATCACCCACCACGTCCTTCACGCCGGGCTGGCGGTGGGACGTACCCACAATGCTGCTGCCGCCATCGACGATGGCGCGCAGTTGCTCGGGGCGCACCTTGGAGGGGCCACAGCCAAAACGGCCATCGGCGGGGATCAGTTCAGCGGGAAGAGTAGGAAAGGCCTCAGACATAAATATTTTGATCCTTAAATGACTGCCACGATGGGCACCGGGAAAACACAATAAAACTGCAGCGCGGGGCGCGCTCTGCCTGTTTAGATTAACCAACCAGTGACGGCGGCGGGCAGGGCTTTCACAAAAGGGGGTGACGTGCAGACACCTGCGGCGGGGGTGTTCTATCGGGCAGAGAACGAGGGGCACCCGATGCGCGCTCCCCACGGCCTGTGGTACGAGATCACGCTGCGCGGGGGTAGTGCTAGGGGGAGGCGTTGGTGGATGATTCAGCTGAGAAAAGGGGGCAGTGCCGCATGGTAGGACGGCCATCTGCCCAGTATGGCGCGGGTGAGTCGGGGTGGCGGCGCGGCTGCGGCGAGGGAGAATTTGTTGTCCGCGTCACAGACGCTGGTAGACTATTGCCGTCGGTGCGAGAAATAGCTGCTGAACAGCGGCTATGGGCCAGTACCGGACATGTGTGTCAGCGACGCTTCCCAGTAGCGAGAGCGCTGACCCCAGTTCTCTGCAGGGTCATAAATGCCGACCTAGCAGCGCCATGAGAGCAGCACGCCGGCTCAGGGGGAGTCCCTTGGGTGGCCCATGCGATTCGGGTGAGGCTATGGTCCTCGCCGCGGATGCGTGACTATGTGGGTCGATCCCCATGGCTGCTCGGTCTCTGCCCCTATGCGGAGGTGGGGCGGGTGTGAGGGATGGGCAAGCGCGGGCACGCATGCAGTCAAAAACGTATAGTGTGACGTACAGGAGCACTTTCGGCCGTGGGTAGTAAAGCTCACGTGTCGATGTGGTCGCGGTCTCGCATGAGGCGGAGGATGCTCGGTTCCGAGCGTCGACAATTATCCGCACACGCCGAGCATCACTCTTTAACCTCCAAATAGAGGAGAGAGCCAGCGCCCATTATCGATCGCGGCCGGTGCGATATATCAACTTAATTGAAAGGGATACTGTGGCTACAGAAAACAAGGAAAAGGCCGTTCTTCACTACCCCGGTGGTGAATTCGAGATGGACATCATCAAGGCCACCGAGGGCAACGACGGTGTTGTTCTCGGCAAGATGCTGCAGGAGACCGGCCTGGTCACCTATGACCCGGGCTATGTGTCTACCGGTTCCACCGCCTCTGACATCACCTACATCGATGGCGCCGAGGGCATTCTGCGCTACCGCGGCTACGCCATCGAGGATCTGGCCGCCAAGGCCACCTTCAACGAGGTGTCCTACCTGCTGATTCACGGCGAGCTTCCCACCCGGGAGCAGCTGGCTAAGTTCAATGACGACATTCGTCACCACACCCTGCTGGACGAGGACTTCAAGGCGCAATTTAACGTCTTCCCGCGCAACGCCCACCCGATGGCAGTGCTGGCTTCCTCCCTTAACATCCTCTCCACCTATTACCAGGATGAGCTCGACCCGCTGAACGAGGATCACCTCGATAAGGCCACCGTGCGCCTGATGGCTAAGGTGCCGATGCTGGCTGCCTATGCCCACCGCGCCCGCCACGGCCAGCCGTATATGTACCCGGACAACTCCCTCAACGCCCGCGCTAACTTCCTGCGCATGATGTTCGGCTTCCCCACCGAGCCCTACGAGATCGATCCGCTCATGGTCAAGGCCCTGGATCAGCTGCTGATCCTGCACGCCGATCACGAGCAGAACTGCTCCACCTCCACCGTGCGTATGGTGGCCTCCGCGCAGTCCAATATGTTCGTCTCCGTGGCCGCTGGTATCAACGCCCTGTCCGGCCCGCTGCACGGCGGCGCCAACCAGGCTGTTCTCGAGATGCTCGATGACATCAAGGAGAACAATGGCGGCGACGCTACCGACTTCATGAACCGCGTGAAGAACAAGGAAAAGGGCGTCCGCCTGATGGGCTTCGGCCACCGCGTGTACAAGAACTACGACCCGCGCGCCGCCATCATCAAGGACACCGCCCACGAGCTGCTGGAGAAGACCGGCGGCGACGAGGCACTGGAGCTGGCCATGAAGCTGGAGGAGATCGCCCTCAACGACGATTACTTCATCTCCCGCAAGCTCTACCCGAACGTGGACTTCTACACCGGCCTCATCTACCGCGCCATGGGCTTCCCGACGGACTTCTTCACCGTGCTCTTCGCCATGGGCCGTCTGCCCGGCTGGATCGCCCAGTACCGCGAGCTCGTGGAGAACCCGGCCTCCAAGATCTACCGCCCGCGTCAGGTCTACACCGGCCAGCCGCTGCGTGAGTTCGTGCCCCGCTCTGAGCGCGGCTAATAACCCGCATTACCGCGCTATTTAAGCGCCAGTCACCGCCGTCCTTCACCCGAGGGGCGGCGGTTTCTCATGCTCGCGGGAGGGCGCCGCGGGGCGCGTCCACGGCAAGAAATTATTCGGGGTTGAGTTATTTCTTAGGTACACTGGGTGCGTAACCCAGCCCGAGAGGCTGCCATCAGGCGTGCGGTCATCCGCTCGCTGCTGGCATGCAAGCGGGGGCGAGGCCACTCATTGTGCGCGGCCTGCCGCCCCACCGCTCACGCGGGCACGCACCGTCGGGTGCGGCACGTGTGTCTGGGGCGCGAGTGCACATACATATGTAACAGGAGTGAATTCATGGACAAGCCACAGATTGACGTTCAACAGGGGCCTGCACCTGAGGATATCGTGATCGAGGACCTCGTGGTCGGCGATGGCGATGAGGCTCAGCCGGGCGGCCTGGTGGAGGTTCACTACGTGGGCGTCGATTTCGAGACCGGTGAGGAGTTCGACTCCTCGTGGGATCGTGGCCAGGCTATCGAATTTCCGCTGTCCGGCCTCATCGCCGGCTGGCAGGAGGGCATCCCCGGGATGAAGGTAGGCGGCCGTCGCCAGCTCACCATCCCGCCGGAGGCCGCCTATGGCCCCGCCGGTGGCGGTCACCCGCTCTCCGGCCGCACCTTGGTGTTCGTGATTGACCTGCTCTCTGTCGGCTAATCACCGCCACGGCACGAAAGAGTACAACACCGCCGCGGATACTGTTCTCTCCTTGCGGGGAGAGGGTATCCGCGGCGGTGTTTGTGTGCGATTCGCCTGCGCCGAGTTTAAGGCTGCATCTCGGCGAGCTTCTCATAGCCTTGGAAGCGGTGCTCGCGGCCGACCAGCTTCACGTTGTGCTCCAGGTTCCACAGCGTGTAATCCACCGCCTCCAAGATGCGGGTGATGAACTCCTCGGGGTTGTCGGCGGCGTCCCCGCCAGCGGCACCATCTGGCCCCTCGGGAACAATGCCGGAGACAATACCGGCGTTCATCAGACACACCGCGCTGACGTCTTGGGCATCCATCATCTCGGCCGCGTGGTGCACATCGCGGTAGATGATCGCCGAGGCTCCTTCGGGCGGTAGCGGGGAGAGCCAGCCATGCTCGGCGCTGATCACCGCATCAGAGGGCAGCATCGCCAGCGCGCCGCCGCCACAGCCCTGGCCCAGAATCACGGACACTGTGGGCACGTCCACGCTGACCAGCTCATTCAAGGTTCGGGAGATGGAGCCCGCCATACCCGCCTCCTCGGCTTCACGGGAGAGCTCCGCGCCGGGAGTGTCGATGAAGGAAATCAAGGGAATATTGAGCTCATGCGCCAGCTGGATGCCGCGACGGGCGAAGCGCAGCGCCGCGGGGCCGAGCTCGCTGACGGCGTGCGGCGGCTGGGCGTGCCGGTCTTGGCCCATGATCACCACGGGGCGGCCGCCGAGCGTGGCGATGCCTACCTGCACGGCAGGGGAGTGGCGGCCATCGCCGGTGCCATTGAGCTCGATATAGCTATCGGAGAGCACCGCGAGCACATCCCGCAGGCCGGGGCGATCGCTGCGGCGGGTAGCCACAATCGAATCCCAAGCCGAATGCTCCGGTTCATAGCCCTGCTCGGCGGTGATGAGATAGTCCGGGCGGGCGGGGGCGTGCTGCTGCGGATCAGGGGTGAGGGTGGTGACGAGCTTGATCACGCTTGCGCGGAGCTCCGCGGGGTTAATCACGCCGTCGATCACGCCGTGGGTGGCGAGGTTCTCCCCAGTCTGTACCCCAGTCGGCATGGGCTTGCCGGTGGTCAGCTCGACCACGCGCGGGCCTAAGAAACCGAGGAGTGCCCCTGGCTCGGCGAAGGTGAGGTTACCGGCCGAACCCCAGGAGGCCATCACGCCGCCGGTGGTGGGATTGCGCAGATACACCAAGAAGGGCAGGTGCTTGTCCTTGTGGCGATACACAGCGGTGGTGATGGAGACCATCAAAGAGAATGCGGGGGTGCCTTCCTGCATGCGGGTGCCACCGGAGGAGGGGGAGATCAGCAGCGGCAGATTTTCCGCGGTGGCGCGGTGAATGCCGTCGATGATGCGGCGAGCCGTGGCGGCGCCGATCGAGCCGCCGAGGAAGCGGAACTCTCCAAGCACGCAGGCCACGCGATGGCCGGCGACCCTGCCCTCGCCGATGATCACGGCCTCGTCCACCCCGGATTTCTCGCGGGCCCGCGCCAGCGAATCCTTATAGGCATCGTCGATATCGCCGTAATTCGGCGTGGTGCCCCAATTCTGGAAAGAATCGGGGTCGAGTACTTCATCAATTAGCTGCTGCGCGCTCGTATGTCCCATACTGGGTGAGCTTATCCGCACACACCCCAAAGCGGGGCTCAATGGAGCAAAAAATCCTGCGCTAGGCCGCCGAGTTACGCCCACGTGCGGGTGTGCTGGCAGCAGGCTGTGTGGGGTCGCGGTGGCGCCATCGAGGCTGTGCACGCAGTATCCGCGGCGGGCGCTGAGAGGGCCGTAGCTGGTGGCCACAATGATCACACCCCCTGGGTGTGCCCGCCGCATGCGAATAACGCCGACCGCCACCGCGACGAGGCGGGGAGGTCGGCGTCGATAAGCGTGTGCCGGCTAGGCCGAACGCAGGTTTTTCACCGCACTGAGCCAGGAGATGGCGCTGCCGGAGTGCAGCACCGAGTTGCGGTAGATACGGGAGGTGAGCCAGCTGACGGCGAAGGTGGTGAGCACCAACACTAGGGCGCAGGCGGCCAGCTGCAGCGCGGAGATATTACCCGCGGCGTATTGCAGCGGGGCAAGGCCCACCGAGAAGGGCGGAATCCATGTCGCGATCTCCATAAACGTGCTATCCAGCTTGGAAAAGCCGAACATGGGGGTGTACGTCATAGCCAAGGCCAGCAGCAGCACGGGCAGCTGGGCCGATTGATAGTCCTCCATACTCGATACCAGCGATCCTGCGGCGGCGTAGAGCAGGCCGAAGAGGATGAAACCGAGGATGAAGAAGAGCACGAGGATAGGAATGATGGCGATGTCGAAGTCGAGATCATCCATCAGCCCCGCGGCCCAGACGGCGCCGATACCGGCGGAAAAGAGCACCGTGACCATGCCGAAGGCGACGAGCCCGATCCCCAGCACCTTGCCCCAGAGGAAATCGAGGGGGCGCACCGTGGCCAAAATGATCTCGATGACGCGCGAGGTTTTCTCCTCCATCACGGCGCTGCCGATCATGGCGGCAAACATCAAAATAGCGAGGACGAGAAGAAACACGCCTACGAGCGCGACCACCCGATTACCCAAGGTGTCGGGATCGCCGAAGAATCCCGCATCGCCGCTGCCCACCTGCACCGGGATGAGCTGGGTGGCGGCCATGGCTGCGGGGTCGATGCCTTGGGATTCTAAAAACGCCTCGGCGCGGGTGGCATTGAGCTGCTCCAGCAGCCCAGCGGGAAGCTCCCCAGTGTAGAGCAACTCCGGGCCGGACTCCGCGGGCACCACCACGGCATCAAGACGCGGGGCATTCTCCTCTTCATCGGAGGCCCGCAGCGCCTCCTCGGCGCTGGCGCGGTCGGGGATACTGGGATCTTCGCCCAGCACGGCAACCACCGGAGAATCAGAGGCGGGGTCCTCATCGTCGGAATTGATATAGCCCACAACTCCGCCCACCACCGAAATAGCGAGCATCACGCCGAGCATGCCCCAAAGGCTCTTCGACTTCAGCAGCTTCGCGGCCTCGCGCCTGATCACGAGGCCGATCGTGGAGAAAGAGGAATAGGAATTCATTGCGACACAACCTCCTGGAAGAGCGCGGTGAGAGAGGGCAGGCGACGGCCAAAGTGGTGCACGGGGCCGGCGGCCAGCGCCGCCCGGAGCAGCTCCTGATCATCGAAGCCGCCAGGGCCGTGCGTGGCCTCCTCAGAGACCGACAGCACAACCGTGTCCTGGTGGCGTTCCACCAGCTCCACACCGGCGAGTGCTTCCCACCACGCGGTGGTGGCCGGGCTGGTGATCTCATAGAGCACCGGCCCAGACTGCCGCAGCTCATCGACGCTCCCTTGCGCCATCATGCGGCCGCCGCTGATGATGCCCACGCGATCGCATAAACGCTGCACCAGATCCAGCTGGTGCGAGGAAAACACCACCGGAATGCCCTGCTGGGCGCGTTCCCGCAGCGAGTTGGACATCACCTCAACGGCCACGGGGTCGAGGCCGCTAAAAGGCTCGTCGAGGATCAGCACCTGCGGATCAAAGACCAGCGCCGCGGCGAGCTGCACCCGCTGCTGATTGCCCAAAGACAGCTGCTCCAATTTGTCCTTCGCGCGGTCGCTGAGACCCAGCCGTTCGAGCAGCTCGGCGGTATTGCGCTTGGCGGCGGCAGCATCGAGCCCGTGCAGCCGTGCGAAATAGTGCAACTGTTCCGCCACTTTTTGCTTGGGGTAGAGCCCGCGTTCCTCGGGCATGTAGCCAAAGCTACGGCGCAGGGCGTCGTCGACGGTCCGTGAGCCTAGGCGCACCTCGCCAGAATCGGCGCTGAGCACGCCAAGGGCGATGCGCATCGTGGTGGTTTTGCCCGCGCCATTGGAGCCGACAAAACCGTAGATCTCGCCGGGGGCGACGGAAAAACTCATGTCCTCCAGCGCTACGACATCGCCATAGCGCTTGGTCAATCCATCTATGTGGAGTGTGGTGTCGTGCATACTCTCGTGTTCTTTCCTCATAGCCGTGGTGTGAAGTCACACATGGACATATGTTCCAACAATCACGTAGGCCTACCTTAATACTTGTGTGGGACACCTATCATGGTGGACCCCTCGGTGCTGGCTATAGCCCTGAGCGCTGGGCAGGGGCACAATGGGAACTATGTCTACTTGCGTTCCCGCCATCACCCTCAACGACGCCACCCCTATCCCGCAGCTCGGTCTGGGCTTGTGGAAGATCGACCCGGATGAATGCGAGACAGTTATCCGCACTGCCATCGAGGCAGGGTATCGCCACTTTGATTGTGCGGCGATCTATAAGAATGAGGAGGCCGTCGGCGCCGCCCTGCGCGCAGCGATTGCCGCCGGCGATGTGGATCGCGATGAGCTCTTCGTGGTGTCGAAGGTGTGGAATAACCAGCAGGGCTTTGAGGAAACGGGGGAGGCCTTCAACCAGAGTCTGCAGCGCCTCGGCCTCGACTATCTCGATATGTACATGGTGCACTGGCCCTGCCCGGATACGGATACCTACCGCGCCAGCTTCGAGGCGATTGCCCAGCTCCAAGGGCTGGGAAGGGTACAGACCGTGGGCGTCTGCAACTTCTATGAGGAGACTCTCGACAGGATCATCGCCGCTACCGGCATTACTCCCGCGATCAATCAGATCGAGCTCCACCCTGGGTTTTCGCAGCGCCAGCTCGTGGACTATCACCACCACCACGGCATTGTTACTGAGTGCTGGTCGCCGCTGGGCCAGGGCGAGATCCTCAGCCATCCCATCTTGGGAGAGATCGCCGAGCACCATGGGGTCAGCCCTGCCCAGGTGGCGCTGCGCTGGAGCCTGCAGCAGGACCGCATTGTGATCCCGCGCTCGCGCACGCCCGAGCGGATTCGGGAGAATATGGATGTCTTCTCCTTCGCCCTCAGCGAGGAGGAACTGCGGCGGATCACCGCCATGGATCAGGGCGAAGGTGCCGGCCGTGTGGGGCCCGATCCCCGCGAGTTCAGCTAAGCGCCACGACGTCGCCTCCAGCCGGGCGCAGCGCCGCTTCGCTGCTGGCAGGAGGGGCGACAAGGGCGCAGCTGGGAAAGCGCTGTGAATCCCCGTCTTGGGCCCTCACGCAGAGCAGTTACGCTGAGCACAGGGGGTAGACTACGGAGCTCATGGAGGTAGACACCACACGGGCCATCACGCCCGCCGCAGGCTTGACCTCGGCGCAGGTGGCCGAGCGGCGCGAGCGCGGCCAGGTGAACGTGACGCTGCGGCGCACCGGCCGGCGCACCCGCGACATTATTTATTCCAATGTGTTCACCCGGATCAACGCCATCCTCGGGGTGCTCTTCGTCATCGTGGCGACCACGGGGTCCTTTATTAATGGCGCCTTCGGTCTGCTCATTATCGCCAACTCGAGCATTGGCATCATTCAGGAGCTGCGGGCCAAGCGCACCCTGGACCGGCTGACGATCCTCGGCGAAGAGGACCCGAAGGTGATCCGCGATGGGGCTACGGCCGAGATCCCGCGCGATTCTATTGTGCTCGACGATCTCATCGATATTGGCGCCGGCGATCAGCTGGTGGTGGACGGCGTGGTGCGCAGTTCCGAGGGGCTGGAGATCAATGAATCGATGCTCACCGGCGAGTCCGAGCCGATAAAGAAATCCGTGGGCGATCCGCTCTACTCCGGTTCCTTTGTGGCCGCGGGCTTTGGCACCTTCCAGGCCACCGGCATCGGCGAGGATGCCTATGCCACCAAGCTGATCCGCGATGCCGGGCGTTTCACTCTCACCGACTCCGAGCTGCAAAACGGGATCAACAAGATCCTGCGGATCATTACCTGGCTGCTTATTCCTACGGGACTGCTCGCGATCTACACCCAGCTGGTGCGCACCGGCAATCCATTACGCGAGTCCCTGTTGGCGATGGTGGCGGCGTTGGTGCCGATGGTGCCCGAGGGGCTCGTGCTGATGACCTCGATCGCCTTTGCCGTCGGCGTGGTGCGCCTAGGTAAGCGCCAGGCGCTGGTGAATGAGCTGCCTGCCATCGAAGGGTTGGCGCGAGTGGATGTGGTGTGCGCGGATAAAACCGGCACGCTCACGGAAAACCGCATGGGCTATACCGGCCTTGATGTGGTGGCGGATGCTAGGCGACGCCGCCCCGCGGCCGAGTATGAGGCCACGCTGCTCGCGATGGCCAAGGCTGATAAACGCCCCAATGACACCATGCAGGCCATCGCCGAGGCGCTGCAGCACTCCCGCGCCGACGCGCCGGGAGAGCCCAGCTCGCTGCCGCAGGTGAGTGAGCATATCGCTTTCGATTCCACCAAGAAGTACTCGGGTGTGGAGCTGGCCTCCGGCGAGTGCTGGCTGCTGGGAGCGCCCGATGTGCTGGCTCCCGAGTTGCGCGCAGCCGATGAGCATATGCAGCTCGGCCAGCGCGTGCTCTTGCTCGGGAGGAAATCGGAGGCGGAGTTCGAGCCGCATGCCTTGGTGATCCTGGAGCAGGTGATTCGCCCCGAGGCCCGCGCCACCCTCGATTACTTCGCCAAAGAAAAGGTGCAGCTGAAGATCATCTCCGGCGATAACGCGGTATCGGTGGGGGCGGTGGCCCGGTCCCTGGGTATCTCGACCGAGGCCATCGATGCCCGCGAGCTTCCCCGCGATCCCGAGGAGTTTCGGGCGGCGGTGGAGCGCGGCCGCGTATTCGGACGGGTGACTCCAGAGATGAAAAAGCAGATGGTGCTCGCGCTCAAGGAGTCCGGGCATACGGTCGCGATGACGGGCGATGGCGTGAACGATGTGCTGGCGTTGAAGGAAGCCTCCATTGGTATCGCCATGGGGTCGGGATCGCCGGCGGCCCGCTCGGTGGCCCAGCTGGTATTGCTGGATAATCGCTTTTCCACGCTGCCGCATGTAGTGGCCGAGGGGCGCCGGGTGATTGGCAATATCGAGCGCGTGGCCAATCTCTTCCTCACAAAAACGGTCTACTCCGTGATCTTGGCGCTGGTCACCGGCATATTCGGCGTTGTGTACCCCTTCCAACCCATCCATGTGACCATGATCGGCTGGTTCACCATTGGTATTCCCGCCTTCATCCTCTCCCTGGCGCCCAACCACGAGCGCGCCCGGCCCGGCTTCGTGAGCCGAGTGCTGCGTCTGGCCATGCCCTCCGGGGTGGTCATCGGGCTGGGAGTCTCCCTGTGGTGGATGCTGATTTCTTCTTCGCCGCATGGCTCTGGGGTGGATCAGCACGAGGCCACCGCGGCGCTGGCCGCCCTGCTCATCATGGCCTGGTGGGTTCTCGTGGTGGTCTCACGCCCGCTGAACTGGTGGAAGATGCTGCTCATCGGGGTCTCCGGTTTGGCCTATGTGGCGCTTTTTGCCGTGCCCTTCAGCGCCCATATTTTGCTTCTCGACGCCCACCTCTCGCCACTATTCCTGCAATCTATGGCGGTCGGCGTTGCTGGGGCCGTGCTGGTGGAGCTGCTGTGGCGGGTGAATCAGGCGGCCGCGCGCCGGGACACACAGCACGATCGCAGCCCAGAACTGCAGCACACGAGCACAAGCTGAAAAAAGATCACATCTTCCTGAGGCTGTCGCGTATGCGGCAGCCTCGTTGTGTGCGGGTGAAAAGCTAGCGAAGCTCATAGCGCTCAGATTCACAAACTTGGCAAAGGAGTCCTGCCTGCCTTTTCGGGGGTGGTGGTAGGACCTTTCTTGGTGCAGGTGATAGGGGGTTGGGGGCGATGGTTGAAAGATTTGTGGGCAAAAAGTGCTTCGTAGGTCACACATTGCAATGTGAGCTAGGTAATTTGTTTGCTAGGGCGTTCAAATCTGAGAGAGCGCTGAAAGAAAGCACCGAGCTTCATCACCGCTTGCGCTAGACGCTAGATAGGAAAAAGCATGACTAATACTGCACCACCACCGGAGGCTCAACAGCCTCGGAGAAAGCACGAACCCACCGCGCAGGAGTTCCGCGAGATGCAGAAGAACCCGGAGTTCCAAGAGCTGCGCTCTACCTTCCGGTCCTTCGCCTTTCCCATGTCCGTGGCCTTCCTCGTGTGGTACGTCGCCTTTGTGCTGCTGGCCACCTATGCTCCCGATCTCTTGGCCGTGAAGGTGTATGGAGCGGTGAACCTCGGCATCGTTCTCGGCGCACTTCAGTTCTTCACCACGTTCTTGATCACGTGGATTTACGTGCGCTACGCGAATAAGAACATCGAGCCGAAGGCCGCTCATATCCGTCAACTCATGGAAGGCTAAGGAGGCGAAGATTATATGAACATCACTTATTTAGCGAGCGAGTCCAATCTCGCAGCAGAAGCAACTAGTACTGGCAACCCGATTCTGAACATCGGAATCTTCGCACTCTTCATCGTGGTCACCATGACCGTGGTGGTGAAGGCCGGTCGAACCACGAAGGAAGCCAGCGACTTCTACACCGGTGGCGCGAGCTTCTCCGGTACCCAGAACGGTCTCGCCATCGCCGGCGACTACCTCTCCGCCGCATCCTTCCTCGGTATCGTGGGTGCGATCGCGATCTCCGGCTACGACGGCTTCCTCTATTCCATCGGCTTCTTCGTGGCATGGCTGATCGCCCTGCTGCTGGTGGCCGAGCCACTGCGTAATACCGGCCGTTTCACCATGGCCGATGTGCTCTCTTTCCGTCTGCGCCAGCGTCCCGTGCGCCTCGCCGCAGCCTTCGGCACCATGTTCGTGTCGCTGTTTTATCTCATCGCTCAGATGGCAGGCGCCGGTTCTCTGGTGTCCGTCCTTCTCGATATCCATGACCCCACGGCCCAGGCCGTTGTGGTTGCCGTGGTGGGCATCATCATGATCGCCTACGTGCTTATCGGCGGTATGAAGGGCACCACCTACGTGCAGATGATTAAGGCCGTGCTGCTGGTGAGCGGCGTGGGCATCATGACGGTGCTCATCTTCTTCAACATCAAGGGCGGTCTGTCCGATCTCTTCGATTCCGCTGTTGCGGCCCATGCTAGCTCGGATCTTCTCGCCTCGAAGGGCTATGAAGCCAGCGCGATCTTGGATCCGGGTCTGAAGTACGGTGGCTCCATCACCACCAAGCTGGACTTCCTCTCCTTGGGCCTGGCGCTGGTGCTGGGTACCGCTGGTCTGCCGCACGTGCTCATGCGCTTCTACACCGTGCCGACCGCACGGGAAGCTCGTAAGTCCGTGACCTGGGCTATCGTGCTCATCGGTTCCTTCTACCTGATGACTCTGGTGCTCGGCTACGCCGCTGCCGCACTGGTGGGTCCGGACCGGATCCTCAATGCCCCGGGTGGCGCCAACGCCGCCGCACCGCTGCTGGCACTGGAGCTGGCTGGCCCGCTGTTCATGGCCGCCATCGCCGCTGTGGCCTTCGCTACCGTGCTGGCCGTGGTCGCTGGTCTGGCTATTACCGCCTCCGCTTCGGTGGCGCACGATATCTATCACTCGGTGATCCGCAATGGTGAATCCACCGAGGCTGAGCAGGTGCGCGTCTCTCGTATCACCGTGGTTGTCATCGGCGCCCTGTCTATCGTGCTGGGTATCCTCGCGATGAACCAGAACGTGGCCTTCCTGGTCTCCCTGGCCTTCGCGGTCGCCGCCTCGGCGAACCTGCCGACCATCCTGTACTCGCTGTACTGGAAGCGCTTCAACACCGTGGGTGCCTGCGCCTCCATCTACACCGGCTTGATTACCACGCTGGTACTTATCTTCTTCTCCCCGGCGGTCTCCGGTGCCCCGAGCGCAATGTTCCCCGATGCAGACTGGTCGTGGTTCCCGCTGACGAGCCCGGGTCTGGTCTCCATCCCGGCCGCCTTCCTCGCCGGCATCATCGGCACCTACCTGGGTAAGTCGGACAATATGGAAGACCTCCAAGCAGAGATGGAAGTTCGTTCCCTCACCGGTGTGGGCGTCGAAGCCCCAGTGGATCACTAAGATTCCCGTCGCAGCCTCGGTGACACGAGGCCTACCGGCACACCGCTGATTCGCAGCCCCGCGCTGAGCACCGTCCGTGCTCGCGGCGGGGCTGTCGTCATGTCCGCAGTATTTGTAGGTATGCGCTGGGGTTTCTTAGAATGTCCCCCATGTCGTCGACTTCCCACGGCTCACGCCCCGCATCGTGGTTGCCCACGCTGGTGCTTGCACCAGCGTTCTTTCTCGTCGGCGCCCTCTTCCTACTTCCCTCGGTGGGGCCGGCACGCAGCTCAGAGCCGCTGCACTATGCCACCGAGCCCACCGCACCAGCTGCGCCCACGGCGCCTATCTATCGCTACCCCGTGGAGCCGGCACCACTGCCACTGGACAATGATGTATTCGGCACCCATGCGGCCGGTTCGCAGGTGAGCTTCGTGCGGCTCTCCGATGGCGAGCACCACGGCACCGCCAATGAGCGCTTCGCGCGCCCCGCGCTCAGCCTGATCAAGCTCTACATCGCGGATTATGTGCTCGACCACGGTAGCGCCACGGAAAGAAAGCAGGCGCTGACCATGGTGCGCGATTCCAGCGATAGCATTGCCGCCGCGCTCTATGAGTCCTATCCGGAGGCCATCGACACAACCGCCACTCGCTATGACTTGCAGTCCACCCGCGCTAACTCCAAGTGGGGCTACAGCGTGACCTCCACCTATGACGTGTGTTTCTTCCTCGCCCAGAAACTCGAGGAGGATCCGAACTCGCCGCTGCTGCGCGCCATGCGCACAGCGAAGCCGGTGGCCGCGGATGGCTATAAGCAGAACTTCGGCACCAGCACCCTCCCCGGTGCGGAAGGGTCGAAGTGGGGATGGTCGAATAGCCGCACGCTGCACTCCTCGGTTAGCTTCGGGGAGGACTATGTGGCTGCCGCGGCCATCGCCGGCTCCGCCGAGGATCTCACCGACCTCGTCGAGCAGCAGCTCGCCGGGCTCGTGCCCGAGCAATCCGCGGATACCTAGCAGGGCGGGGGAGAGGCAGGGGGAAAGCGTCGATAAGCGAAAACCCCTGTCGGTTGTATATCCTGTGACATTCGGACGCGGATTCCGCAGCCTCGAGCCCGAGAGCTATCGGTACGCCCGCGCATCACCGTTGAAGAAACAATTCTGGAGTTAAGCCCATGACCACAATCATTGTGTCGACGATGTGGATTACGCTCGCCGCACTGGCGTCGCAGTTCCTCGCGTTTATGACGAAGAACCACATCCCCGCCGTGGTGTTCATGCTGGGATTCGGCGTGATTATCGGTCCAGAGGTGCTGGAGTTCGCCGTCGATGATGGCGGCGTGAGCATGCTGCGTGAGCTTGGCCTCGGGCTGCTCTTCCTGCTCGCGGGCTGGGAGATCGATCCGAAGACGATGAAGGGGCGCACCGGCCGGTGGGCGCTGCGAACGTGGCTGATCAGTATCACCGTGGCGTTCGTGGTGGTCTACTTTATTGCCCAACCCGAAAACCCGCTGTGGGCGGTCACGATCGCAATTGCGGTGTCTTCGACGGCGCTCGGCACGCTGCTGCCCATTCTGAAGTCCGTGGGCATGGACAGCTCCAAGGTGGGCAAGACGGTGTTCGTGCATGGCGCGGTGGGTGAGATGGCCCCCATCTTCGCCATGTCGCTGCTGCTCTCGGCGCGTTCGATGGGCCTGACCCTGATCATTCTCCTCATCTTCATGACGATCGCGCTGATCACCGCCTTCATCCCGCGCACCGTGAAAACCTTGGTGCCGCGGGTGGGGTCGCTGATCCACGAGAGCGCCGGCAATACCTCGCAGACGGTGATGCGTTCGGTGATGGCCCTATTGACCATGCTCATGGCAGCGGCCGCGGTATTCGAGCTCGACGTGGTGCTTGGCGCCTTCTCCGCGGGTATCATCCTGCGCTCGCTGGTGCCGGAGAAATTCCACAAGACCGTGGAAGCCCGCCTCAACGTGATGGGCTATGGCTTCTTCATCCCCGTGTTCTTCATTACCTCCGGCATGGCCATCAATATCTCCGCCGTGGCCGGCCGGTGGTGGCTGATCTTCCTCTTCGTCGCCGTGATCCTCGTGGCCCGCGGTATCCCGGTGTTCCTCACCGAGGTGTTCACCGATACCGACTCCGGGTTGAAGGAGCCCCGCGACAAGGTGGAACTGGGACTCTACGCGGCCACTGGTCTGCCCATCATCGTTGCCGTCACCGAGGTGGCCGCGCACCGCGATCTCATCGACGAAGAGCTCGCATCCATTCTGGTCTGTGCCGGCGCGATCACGGTGCTCGCCTTCCCGCTCGCCGCCTATCTGGTGCACCAGTACTGGCCGGAGATGGATTCCCCGAAGGAGCCGAAGGAACAAAAGACCAAGCGGGCCGCCGCAGAGGACGAGCACCGCGAATATCTCGAGTCCAAGAAGCAGCAGGAAGAAAAGGCGCGCCAGGGTGCTCCCGCCGCCCGCAAGCCGCAGTCCCGCACGGTCGCCGAGGAGGAAGTGACCATCGACACCGACTAGCCGCCGCCCGCTTATCGACGTATCACTGCTGCATAACCCCAAATTTCACCGCTAGCCCGCGGCTACGGTAGCCTAATCACGACACGCCCCACACGCTGTGGCCACCCCGCCAAAGAATGTGCGCGTCGTGTAGCAGCCCTAGTAGCTCAGTGGATAGAGCACGGCTCTCCTAAAGCCGGTGTCGGAGGTTCGATTCCTCTCTGGGGCACATAAAAACGGTGCCGCGCCTGGCACATGAGGGTCCTCTTTTAGGCCCACATCGCACTATCCCCGATTCGGAAGAGGAATCGGGGATAGTTCTGTATCTGGGGCTTCGCTAGCTAGTCGAACCTGCAGCGCAGGGCCCATCCTGGAGGTTTCGGATCGTTAGGCCACCAGCACTGGCTCGGGGAGACATCCTCGGTGATGTGTTCGCCATCCCTGCCGGCCAACCTGCTACCGGCCGAATCCTCGGGGGTCGAGCCGATGGCTACTCGGTATGTCTGATCCTCCTTAGTCTTGCCTTCTCTGTAGGGGTAGGTGCCGCGCAGCACTGTGGGCTCATCCAGTTCCACATAGCGCACTCGGCCGGTGACCCCAAAGTCAAAGGGGTAGAGCTCCCCGTATTTCTCCAGGAACTCATCGCCCGAGAGATCGCGGATCACACCGCTGATAGTCTGGGGTTCGTTATCGTCTAACTCAGGGTATGCGGGCGCGCCCTCTTCGCCGGCGGGCACGGTCTTGTCGTAGAGATAGACGTGCGCATTATTGCCGCCGGTGCAGTGAACAATGTGCTCGCCACTGCACTTCATGGTGTAGGTGTCTCCAGTGACGAAGGAGTTGGCTTCCACGCTCACATCTGTGTTGCCCGTACGCACCCATTGGGCAGCGAAGGCATCGCGCACGCTTTTAGCAAAGAGCTCAGAGGTGTGGGGACCCGCCTCATAGCGCAGGTAGGCATCTTCGGTGCGCGGTGTCGGCTCCGTATCAGCACTAGTCTCGTCCGCGATTTCGGTTTCGATTTCGGTCACCGTGGTGGTGCTCGTGGAGCCGCTGGGCGCGGCATCATCCGCGCCGCCGCACCCTGCGAGCACTAGGGCCGCGGTTCCGAGAATGACTGTGATGGCTGCCCCTCTATTGCGGCGGGACGGAGAACGCACGTGTGCTCCCTTCTTTGCGGACTACCTCGGCCCAGCTCCCGCTGGGATTCTCAGGCCTATTTTAATCGCTGCCAGGTGCTCATTTCGGGAGAATAGGGCGATAGTTCTTCCCGCTTAGTGGCCGTGTTTCCGCCTCGATAGAGCGTGCTAGCCGCTTGTGCCGCATGTCGGGCTGGACGCATTCTGGATTGCTAGGGCTGCCTGCGGGGTCCGTCGACAGCGGGGAAAACGCTGTTCCTGCGCACTTTTGGGGGTGAATATATCCTTGTCCCGGCACCCTGTACGGCCCATAGCGGGGGTGTATTGCACTAAAGACGCGCATAAGTATGAGCGAACGCCTACTGTTGTATGTATTCAGATTTTCTTGACTGTATAGGTAGGTTCCCCATGTCTGCACGACCGACGTTTACCGACGTTCAGCGCCGCGATATTCGTGTGCACACTGTCATTGATCACGAAGTTCCGGTTCTCGCCGTAGATCAGATTCTTGAGGATGGCTCCTCTAAGCGTCTCTTGCTGCTGAACAAGTTTGACTCCAAGCAGCTCGCCGCTGCGTGTGAGTTGTACCTGCAGCAGATTTTCTCGGCCTCCTTCTCCGAGCTGCACACCGGCTTGGACCCGCAGGAGATGGCTGATCTCTTCGGCTCCCACGACGAAGAAGACGAGTAAAGATCACTGCCACCATGAACGACACACATATTTGTGTGATCGGGATAGGGGCCGGTAGCCCCGGGCATATCACCCAAGACGCAATCGCGGCGCTTGCTAGCGCAGATTGCGTCTTGAGTCTTGATAAGGGTGAGGACAAGGCGGAGCTTTTGGCCGTCCGTGAGCGCATCATTGCGGCCCATGCGCCGCAGGTGAAGCTCGTTGCTATTGCTGATCCGCCCCGCGACCGCCATCCCGAGAACTACGCAGCAGAGGTGAAACGCTGGCACCAGGCGCGCGCGCAGCGTATCGACGCCGCCTTGGGCGAGCATCTCCCCAACGGCGGCACAGCCGTCTTCCTCGTCTGGGGCGATCCCTCGCTCTATGACTCCACGCTGCGGATCTTGGACCGGCTGCACACACCCCATACCCGATCGATCTACCCAGGTATCACCGCTATTCAGGCCCTCACCGCGGCCCACGGGATGCTGCTGAACCGCATCGGTGAAGCCATCCATGTCACCACCGCCCGCAAGCTGCCAGAAACCAGCGAGGCAGACCGTGCGAACTGTGTGGTGATGCTCGATGGGGGAGCGGCCTGGATGGAGAACTACACGGAGAACACCGTGATCTATTGGGGCGCGTATCTCTCCACGGACTGGCAGGTGCTGCGCCGCGGCAAGGTCTGCGAGATCGGCGCCGAGATCGCGGAGCTGAAAAAGCAGCTCCGCGCCGAACACGGCTGGATTATGGATATCTACCTGCTGCGCGAGGAGCCCGCCTCCTAATACAGGGCAGAGAACACACAAAGAGGCTCCCACCAGATCACTGGTGGGAGCCTCTTTCTCGTGCTGAGTGGGTAGTTAGCTAAGCTCCTCGAGCTTCGCGCGCACCTCGGATGCAGCCGGGTTGGTGGCGGTAGAGCCATCGGAGTACTTCACGGTGGGAACCACGCGGTTGCCATCGTTGACCGACTCCACCCATGCGGCAGCCTCGGAATCCTGCTCCACATCGATCTCATCGAAAGGAGTCTCGGTACGGTTCAAAGCCTTCTTCAGGCGCTGACAAAAGGGGCACCACGACGTGGTGTACAAAGTTACGTTAGCCATAGCCTCCACTGTGCCACACCCGTGGCTCTCAGCGCACCCAGAAAACTCACGTGCGCGGCTTGCTGCGGCGATAGCTGCGGAAGCAGTAGCGGGTGCCCGTGCGGGAGGTGTGCCAGTCGCTTTCAGAGACGAGCTCGACATCCGCGGGCAGCGCGGGCGCATACACGGCAGCGTCGCCGAGCTCGGCGGCGAGGGTGGCGTCGACAAGCGTCATCTCAATCCGCTCACAGCGATCAAGAAGAGCCTCGTAGATGCTGCCGCCGCCCATCACCCACAGGGTGTCGCACTCGGGCAGAGTGCGCAGATCGGGCAGTACCTCGGCCCCGGCGGACCACGGCCCGGGCGTGCGGGTGGATACCACCAGGTTGCGGCGGCCCGGCAGGGGGCGCACGGCCGGCGGCAGGGACTCCCAGGTGGCGCGTCCCATGAGCACGGGGTGGCCGGAGGTGATCTCCTTGAAATGGGCGAGATCCTCGGGAATATGCCAGGGCATGGTGTGGCCATCGCCGATCACGCCGTCGCGGGACTGCGCCCAGATAGCGCCGATCATCCACCTACTCCTTTCCCCAGCGGGCTAGACCGCCACCTGGCCACGAATAGCCGGGTGCGGATCGTAGCCGGTGATTTCGATATCGGAGAAGTCATAGTCAAACATCGACTCCGCCTTGCGCAGCGATAACTGCGGGTAGGGGCGGGGCTCGCGTTCGAGCTGGGTGCGCACCTGTTCGAGATGGTTGGTGTAGATGTGGCAGTCGCCGCCGGTCCACACGAACTCGCCCACCTCGAGCCCCGCCTGCTGGGCGAACATGTGGGTGAGCAGGGAATAGGAGGCGATATTAAAGGGCACGCCGAGGAACATGTCGGCGCTGCGCTGATAGAGCTGGCAGGACAGCCGGCCCTCGGCCACATAGAGCTGGAAGAGCAGGTGGCAGGGCGGCAGGGCCATGGAATCGAGCTCCGAGACATTCCAGGCGCTGACGATGGTGCGGCGGGAATCCGGGTTGGTGCGCAGCGTCTCGAGAGCGCGCGAGATCTGATCGATGTGCTGGCCATCGGGGGTGGGCCAGCTGCGCCACTGCACGCCGTAGATGGGGCCGAGATCGCCGTTCTCATCGGCCCACTCATCCCAGATACTCACCCCGTGCTCGTGCAAGAAGCCCACATTGGAATCGCCGCGCAAGAACCACAGCAGCTCCCCAATGATGGATTTCATATGCACTTTTTTCGTGGTGATCAGCGGAAAGGACTCCGCCAGATTAAACCGCATCTGCTGGGCAAAAAGGCTGATCGTGCCCGTGCCCGTGCGGTCATCCTTGCGGGTGCCCTGCTGCAGAATAGTGCGCAGAAGATCTTCATAAGGCGTCTCGATACTCACAGCCGCTAAGCATACCTAGTGCGGTAAAGACCGCCGACGGGGAGCTAGAGAAAAAGACACACCCCGCGCGGGCTAAGAATGCCGGCGGCGCGGGGTGGGGCGGTATTAGTAGGAGCCGTTCTCCTCGAGATACTGCGCGGCGAGCTGCAGAATCTCATCCTTGATGTCGGGGCGGCAGATCACCATGTCCGGCATGTAGGTGTCGCGGTTGTTGTAGGTGGGCTCGGAGCCATCGAGGCGCGAGCAGTGCAGCCCGGCAGCCTGGGCCACACCCACCGGCGCGGCGGAGTCCCACTCGTACTGGCCGCCGGCGTGAATATAGGCGTCGGCATCGCCGAGCAGCACAGACATCGCCTTCGCGCCGGCAGAACCCATCGGGGTGATGCTGCAGCCCATCTGCTCGGCCACAAAGGTGCCTACCTTCGGCGGGCGGTTCTTCGACAGCACGATGTTGTAGGGGCGCGGGCCCATCACGGCCTTGACATCGGAGGAGTCGAAGACCACGCCCAGATCGGGCAGGCCGACGGCGGCGTGGATGGGAGTGCCGTTTTCCACTAGCGCGATATGCACCGCCCAGTCCTGACGGCCGGTGGCGAACTCCTTGGTGCCGTCGAGCGGATCGATAATCCACACGCGGTCCTTGCCGAGACGAGCGGGGTTATCCGCGGCCTCTTCGGAGAGGACTCCATCCTCGGGGCGGTGCTGCTCGAGCACACGCGCGATCCAGTTCTGGGCAAGCTCATCGCCGGCATCGCCGAGGTTGCGGCCTCGCAGCACGCCGACATTACGGACGCCCTTGAGGATCTCTCCGGTTCCTTGGGCGAGACGGTGGGTCAAAATGGCATCATCAATGTGCGCAGTCATGCCCTTTAGCTTAATGGTTTGGTTTGATGGTTACATGACCGCTCAGATCCTGCAGAAGTTCCACCCAGTGGTGGCGCGCTGGTTTACTGATGTCTTCGCCGCTCCCACCGCCGTGCAGGCCGCCGCGTGGGAGTCTATTTCCGCAGGACACCATGCGCTCGTGGTGGCGCCCACCGGTTCGGGTAAAACACTTTCTGCCTTCTTATGGGCACTGAACACGCTGGTGAGCCGGCAGGATAGCGTCGATAAGCGCAGCGAAGACGCGCTGCCTCTGCAGGGGGTGCCCGCGCCGGGCCGGGTGGAGGTCAGCGAGACGGGCGTGCGCGTGCTCTATATCTCCCCGCTGAAGGCGCTGGGAGTGGACGTGCAGAACAATCTGCGGGCGCCCTTGACGGGAATTGAAACGACCGCCGAGCGCGATGGGGTGCGGCTGCACGGAGTGAGCGTGGGCGTGCGCTCGGGCGATACCCCGCAGGCTGAGCGGGCGCGGCAGGTACGTAACGCCCCCGATGTGTTAATCACCACGCCCGAGAGCCTATATCTGATGCTCACCTCGAAGGCGGCGTCGATTCTCAGCGATGTCGATACGGTGATCATCGATGAGATCCACGCCCTCGCCGGCACGAAACGCGGCAGCCATCTGGCGCTCTCCCTCGAGCGGCTGGAGGGCTTGAGCGAGCGCCCAGTGCAGCGCATCGGCTTATCGGCCACGGTGCGCCCCATTGACACCGTCGCCCAGTTCCTCGGCGGCGACCGTGACGTGGATATCGTGGCACCGCACAGCAGCAAGGAATGGGATCTGAGCGTGCGGGTGCCGGTGCCCGATATGTCGGATCTGCCTGTGCCGGAGCGCGGCTCAAGCATCGGGGAGGCCACCATCGACGATCCTTTGGGGATCGCCTCTCCGCTTATCGACGATCACAGCCAGCGCAGCGACAACGATGAACAGTCCGCGCCGAGCCTGCCCAGCTTCGACGACGCCGCCGTGGAATCGGCCTTGCCGCAGCAGGGAAGCATCTGGCCCTTCATCGAGGAACAACTCTATGAGCAGGTGATGACCGCCCGCTCCACCTTGGTATTCGTCAATTCTCGGCGCAGCGCGGAGCGGCTGACCTCCCGCATTAATGAGCTCTATGCCGCCCAGCACCAGCCCGAGGCGCTCAGCGCCGCCCGCCGACGCGATCCCGCCCAGTTAATGAAGTCCACGGATATCGCCGGTGAGGCCGAGGCGATCATCGCCCGCGCCCACCACGGCTCGGTGAGCAAGGATGAACGCGCCCACACCGAGGCGGCGCTGAAAAGCGGCGAGCTGCGCTGCGTGGTGGCCACCTCCTCGCTGGAACTCGGCATCGATATGGGTGCGGTGGATCTGGTGATCCAGGTGCAATCCCCGCCCTCTGTGGCCTCGGGGCTGCAGCGCGTTGGCCGAGCCGGGCACCGCGTCAACGCGGTATCCCGCGCCACCTTCTATCCCACGCATCGCAGCGATCTGGTGGATTCCGCCGTGGTGGTCGACAAGATGGGCGCCGGGTTTATCGAGGCGCTGAGCGTGCCGCAGAATCCCCTCGACGTGCTGGCACAGCAGACCATTGCCGTCACCGTGAACGGCGATATTCACGTGGATGAGTGGTATGAGATGGTGCGCCGCGCCTATCCCTATCACCATCTCGCCCGCACCGTCTTCGACTCCGTGGTGGACCTGGTCAGCGGGGTCTATCCCTCCACGGATTTTGCCGAGCTCAAACCGCGGGTGAACTTTGATCGCGTCAGCGGCCTGCTCTCTGCCCGGCAGGGGGCGCAGCGGGTAGCGGTGACCAGCGGCGGCACCATTCCTGACCGCGGCATGTTTGGGGTGTTTTTGGCCGGCGGCGGCGAGCACGGGCCGCGGCGAGTGGGGGAGCTCGATGAGGAGATGGTCTACGAGTCCCGCGTGGGCGATGTCTTCACCCTGGGGGCGTCGAGCTGGCGCATCGAGGAGATCACCCGCGATCAGGTGCTGGTGACCCCCGCCCCCGGCCACACCGGCCGGCTGCCCTTCTGGGGCGGCGATAGCCCCGGCCGGCCCGCGGAGCTCGGGGTGATGATCGGCGAATTTCTGCGCCGCGTCGCCGATGACCCGCAGGTGCTGGAGAACTCGGATCTCGACCAGTGGGCCCGCGATAATGTGCGCGCCTTTGTGCGCGAGCAGCAACAGGCCACCGGCATGGTTCCCGATGAACGCACCCTGCTAGTGGAACGCTTCACCGACGAGCTCGGGGACTGGCGCGTGGTGCTGCACTCGCCCTATGGTCGCGGCGTCAATGCCGCGTGGGCCTTGGCCGTGGGGGCGCGCATCGCCGAGCACAGCGGCATCGATGCCCAGGCCGTGGCCGGCGATAATGGCATTGTGCTGCGCCTGCCCGCCATGGACACCGATCCCGGGCCGGAGCTTTTTCGCTTCGATAAGGACGAGATCAGCGATCTGGTCACCGAACAGGTGGGCAACTCGGCGCTGTTTGCCTCCCGTTTCCGCGAATGCGCGGCCCGAGCGTTGCTGCTGCCGCGCCGCAACCCCGGCAAGCGCGCCCCCTTGTGGCAGCAGCGTCAACGCGCCGCCCAGCTGCTCGACGTAGCCCGTAAATACCCCTCCTTTCCCATCATCTTGGAGACAGTGCGCGAATGCCTGCAGGATGTCTATGACCTCGACGCGCTCACCGCCCTGATGGGCGATATAGAGCAGCACCGGGTGCGCATCGCCGAGGTCACCGTGGAGCAGCCCAGCCCCTTCGCCTCCTCGCTCATGTTCAACTACACCGGCGCGTTCATGTACGAAGGCGATACTCCACTCGCCGAGAAACGCGCCGCCGCGTTATCTCTCGACCCCGAGCTGCTGGCCAGCCTCCTCGGCACAGTGGAGCTGCGGGAGATGCTGGATCAAGACATCATCTCCGAGGTTCACGCCCAGCTGCAGCACACCGCCGAGGGCTGGCGGGCCCGCACCCCCGATGCGCTTATCGACGTGCTCCGCGAAACCGGTCCCATCCCGCTGGCGGAGCTGCAGCGCCACGCCGATTTCCCCGAGCCGTGGACCCAGCTCGCCCACAGCCAGCAGGTGATGGAGGTGCGCATCCAGGGGCAGGCCCATGCGGCGCTGGCGCTCGACGCCGCGCTATTGCGCGATGGCCTCGGCATCCCCGTCCCGCCTGGGGTCGGCGCGGATCCGGACACCATCGACGACGCCCTCGATCAGCTGGTGCGCCGCTTCGCCCGCAGCCGCGGCCCCTTCACCGCCCGGGAACTCGCCACCGCCTTAGGTATAGGGATCAGCGTGGCCGCCACTGCCGCCAGCCGCAATGGCGCGGTGGAAGGACGCTACCGCGCCGAGATCGAGGAGCAGGAATACGTCGATCGCGGGGTATTGAAAAAACTCCGCACCCGCACCCTGGCGAAGGTGCAGAGCCAGATCGAGCCGGTGAGCCAGCAGGCCTATGCCGCCTTCCTTCCCGAGTGGCATAACCTTGCCGCCTGCGGCGACTATCCGACGCTGCGCGGCGCCGATGGTGTATTCGCTGTGTGCGAGCAACTGGCAGGGGTATTTCTTCCCGCCAGCGCCTGGGAGTCCCTCGTCTTTCCGCTGCGGGTGAGCAACTACACCCCCACGGATCTCGACGAGCTCACCCAAAACGGCGAGGTCCTCGTGGTGTGCCGCGGCCTCGCCGGCGCCCGCGACCCGTGGGTGAGCCTCATCCCCGCCGACTACGCACCACAACTGCTAGAGGAGGGTACCGAGCACACCCTCTCCACCACGGAGACAGCGCTGCTGCAGGCCCTCGACACCGGCGGTGCCTTCCTCTTCAGCGAACTCCAGAGCTACCTTGAGAGCTACACCGATGAACTCGGAGTGCCGCTGCCCCCAGCCGAGCACAGCCCCGAGGTGGTGCGCGATAGCTTATGGTCGCTGATCGAGAAAACACTGGTGAGCCCCGAGAGCTTCGCCCCGCTGCGGGCCCGGCTCGCCGGCACCTCCACGAAAGGCGCAACCGCGCACCGCGCCACCCGCCGCCCCAATCGTTCGCGCCTGCGCATGGGGCGCACCAGCTTCGCCCAGAGCGCTAACGCCCGGCGCGCCGGGCACGCCAGCCAACCGGTGGATGTGCCGGGTCGTTTCTCCCGTGCCGTCCGGCCCGCTGATCCGGTGGCGGAGGCCACTGCCCGCGCCGTGGCGCATGGCGAGGCGTGGCTGGATCGCTATGGGGTGGTCACCCGCGGCTCGATCCAGGCGGAGAATGTTCTCGGTGGTTTTGCGCTGGCCTATAAGGTGCTGCGCTCTTTTGCAGAAACCGGAAAGGCCACCCGCGGTTACATCATCGATGGTCTGGGTGGGGCGCAGTTTTCTACCTCTGCGGTGGTGGATCGCGTGCGCGCCACCCGGGAGGATGCCCTCTATCTTGTGGCCGCCGCGGATCCCGCCAATCCCTATGGGGCCGCCCTCGAGTGGCCGGGTAGTGGTTACTCGCGCGCGGCGGGGGCCATGGTGGTGTTGCGGGGCGGGGTTCTGTTGGGATATCTCAGCCGCGGCGGCAAGACTCTCCGGATTCCCGAGGAGGTGGCGGATGTGGAGTCTGCGCTGCGCGATATCGACGCCGCCGTGCAGCACGCCACCCAGCTGACCTCGGTGACACCTGTGGTGGTGGAAAAGATCAATGGGGTCTCGGTATGGGAGTCGCCGCTGCTGCCGGCGGTGCGCGCACTGGGGCTGAGCATCACGCCCAAGGGGGTGCGCGTCGGCTCCAGCCGCAGCAGCGCCGAGGAGACGAAGCGGCGGGGCAGGGGGTTGGCCGATGCCGTGGAGGCGGTGGATAAGAATGCTTTTCGACGCCCCTCTGCAGGCCCCAGGGGCGAGCGCCGAGGCCCCTTCGGTGCCGGCGGTCGGCGGCGCTAGGGGCGCCGGTTTCACTGGCTGGGGTTGCTACACTGCCACGCAGCGCACTACGCATCCGAGGTGCCTAGTGGGGAGCCGTCGCCGCCGAGCGATACGAGGAAGAGAGCACAGCATGCCTGAGGGCGATTCAGTATTTCAGCTCAGCCGCCGCTTGCAGTTTATGACGGGGCGGAAGGTCGTGGGCTCCTCGCTGCGGGTGCCGCGCTGGGCCACCACCGATTTCAGCGGCTCGACCGTGCAGCAGGTGTGGCCCTATGGCAAGTATCTCTTCATGGATTTTGGGCACCAGATCCTGCAGACCCACCTGAAAATGGAGGGCACGTGGCGCATAACCCTCAGCGGGGATCGCTGGTCCAAGCCGGGCTGGAAAGCGCGGGTGGTGCTGCAGCTCGACGGCGCGCCCGAGTATCCCCGCCCCATCGAGGTGGTGGGCTTCGAGCTGGGACTGGTGCACGTTCTACGCAGCGCCGAGTACCCGCAGGCCATCGCGCATCTGGGGCCCGATGTGCTGGGGGAGAATTGGGATGAGGCGGAGGCCTGCGCGAGGATTCTGCGCCGCCCCGAGCGCGCCATCGGCGCGGCCCTGCTGGATCAACGCAATCTCGCGGGCGTGGGCAACGAGTATCGGGCCGAAATCTGCTTCCTCGCCGGCCTCCATCCTGCCACGCCCGTGGCGAAGGTGGATGTGGCCGCGGTGGTGCGCATAACCCGTCGCCTCATGTGGGCCAATCGCCTCGCCACCAAGCGGGTGAGCACGGGGATCAACCGGGTTGGCGAGACCGCCTATGTGTTTGGCCGCTATGCCCGCCCCTGCCGCCGCTGTGGCAGCCGCATTGAGAAGGGCTTTCTCGGCGGGGTGGACCAGGGCGGCGATGCAGGAGAGCTGGAGCGTGTCATCTGGTGGTGCCCCCGCTGCCAGCCACTGCTGGGGGCGGATTAGGCGGCGTCGCCGAGCTGTGCCTCCACATAGGTGGGGCGGGTGGCGAAGAAGGCGCCGATAGCGACCAGCACCGTCGCGATCACGGTCATGCCCACGGGCACGATCCAGCTCGAGGTGGCGTCGTGAAGCGTGCCGAATAATAGCGGGCCCACGGCGGCGATGGTGTAGCCGCCGCCCTGGCCGAAACTCGACAGCGCGGTGGCGCCGGCAGTGGTGCGGGCGCGCAGATTCACCAGCGTGAGTGCGGTGGGGAAGGACAGCGGCCCGACCCCAGACAGCGTGATCCACAGCCACGGCGCCGACATGGGGTTTAGCGCCATACCCACATTGCCCACGATGAAGCAGAGCAGGAAAAACGCCAAAACGGGGAAGGGATCGCGGAGGCGGGCGGCGATCCACGGCCCGGCGATAGAAAGCACGAGGCCCAAGCCAGACCAATAGGACAGCATGAGCGCGGCGAAGTGCACGCTGGCGCCGCCATCCAGATACATCTGGGGGATGAAGAGCATATAGGAGAAGGTGGAGAAGCTCGTCATGCCGAACATCACCACCAGCCCGCGACCCACGGCGGTGCGATGCACCGGCAGGGAGCTGCGGCGCGCGGCCGCCTGAGCAGCGGCGCGGCTACGAGCCAAGCCCCACAGCGGAGACCACGCGGCGGCGGCGATCAGCGCGGGGATGATCCACACGCCGAGCGCGAACTGCCAGCCCGCGACGCCACCGCGGCCATCGAGGGACTCGGCCAGCGGCTCAGAGAGCAAGGGGGCGCTCATCATGCCGATCTGCATGCACACCATGTAGACGATCGATAGCTGCGGCACGCGCCGCGGGAAGAAGGCACGAAGCGCCACCGGGATCACCGCGTTGGTGAGGCCGATGGCAAAGAGCGCGAAAAACGTTCCCGCCAGTAGCAGCAGGGTCGATGGCCCCAGCACGCGCAGCAGTTGGCCACAGGCCGTGGCGAGCATCGCGATACACAAGGTCTGCGCGGAGGTGAAGCGGCGCAACATACGCGGTGTGGACAACGCTGCCAGCGCGAAGGTGACGGTGGGGGCCATGCCGATAACACCGAGAATCACGCCGCTGAGGCCTAAGCTGGCGTCGATACGCGGCAGCAGCGGCGGCAGGGCGGTGACGAGGGCGCGAAGGTTGAGAGAGCTCAACACAATAGCCGCTGCAGCGATGAACGCTATCCGGCGATTCGGCTGGGGTGTCGTGGTGTCAGTCACGGCAGACACACTACGCCTGTGCGTCACCGCGCGGGAATCTAGGCCCAGAGCGCATCCCAGCTAGTGGTATCTCGCCCGCGTGCTGCGGGTGCTGAAGACACCGCTGCCCAGCGCGTGTGCAGCACGAGGCCGCACCCAGGCTGGGCGAAAAAGGCGGTGGGAGGAAGCGCTAGCGCTTGGAGCGGTAGAAGGCGATCAGGGCGTCGGTGGAGGCATCGCCCGAGTTGGGCTCCTGCTCACCGGACACGGCCGGGGCAAGGTCATTAGCCTGCTGCTTACCCAGCTCCACGCCCCACTGGTCAAAGGAGTTGATGTCCCAGATCACGCCTTGAGTGAACACGATGTGCTCGTAGAGCGCGATGAGGGCGCCAAGGGTGAAGGGGGTGAGCTCCTCCGCCAGAATGGTGGTGGTGGGGCGGTTACCCGGCATGAGCTTGTGGGTGATGAGCTCGGTGGGCACGCCTTCTTCGAGCAGCTCCTCATAGGTCTTGCCGAAGGCAAGCACCTTGGTCTGGGCGAAGAAGTTGCCCATGAGCAGATCGTGCATGGAGCCCTCGCCGCTGGCGGTGGGCAGGTCCTCCTTGGGGCGGGCGAAACCAATGAAGTCCGCCGGCACGATGCGGGTGCCCTGGTGCATCAGCTGATAGAAGGCGTGCTGGCCATTGGTGCCGGGCTCGCCCCAGTAAATCTCACCGGTGTTGGTGGTCACCGAGGTGCCGTCGTGACGCACCGACTTGCCATTGGACTCCATGGTGAGCTGCTGCAGATAGGCGGGGAAGCGGGAGAGATCCTCGGAGTAGGGCAGAACCGCGTGGGTTTCCGCACCGAAGAAATCGGTGTACCACACGCCGAGCAAACCCATCAGGGCCGGCACGTTCTGCTCTAGCGGGGTGGTGCGGAAGTGGGTGTCCATGGCGTGGAAGCCCTCGAGGAAACGCATGAAGTCCATGGGCCCGATCACGGCCATGAGCGACAGACCAATGGCGGAATCCACCGAGTAGCGGCCGCCAACCCAATCCCAGAAGCCGAACATGTTCTCCGTGTCGATACCGAACTCGGCGACCTTCTCGGCATTGGTGGACACGGCGACGAAGTGCTTGGCCACAGCCGACTCATCGCCATCGAACTTCTCCAGCAGCCAGCGCTTCGCGGCGTGGGCATTGGCCAGAGTCTCCTGGGTGGTGAAGGTCTTCGAAGCCACGATGAACAGGGTGGACTCCGGGTCCACCTTCTCGAGCACAGCGCTCATGTCCGCGGGGTCCACGTTGGAGACAAAGTAGGCGTTGATACCGGCGGTGGCGTAGGTGCGCAGCGCCTTGGTGGCCATCGCCGGGCCCAGATCCGAGCCGCCGATACCGATATTGACCACAGTCTTAATGGTGTGGCCGGTGTGGCCGAGCCACGAGCCCGAGCGCAGCGCCTGCGCGAAATCGCGCATCCGGCCGAGCACCTCGTGCACGTCCGCAGCCACGTCCTGGCCGTCGACCTCCAAGGAGTCCTCCACCGGCATGCGCAGCGCGGTGTGCAGCACGGCGCGGTCCTCAGTGTTGTTGATGTGCGAACCGGAGAACATCTCCTCGATCTTCTCCGGCAGCCCTGCCTCGCGGGCCAGCTGCACCAGCAGCTCGCGGGCGTCATCATCAATCACGTTCTTGGACAGATCCACGTGCAGGTCAGCAGCAGAGAAGGTGAGTTTAGAGACGCGCTCGGCATCGCCGGCGAAGAGCTCGCGGAGGCTGGTTTCGCTCAGCTTATTGTGATGAGCGGACAGCTTGCTCCAGGTCTCAGTCTTGGTAATATCCATCGACACTTTTTCTCTAACGCTCCTTGATATATGGGATCTTGGGAAAGTGTGGGCGAGTTATGAGAGGCCGGCAGCACTAAGCTCCGTGGTGCGGCTCATCGGCTCGCCACTCTAGGGGTAATGCTAGCGAGACTATGCCCGTTGTGCTGGGGTGTGCGGGACGTGTCAGCGCAAGCGCGCAGGTGGCGCTTCTTAGCTGTGGTGAACGTCCCAACATAATCGGACATTCGGCTGGGGGAAACGTGGGAACCCAAAAACCACGTTTAGGGTTGTGCGTACTTATCTGGGGCGATAATGACATCGCAGCCGCTGAATAACACGAACCCGTTGATGGTGACAGACGGGGCGGAGGAGGGTAACTCGCTGGGGTCCACCCGGACGCCGTCTTTGACTTTTATTGTGCTATCGCCGAACAAGGTCACGGGGTTCATAATCACGCGCATGCCCTCGGGGACGATGATGTCGCAGCCGCCGAACATCACATTCAAGGTGATGGTGATGTTCTTCGATTCCAGCTGGGTGTGGCGCAAATCGAGGCTAGTGCCACTAAATAGCACGATGGCGTCATGGCGGGTGGCAAGGGTGCTACCACCGGAAAAGGAGTTGGCGCCGAAGAGACTCAAAGAATATTTCGAGCCCGTCCCGCCCACGACGCGGCGAGTGATGCGGGCGATGGCGCGCTGCTGTTCCGGCCGTGGTGCCCACTGCTCCGTCGCGTACTGCGCAGAATCCGGGCGTGGCGACAGAGCATGAGAGGGGGATACAGCGGGCAGCTCTGGGGTGCCGCCGAGATCCTCGAGGAGCGGGCTGAGCTCGTCCATGAAACGACTGGTGGACGCAGCCGAGGAACGCTCATCGAACTCGGAATAGTCGAGCCGCCCATCCGCATAGGCGTGGGCGAGGTAGTCAAGGACACGGGAACGATCGTGGTCGCTTGCACGCAGTCGTGGCGGCTGTCGATCATGCGAGGAGGACTCGAAGTCATAACTTCAGTGTAATCCAGTTTTTCCTGTTCAGGGGCGAAACAGGTGCGCCTTTCCGGTGCGCTGAGACATGCCGGTGCACCATGCACAGCAGCGCCGGCGACCGAGGAGAGTTTCGGTGGTCGCCGGCGCGGGGGGAGGAAGTAGCTGCACGCTGGTGCGGGCGCGCCGCTAGTGCATGCAGCTGCGAATCACAGCCACCGCTTCTTCTGCCGTGGTGGCCTGCAGCAGCTGGGCGCGGATATCTTCGCGCATCGTGGCTCGGGCCAGCTTCGACAAAATCCGCAGGTGCTCTGTGCCTGCATCCTCGGGAGCGGCAATGAAAAAGACCATGCGAACCCGATCCTCGGCATCCTCATCCCACTGCATCCCCGGCTCGGGAATACGGGCGAAAGCCAGGGTGGGACGCGCCACCGCAGAGCATCGAGCATGGGGGATAGCCACGTGATGCCCCACCGCGGTGGAGGCGTGGGCCTCGCGGGAACGAGCCGCATCGATGACCTGCTCGGGGTGAGTGATTCTGTCCTGCTCGCTCGCGGCGTGCACGAGAGTGCGCAGTACCTCCTCTTGGCTGCTGTCGGGGGCGAGGGTGTCGAGGGCAACCAAGGAGGCGGTGATGAGCTCCTCGGCCTCGGAGGCGGTCTCGGTGGTGGTCTCGGCGGCTTCGGGTGACGCGCCGGCTGCGGCCTCGGTGGCTGAGGCAGCAGCAGTGCCGGCTCCGGCGGTAGTGTGCTCTGCAGGTGCGGCTGTCTCGCCCGCAGGGGAGGTGTCCTGCTGTTGGCGTCGAGAAACGCCCACGAGCACGATTATCAGGCCAGTGGTGACGGCGATACCGGCGGCCAAGGCAATAAAGAATCCAAGGGTATTGTCCACCGCGCCGAGTATCGCCACAATGGGGCCGCCGTGCATCACGTTGTCCTCCACATGCAGCAGGCCGGCGACGGCACCGGCGACAGCGCCGCCGGCCACATTGGCGGGGATGACCTGTAGCGGACGCGCGGCGGCCACGGGGATGGCGCCCTCGGTGATGCCGAAGAAGCCCATGAATAGCGCGGCGATGCCGGAGTCGCGCTCGGCGTTATTGAACCAGCTGCGGCGCAGCAGGGTGGCCAGCCCGACCGCCAGCGGCGGCACCGCGATCGCCGCGGCCACCATGCCCATCGGGGCAGCGTTGCCACTGGCAATCATGCCGCCACCGAAGAGGAAGGCTGTTTTATTAAAGGGTCCACCCATATCGAAGGCAATCATCGCTCCCAGAATGGCGCCGAGCACAATCACCGAGGCGCCTTCGAGCGAGGCCAACCATGTGGTCAGCGCCGCAAAGAGCGAGGAGATCGGTCCGCCCAGGACGTAGACAAAGAGCAGGCCCACGATGAGCGTGGTGGCGATGGGGATCACGATCACCGGCATGATCGCGGCACCATATTTACCCACCGGTATCTTCTTAACCGCTAGGGCCACATATCCGGAGAGGAAGCCGGTGATAATGCCGCCGATGAAGCCGGCGCCGGCATCGGAGTTATAGAGCGATCCCGTCACCGCAATCATGCCGGTGATAAAGCCCGGGGCGAGGCCTGGGCGGCCGGCGATACCGGAGGCGATATAGGCGGAGAGCACCGGCACCATCAAGCCAAAAGCGAGGGCGCCGATGGAGCTGAGCATGAACCAGAAGGAGTCCTCCGGAATGGCCAAGCCTTCGGGGCTGGGGTCGCCGCCCAGGGAGAGCGACACGGCGATGAGCAAACCGCCAGTGACCACGAAGGGCACCATGTGCGACACGCCATTCATCAGCGCTTGGTAGAGCTGGCGGCGCAGTGGCTCATCGCTGCTGGCGGTGTCGGTGCTGTCGTCCTGGGCGCCGCCGGCTGTCCACACCGGGGCGGACTGGGCGCGCTCGAGCACTGTGGCTGGATCCTTAATGGCGGCATCGACAGACGTGCTCAATAGCCGCTTTCCGGCGAAGCGCTGCTTGTCGATCACCGTGTCTGCGGAGATCAGAATGGCGTCGGCATTGGCGATCTCCTCGGCGCTAAAGGCGCCCTCGACCCCGACCGAGCCGTGTGTCTCCACGCGCCGCTCGATTCCCATCTCGTGGGCAGCGGCCTCGAGGTTTTCGGCGGCCATGTAGGTGTGGGCAATTCCGGTGGGGCAGGCTGTGATGGCCAGCACTCGTGGCGTGCCCCTATCGCGTGCATCTCTCATGGGACGTAGGATAACACCGGTTGAGTGAGCCTCTCGGCGGGCGAATAGGGCCAGCGACCTCGGTGAGTGGCGGCGCTCTGTCCGCCCCGGCCGCTAGCTCGAGGGGATTGCGCAGCGGGCCTGTGTGCTGCGTCGCCACAGCCTAGCCCCGGCGATGCCGCCCAACCCCCACCCCTAACCCTCACCAGCGCGGGCAGTGGGTAGTGGCGCCATTTCTGCTTCGGGGGCATAGTGGTGGCTATGAGTATTGATCTAGACGCAGTCATTGCTGATTGCCCCACGCAGCTTTTTATTAATGGTGAATTTGTTGATGCCCGCTCCGGCGAGACCTTCGAGGTAGAAAATCCTTCGGATGGCAGTGTGCTGGCTACGGTGGCCAAGGCCGGCGAGGCGGATGCCGTGGCAGCACTGGATGCTGCCGTTGCGGTGCAGCAGGAGTGGGCGGCCACCGCCCCGCGCGAACGCGCCGAGATTCTGCGCCGCGCATTCGAGTTGCTCACTGAGCACAGTGAGGAATTGGCCTACATCATGTCCGCCGAGCTGGGCCGCGCCCTCCCGGATTCGCGGGGCGAGGTCGCCTATGGCGCCGAGTTCTTCCGCTGGTTCGCCGAGGAGGCCGTCCGCATTAGCGGCGATTACCGCATCACTCCCGCTGGTGGTGGCCGCGTCATCACTATCCGGCAGCCGGTGGGTCCGGTGCTGGCCATCACTCCGTGGAACTTCCCGCTGTCGATGGGCACCCGCAAGATGGGCCCAGTGTTGGCCTCTGGGTGCACGATGGTGCTCAAGCCGGCCTCGAAGACCCCGCTGACCATGCTGTATCTGGCCCGCATTCTCAAGGAGGCGGGGCTGCCCGATGGCGTCATCAATATCATTCCTGGCTCCGGTTCGGCGGCGTCCTCGCTGCTGGAGGATCCCCGCCTGCGCAAGTTCACTTTCACCGGCTCCACCGAGGTGGGTCAGGCACTCCACGCGAAGGCCTCCGAGCACACCCTCGGCGCCAGCTTGGAGCTGGGCGGCAATGCCCCCTTCATCGTCTGTGAGGATGCTGATCTCGACAAGGCCGTGGAGGCCGTGAAGGTCGCGAAGATGCGCGGCGCCGGCCAGGTGTGCATCGCCGCGAACCGCTTCATCGTCCATGAGAAGCTATACGACGCCTTCTGCGAGCGCGTCACCGAGCTGATCGGCACCTACACCGTGGGGCGCGGCACCGATGAGGGCGTCACCGTGGGGCCGCTTTCTGGTGATGACCAAGTAGAAACCGTCTCCGAACTGGTCAATGACGCCATCGCCCAAGGCGCACGGGTGCTCGCCGGAGGCAGCGTCTACGAGCTGGACGAGAATCTCCCAGAGAAGGGCTCCTATTTCCCGCCGACCGTGCTGGCCGATGTGCCGCGCTCGGCGCGCATCGCCAGCGAGGAAATCTTCGGACCCGTGGTGGCAATCTATAAGGCCAGCTCCGATGCAGACGCCATCGAGTTCGCCAATGACACCCTCTTTGGCCTCGCAGGCTATGTATTTACCGAGAACCTCGAGCGCGCCCTCGGCGCGGGCGAGGCGATGCAGGTGGGCATGCTGGCGATTAACAAGGGCGCGATCTCTGATCCTTCCGCCCCCTTCGGTGGAGTGAAGCAGTCCGGTGTGGGCCGCGAAGGCGGTTTCGAAGGTATTGACGAGTATCTCGAAACCAAGCTCATGGCACTGCCGGAGGCCAGCCTCTAAAACCACCGCACACGGATCAAGGGCGGCGCACCCACATCATGAACTCATGGTGGGCTGCGCCGCCCTCGCGTCGGGAGAGAGGCTAGAGCTTGCCGCGGCCGAGGCGCAGCAGAATACCGGCGAGTTGCGGGCCCTCTTCGCCCAATTGCTCGCGGAACTCATTAATGATGGACACCTCGCGGGTATGGACGAGGCGAGTGCCGCCGGAGCCCATGCGGGTTTTCCCAATGGCCTGGGAAATGGCGGTGCGGCGCTGGATGGATTCGATAATGACCTTGTCGAGACGATCGATTTCCTTGCGATACTGCTGGATCTCGGCGTCAGAGAGCGGATCATCAGTGCCCGACGGCATGCGAATAGCAAAATCTTCAGCATCACTCATAGCAGTATTGTGCCACACCCCCACCACATCGCGGGGTATGCGCTGGGATAATGCCTGCGATTGCTGCGTCTATCGAACGCCTGGGTGAGCATCGCTGAGCAGTGTCCGAGCGAACGAGTAGTTTAGAAGACACTATGTCGAATTCTCCCTTTAGTCCGCGTAGCACCCAGTCCTCCGCCGTGTCTCCCGCCGCCCGCGTGGCGGCCTTTCCCAGCGCTGCCGAAGCGGCAGCGTCGCGCCCGCCGCAGGCCCGCTCGGAGGCCATTGTCGAGGGGCTGAATCCGCAGCAGCGCGAGGCTGTGCTGCATAGTGGCACGCCGCTGCTGATTGTGGCGGGCGCTGGCTCGGGCAAGACCGCGGTGCTGACCCGCCGCATCGCCTATCTGCTGGCGGAACGCGGCGTCGCTCCGTGGCAGGTGCTGGCTATTACCTTTACTAATAAGGCCGCCGCCGAGATGCGCGAGCGGGTGCTGGAGCTGGTCGGCCCAGCGGCGCAACAGATGTGGGTGTCTACCTTCCACTCCACCTGCGTGCGGATGCTGCGGCAAAATGCGCATCTGGTGCCGGGGCTGAATTCCAACTTCACCATTTATGACGCCGATGATTCCCGCCGCTTGATCGGCCTGGTGGCCAAGGACATGCAGCTCGACGCCAAGCGTTTCCCACCCCGCCAGGTGGCCAATGCCATCTCTGCGTGGAAAAACGAGCTGCTGCGCCCCGAGGAGGCGGCGGCCGCCGCAGAGCGGACGCATAACCCCTATGAGGAGACCCATGCCGCGGTGTATCGGGAATACAACCGCCGGCTGCGGCAGGCTAATGCCGTGGACTTCGATGATCTCATCTTCGAGATGGTGGCGATTCTGCGCCAGCACCCCGAGGTAGCCCAGCACTATCGTTCCCGTTTCCGCCACGTCCTCGTAGACGAGTACCAAGACACCAACCACGCCCAATATGCGCTTGTCGCAGAACTCGTCGGCGCTGAGAGCGAGCACCCCTCCGAGTTGTGTGTGGTGGGCGATGCCGATCAGTCGATTTATGCCTTCCGCGGCGCCACCATCCGTAATATCGAGGAATTTGAGCGTGACTTCCCGCAGGCCCGCTCCGTGCTGCTGGAGCAGAACTATCGCTCCACGCAGAATATTCTGAGCGCGGCGAACGCGGTGATCTCTCAAAACGAGGGGCGCCGAGAGAAGAAGCTGTGGACCGCGGAGGGCAGCGGCCCGAAGATCATCGGCTATGTCGCCGATAATGAGCACGACGAGGCCTCCTATATCGCCTCGGAAATCAACCGCCTGCTCGATGAGGGACACAGCGCCGATGAGGTGGCGGTGATGTATCGCACCAACAATGCCTCACGTGCCCTCGAGGACGCGTTCATGCGCTGTGGCATCACCTATCGAGTGGTGGGTGGCACCCGGTTTTATGAGCGCAAAGAGATCCGCGATATCGTCGCCTACCTGCGCGTCTTGGATAACCCCGATGATGACGTCTCCATTCGGCGCATCATCAACACCCCGCGCCGCGGTATCGGCGATAGGGCGCTTGCCTTTGTGGATCTGCACGCCGCGAATAACCAGATCCCCTTTTCCCAGGCGCTTATCGACGCCGGCAACGGCAAGATTGACCTGCTCGGCGGGCGCGGCCGCAATGCAATCGCCCGCTACAACGAGATGATGGACGGGCTGCGCGCCCGGATGGAGGAGATCGTCGCCGAGGAGGAGATCCCCGCTATTGGCGATATCATCGCCGAGGTTCTCGACGTCACCGGCTATAAGCACCAACTCGAGAAATCCAATGATCCCCAGGACGCGACCCGCTTGGATAACCTCAACGAGCTGGTGTCCGTCGCGCGCGAGTTCACCTCCGAAGTCATGAACCAGAAGGCCTATGCGGAGATGGACGGCGGCGCCCTCGAGGTAGAGGAGGGCGAGCCCGCACCGGGTAGCCTCCAGGCTTTTCTCGAGCGCGTCTCCTTGGTGGCCGATGCCGATCAGCTGCCCGATGGCGACGAGGGCGTCGTGACGCTTATGACGCTGCACACCGCCAAGGGTTTGGAGTTCCCGATGGTCTTTCTCATCGGCTGGGAGGACGGGCAATTCCCACACATGCGTAGTCTCGGGGATCCGTCCGAGCTCGCCGAGGAACGGCGTCTGGCCTATGTGGGTATCACCCGCGCGCGGCAGCGGCTTTTCCTCACCCGGGCCATGGTGCGCTCGGCATGGGGCAAGCCGATGAATAACCCGCCCTCGCGCTTCCTCAACGAGATCCCCTCTGAGCTGATCGAGTGGGAGCGAGAAGAACCGCAGCCCGGCTCCGCATGGGGCAGCGGCTCAGGAATGGGCGGCGGCTCGTGGTCCGGCTCGGGCTATGGCTCCGGTTCCAGCTATGGCTCGGGCTATGGCTCGCCCCAGCACTCGAGTCCGCGCCCCAGCAGCCCCGCGCCGAAACGCCATCTGAATAAGAATCTCTCGCTGCAGGCAGGCGATAGGGTCAATCACGATAAATACGGCCTCGGAACCGTGGTGGCCGTGGAAGGGGTGGGGGTGCGTGCCACCGCCACCATCGACTTCGGTTCGAGCGGCACCGTTCGCCTGATGCTGCTCGGCGGTGTGCCCATGGAGAAGCTCTAAGAAGCACCCTGCCTAGCGCTGAGGCGCGCCTATCCCGCGCCCCCGCCCGCAGCAGGGCCAACACGATATCAGCCCGCAACGTGATCACACACGCTGCGGGCTGATGTTTATGTTCTAAAGATTATTTAGACGTGGATGCCCAGGTTGGCCAGCCACGGCACGGGATCGATGGGGCCGCCGCCACCGGGGTGAACCTCGAAGTGCAGGTGGGAGCCGGTGGAGAAACCACGGGAACCCATGCCGGCGATACGCTGCCCGGCGGTCACCTTCTGGCCCACGGCGACCTCGACGGTCTCCATGTGGCCGTAGACGGTGATGGTGCCGTCATCGTGCAGCACCCGCACCCAGTTGCCGAAACCGGAGGCCGGGCCGGCATCGATCACGGTGCCATTCAGCACGGCGACGATGGAGGTGCCCACGGCATTGGCGATGTCGATGCCGTTGTGCATGGTGCCCCAGCGGGGGCCGAAGGGGGAGGTGAAGGTGCCCTCGGCCGGCTTGGCAGCCTTCGGGGCGCGGGCCGCAGCATCGGCGGCGAGGCGGTCCTTGGTGAACTTCAGGGCGGTCTGCACCTGGTTGCTCAAGTCCTCCACCGGCTTGTACTCGGCGATAGCGAGGATCTGCGGCTGTGCATCAGGGATGGTGGTCGCCGGATCGGCGGCCAGCTCGAAAGCGGCGGTCTCAGGCTGGGAATCAGCAGTGGTAGCGGCAACGGCGGCGCCGCCGGCCCCCGCGATGGAGACGGAGCCAGTAGCAAAAGCCACTGCGGCGACGCGTCCCTTAGCGGTTGCGCTCATCGCAGTGGTGCGGTGCTTGGCGTGTGCCCGAGTCTGAGTCTGCATGAGCCTTCTTTCTGTGCCTAACTAGTGTTCCGAGGGGGAACCGCGGATCTGGATTATCGTGACGCTGCTGGATGCATACAGAGACTGTGGACATCCAGAAGGTACGGAATCGTTAGATCCTTAGAAGTGTACAAAAATGTAACCATCCCGTTATCAACAGGTAGTAACGCTAGCCTTTTATAACGAATTGGTCAAGCACAATCGAGCATGTTGTGAAAAATGTTTCTATACGTGACAACGGGGGAGAACGTTACAGGCGTGACTCTTTCCCTCCCACCCGAGAGGGGGTGAGGGCGCTGCTAGTGTCGCTTGACCTATCTTTCGCTGATTCATGGCAAAGTGGTCGTGTGAGTAAAACGACGTCGCCACAGAGCCATTCCTCGAGGAAAACGCGACAATCGAGGCGTGTCAAGGTTAGCGCCAGCACCGCCGAACGTCGCCAGCGCGCAGCTGAGCAAGCGCCCGCTCCCGTGACGTGGCGGTCACGTCTACTCCGCTTCGGCGGGGCCTCGGTGATCGCCAACGTGATTGTGCTCGCACTCTGTGTGGTGGTGGCGTTCGCCGCGATTCTCTTTAGTAATGAGCCTCTGGGGTACCTGCTGAACGCCACCGCCTATGTGTGGGCAGGGGCACATACGGCGGCGCTCCACGCCGAGACCGTCACCTTTTCCGCGATGCCGCTTCTGGGGCCGGTGGTGGTGATCGCCGGCATGGCCGCCTTGATCCGGCACAACGTGAATAAAAAGGTGAGCGTGGTGGACATCGCCTATCTCACCGGCGCCACCGTGCTTGTGCCGCTGCTGTTTGCTGTGGCGATCTGGGCCGTGCTGCGTCCGGCCGAGTTCACCCTGCAGCTGCCGAACCTGCTGGGGCGTGTGCTCGCCATTCACCTGCTGGCCTTGATCTTTGGCATGGGCCCGCGCCTGTGGCGGGCACTGTGCAAGAAATACGGTGTTCCTAGCGAAGTGCTCAGCGGCTTCGACGCGGCCACGCGTTTTCATACCGCCATGGCCGCCGTCGCTGTGCTCGTCGTCGGCGTGAGCATCGCCGCCCACCATGCCGCGCTCGGCGAGATCCGCAGCGCCTTCGAGGGCAGCTCCGGCTTCCTCGGGGTGGTGGGGGTCTCTGTGCTCTACGCCGTCAATGGCGTGGTCGCCGCCATGGCGGTGCTCAGCGGTAGCGAGGCCCGCTTCGGTGAGGGGTTTGTGAGCCTTTTCGACGCCACCCTCGTGCCCATGCCCCCGCTGCCGCTGCTGACAGCGTGGCCGGCCTCGATCTGGGACTACGCTTGGCTGCTCCTGCTGGTGCCGATGCTCATTGCCCTCGAGATCGGTTGGCGCATCCCCGCCCGCGCCGAGCGTCCGTGGCTGTGTGTGGCGCTGTCCGGGCTCTGGACTGCCGCGATCGCCGCCGTGCTGGCATGGCTGCTGAGCGGCCAGGTGGGCCTCTACGGCTCTATCGGCGTTCATGTGCCTCTCTTCGCCGGTGTGAGTGCGGCGTGGATGCTCGTACTCGGCATCGCCATGGTGGGCCTGGACCGCCTGCTGGCGTATCGCGCCGCCGCCGCGGTTCCGGAGGAATTCCGCGAGACCGACTCCGAGGAGGAGTACAGCGAGGACAGCGAAGAAACCGAGGAAGACGAAGCGGACTTCGTCGGCGGTTTCGACGATGTGGAGCACAACGAGGACTACGAAGAACAGCTCACGGACATCCCCGCCATCGGCGAGCCCGCCGCTAGCCCGGGAGAGGAGAGCGCGGAGCTGGACGAGGCAGAGGAGTCGGACGAAGAAGAGGAGCCCACAGAGAGCGCTGCCGCAGAAGATACGGCCGCGGAGGAGGCCGTCGCCGCCGAGGAACACCCGCAGGATCCGGATCCGGCAGCGGGGGAGGATGACGCCGAGATAGCGTCGACAAGCGAAAGCACAGAAAGTGCGGATGAGAACAACCAAACGGGGGTAGAGGAGGCCGAAACTGAGCGATCGCAGGGGGAAGAAGACAGTAGTCAACCGCGTTAGCGTTAGTATGTGTTCGTGACTTCACCCCATAGCACTACCCCGAGCACTGATCTGCAGCCCATGCGCATCGTCATTCTGGCATCGGGCTCCGGCACTCTCGCCCAGGCCATCATGGACGCCCAGGATGAGTCGTATCGCGTATGTGGACTGGTGGCGGATTGCGAATGCCAGGCCCTGGAGCGGGCCCGCACCGCTGGAGTGCAGGCAGAGCTCGTGCCCTTTCGTGGCGGCGCGGAGCGAGACCACTGGAACCGAGATCTGGCGCAGGCCGTAGCGGCGCTGCAGCCAGATTTTGTTGTTTCAGCGGGCTTTATGCGCATCCTCAGCCCCGAGTTTCTCGAGCGTTTCCCGCGGCGGGTCATTAATACTCACCCGGCGCTGCTGCCCGCATTCCCGGGCGCGCACGCGGTGCGGGATGCGCTGAACTACGGGGTGAAAGTCACCGGATCGACGGTTCATTACGTTGACGAGGGCGTGGACACCGGCGAGATCATCGAGCAACGCCCCGTTGCGGTGCACGCCGATGACACCGAAGCCAGCCTGCATGAGCGCATCAAAGTAGTAGAGCGGCAGGCCATCGTTGATGTGCTGCACACTCTGTCCCGCAGCTAGCCTGCGCCGCTACGGCAGGCGCTGCGCACCAGAGACCATTGTTGGCGAAAGACATACTGCGAAAGGTTAGGAACAAGCTCATATGAGCGAGGATCGCAAGACTATTAAGCGCGCATTGATCAGCGTGTATGACAAGACTGGGTTGGAGTCTCTCGCGCGTGATCTGCACGAGGCCGGCGTGGATATTGTCTCCACCGGCTCCACCGCTGCCCGCATTGAGGAGGCCGGGGTTCCCGTGACCCCCGTGGAGGCCATTACCGGCTTCCCCGAGTGTCTTGAGGGGCGGGTTAAGACGCTGCACCCGAAGGTGCACGCAGGCATCCTCGCCGACACCCGCAAGGACGATCACCTCTCCCAGCTCGAGGAGCTGGGCGTGGAGGCCTTCCAGCTGGTGGTGGTGAATCTCTACCCCTTCCGCGAAACCGTGGCCTCCGGCGCCGACTTCGACGCCTGCGTGGAGCAGATCGACATCGGCGGTCCCTCCATGGTGCGTGCCGCCGCGAAGAACCACCCCTCGGTGGCCGTGGTCACCTCGCCTGCGCATTACGACGCCATCTCCCAGGCGCTCTCCAGCGGCGGCTTTAGCCGGGCCGAGCGCACCGAGCTCGCCGCCGAGGCGTTCCGGCACACCGCCGCCTATGACGTGGCCGTGGCCACCTGGATGGGCGAGCAGCTGCACCAGCAGGACGATGCCGACAACACCTTCCCCGCATGGCGCGGCGCCAGCTATAGCCTGCAGGAAACCCTGCGCTATGGCGAGAACCCGCACCAGAGCGCGGCCCTGTATCTCAACGACGCCGAGCATGAGGGACTGGCGCGCGCCACCCAGCTGCACGGCAAGCAGATGAGCTACAACAACTACACCGATGGCGACGCAGCCTGGCGCGCCGCCTGGGACCACGAGCGTCCCTGTGTGGCGATCATCAAGCACGCCAACCCCTGCGGTATCGCGGTATCGGAGGAGTCCATTGCGGAGGCCCACCGCCGCGCCCACGCCTGCGATCCGATGTCTGCCTTCGGCGGCATCATTGCCGCCAACCGTGCCGTGTCTAAGGAGATGGCAGAAACTGTCTCCGGGATCTTCACCGAGGCGATTATCGCCCCCGGCTATGAGGACGGTGCGGTAGAGATCCTGCAGCAGAAGAAGAATATTCGTATCCTGCTCTGCCCCGCCCCCGAGCAGCAGCAGTATGAGACCCGTGAAATCTCCGGTGGTCTGCTCGTGCAGCAGCGCGATCGCCTCCAGGCCGAGGGCGATACCGCGGCCGGCTGGACCCTCGCCGCCGGTGAGGCCGTGGACGAGGACACCCTGGCCGATCTCGAGTTCGCATGGCGCTCGGTGCGCGCCACCAAGTCCAATGCCATCCTGCTCGCCCACGATGGCGCCACCGTGGGTGTGGGCATGGGGCAGGTCAACCGCGTGGACGCCGCCAAGCTCGCGGTCGAGCGCGCCAATACCCTGGCAGGGGAGCAGGAGCGCGCCCGCGGTGCGGTGGCCGCCTCCGATGCCTTCTTCCCCTTCGCCGATGGCTTCGAGGTGCTCTCTGAGGCTGGAGTTCGTGCCGTGGTGCAGCCCGGCGGCTCCATCCGCGATGATGAAGTGATCGAGGCCGCCACCAAGGCCGGCGTGACGATGTACTTCACCGGCGCCCGCCACTTCGCTCACTAAACCCGGGCACTAAACCCGGCGCCGCGAGCGGCTATGCCCGCAGAAGCGGTGCGGCTACGCGCAGCGGGCCCTGCGAGGAGGACGGTGACAGCTAGACTGATCTGGCATGAGCACTTTCCATCTCGCAGGGCCCGCTTTGCTCTTCGCCCCCGTTAATCGCCCAGAGATCATCCCCAAGGCCGCCGCGCGGGCGGATATGGTGATCCTCGATCTAGAAGATGGTGCTGGGACGGTGGATCGGGCGAGTGCCTACGCCACCATTCGCGAGTCCGATCTCGACCCAGCACGCACCTTCGTGCGGGTGGTAGGCCCGCAGAATGAGCACCACGAGGATGATCTTCGCTGCGTCGCAGAGACGCCCTATCGTTCGGTGATCATCCCAAAGGTCACCGGCCCGCTGCCGGATTCCCCGCTGCTCGACGGACTCGATATTGTGCCGATCATTGAGCTGCCCGAGGCGCTGCTGCATACCGCCGAGATCGCCCGCGATGAGCGGGTGGTGGGCCTGTATTGGGGCGCCGATGATTTCACCATCGGCCTCGGCGGGGCGAGCTCGCGCCAGCAAGACGATGAGCCCTTTCCGGGCCGCTATCGGGCGCCGCTGGACTATCTGCGCTCCCATACCCTTATTCACGCCGCCGCGGCGGGCAAGTTCGCCATCGACGCGGTGTATCAAGACTTCACGGATCTCGAGGGGCTCTACACCGAGGCGCTCGACTCGGCGCGCATGGGCTTTGCCGCCTATCCCTGTATCCACCCCAGCCAGGTGGACACGGTGCGTCGCGCCTTTCACCCGAGTGCGGCACAGCTGGACTGGGCCCGGCGCATCGCGGCGGAAAGCCGCCGGCACCCAGGCGCGTTCTCCCTCGATGGGGAAATGGTGGATACCCCGCTGATTACCCTGGCGCATCGGTTGCTCGAGCGCAGCGGCGAGGCCACGGAGAGCGCGGACTAGCTGGTCTGCACCTTGGTGATGAGCTCCAGGGCCGTTTCTTCGCGGCGCTCTGGCAGCTCGGCGTTGAGCACGGCCAGGGCGGCATCGGCCAGAATCACCGTTGGCTCGGGCAGGCTATCGATCGCCAGCGGGAAGGGGATGGTGCCATCATTGGGGCGCATATCCACCACCGACTGGGCGATATGCCGGGGCAGGAAGGTGCGAGGATCATCGGGGCCGACGATCTCCGCGGCGAGGTCCCGGAAGATTTGGGAGAGATCCCCGCGCTGGCGGTGGAACTCCGTGAACTCTTCCGAGGCGGCCATCGGCAGCTGATAGAGCTTGCCCACATTCCACCGTGTGGACAGCAAATGCCGTGTCTCGGCGGCCACCTGGGCCCACAGGCGCATCTCGGGAGTGATATCCGAGGCGCCAAGCTCCGCGGCCACCACCATCGACGGTTCCACCGTGGACTTCAGCAGGGTGAGAAAGATATCCGACTTAGAAGGAAAGTGGTAGTACAGGCTCGCCTGGCGCATGCCCACCGCGTCCGCGATCTCGTGGGTGGAGGTGGTGGAAAAACCTTTAGTGGTGAACAACTCGGCGGCGGCGTCGAGGATTTCCTCTCGGGCATTGTTGCCGCGCCGACGATCGCTATTTTTGCGGGGACGTCCTACTGCTCCGGCCATTATTTTCCCTCCTCGACGCTGTGCGCCTGATTATAGCGAGCCTCAACGGCCGCAAAGACATCCGATAGTAGTCGGGACGCTGCGCCAAAGGCGGAACGATCCAGCTGCGGGAGCAGATCCCAGCGCATGACGTGTCCGCCAGCGCGGTCCGCCCAGCGGTGCAGCTGGAGGGTGATCGCCGCCGTCCATGCCTCCCGAGCATAGGCGGCTTCGTGATGGCTGAGCACGCCCGCCACCTCTGCGGCGGCGATGCGGCGATCCGTTTCCGTCACGGTGCTGCCGGCGCGCATCGACGCCCACCGGGCCAGCTTGGCCAGCGGTACCACCAGTTCAGCGTGCATATCCACGACGCGGTCGCGCTTCGGTAGCCCGTCGATGACTTCGATCGCCGGTGGGCGCACCTTCGCGGCGTGGCTGAGCAGCGGGGTGCTCAGCTCGGCATCGCTGGCCACCGCGGCCGCGAGTTCGGCGGCCACCCAGGTACCGGCATCCGCGAAAAGCCCCATGGCTTCGCCATCGCCGCGCTCGACCGATGCGTGGATCCGGCGGATCCATTCCTGCTTATCCGCGGGGGTGAAGCTATCGGGGGTGGCGTGCACGGTCAGACCGGCCGATTCGCAGAAGTGGGCGAGGGCGGCGTCGTCACTGCTCTGCCCCTCGCGGAGCACGCTGAGCCACTGCACACCCGAGGTGGGCAGGCCATGGCCGCGGCCGAAGGCGCCGGTGACCACGATGGTGGCGCCCCCGCAGAGCTGCGACACCGCGGGGGAGTGCAGCACGGCCTGCACCACATCGGAGAACCACCGGGTGAGCGACCACGCATCTACCTTGTCCTCGTGGGAGATGGCGTTGCGCAGCAGAATATGGGATTCCTCGAGGATGTCACGAGCCATGGCGAGGCTGTGGCACTGGGGCGCTTGCTCGAGTAGTTGGCGGAGGGAGGGATGCAGTGAAGTGGGCACAGGTGGGCTTTCTTGTGCGAGGTGGACGGTTAGCAAAAGACTACCAAGCCTGGAGATAAGCAAAAGGCGCATAGCTCCCGAAATGTGGGAGATATGCGCCTTGTACTGCTGAAAACTCTTGCCGTGTCACGAATGCCAGCGGCAACAGTGCGCTGTCATCGCGTAAGCGATTAGAGTGCGTCCCAGTCGGCTTAGCGGCTGGTGAACGGCAGGAGGGCCATCTCGCGGGCGTTCTTCACAGCGGTAGCGACCTGGCGCTGCTGCTGCGGGGTGAGCCCGGTGACGCGGCGGGAACGGATCTTGCCGCGGTCAGAGATGAAGGTACGAAGAGTGTTGACTTCCTTGTAGTCAACCTTCTCGATACCCAGAGCCTTCAGAGGGTTCTTCTTGGGGCGGCGGGACTGTTCCATCCGCGCCTTCTTAAAATTACGCTTCATTGAAACTCCCTAATTACCAGCTGGACTTACGGACGCCCGGAAGCTCACCACGGTGAGCCATGCCGCGAACGCGGACACGGGACAGGCCGAACTTGCGGAGGTAGCCGCGGGGACGACCATCGTGGGCGTCGCGGTTACGCACGCGGACCGGGGAGGCGTCGCGGGGCTGACGGTTCAGCTCGTACTGCGCATCCAAACGGTCCTCGTCAGAGGTGTTCGGGTTCTTGATGATGGCCTTGAGCTCAGCGCGACGCTCCGCAAAGCGGGCGACGATTTCCTTGCGCTGCTCGTTCTTGGCGATCTTAGACTTCTTAGCCATAGATTATCGCTCCTCGCGGAATTCGACGTGCTTGCGGGCGATCGGATCATACTTCTTCAGCGTGATGCGATCGGGGTTATTGCGCTTGTTCTTCCGAGTCACATAGGTGTAGCCGGTGCCCTCGGTGGACTTCAGCTTGATGATCGGGCGGATGTCATTACGTGCCATAAGTTAGATCTTCTCCCCACGTGCGATGAGTCGAGTAACAACGGCGTCGATGCCATCGCGGTCGATGATCTTCAGGCCCTTGGTGGACACATTCAGAGTTACGGTACGACCCAAAGAAGGGGCGTAGAAACGACGACGCTGCACGTTGGGGCTCCAACGGCGGTTAGTGCGTCGGTGCGAGTGCGAGACGGACTTGCCGAAACTCGGCTTGCGTCCCGTTACCTGGCAAATAGCCGACATGGGTTTCCTTCTCCTAGCCGCCCACGTCTGACTCTTCTGGAGCCGCTGCTCGCACAAGGCCTTAAAAATAAAAAAGGCATCGGGGCGCGGCTCACAGCCACGTCGACGGGGCGTAAACGAATACTTCGACAACAGCAAGCGATAACAATACATGTTTTCGCGTGAAATCCCTAATCGCTTGCTCATTTGCTATTGCGCCGGCCACTGCTGGGGTGCGTGGGGTAGATGTGGCGCGCGGATTACATGTCATTACGCAGGAGGCTCTATATATCTAGAGCCCTGTGCGTGGCTTATCGACGCCATCCCCTCGCCGCCGCAACCCCGCGGCAGAGCCGGGACGTGGAACTCGTGCGAGGTCGGGGGAGTTTTGCAGGAACAATGCCGGTGTGTAGGATGTTTCGAGTGCCATCGTGCACGCCTATGTCCGCTGCGCGCGAGGCATGGGTGGTGGCGATGAGCGAACCGCGCTCAGTAGCACATAGCCATCTATTCGGTGGCCGTGGCTGCCGCGCAGAACTGCACACCTAAAGAAACCCAACTCAGGCACGACGTGCGCCGTGGCTGGTCACTTATATATTTCAAGGACTATGCCGGCGTGATGCGCGCGACCGACCTGAAGTTCAACCCTGAGGGAATCGAAGTTTATGAAGAAGGACATCCACCCTGACTACCACTGGGTAGTTTTCCAGGATGCTGGTACGGGCCACAAGTTCCTGACCCGCTCCACCGCCGGTAGCTCTCGCACCGTCGAGTGGGAGGACGGCAACGAGTACCCGCTTATCGTCGTTGACGTCACCAGCGAGTCTCACCCGTTCTGGACCGGCGCTCAGCGTGTCATGGACACCGCTGGTCGAGTCGAGAAGTTCCAACGTCGTTACGGCAACCGAGTTCGCCGCAACAAGAAGGCCTAAAGGAGGGAATACATCATGGCAGTACCAAAGCGTCGTATGTCGCGTGCCAACACTCGTTCCCGTCGCTCTCAGTGGAAGGCCAACAACGTGGCACTCCAGGAAGTCAAGATCGACGGCCAGACCTACCGCATTCCGAAGCGTCTGGTGAAGGCCGCCAAGCTCGGCCTGGTGGACCTCGAGCAGTTCTAAGCGCGAAAAACACCTGATAACTATGTCCGCTGCGGCGCTAGGCGCCCAGCTGAGATAAGCACAGAACCCATCGCCTGCCACGGCGGTGGGTTTTGTTTATGTGCCACCCCGACCACGGCACTGCACCGCGTTGTGGGGGAGGGGTGGGGCAGTGTGCGCGGGCAGCGGCGAGGCAGGTCACACTAAAGCTGTGGGTTCGCTGTCAGCCGCTAAAAAGCTTTCTGTAAAGAGTCTAAAATCGGCGTCATCGTAGGTATGTTTGGCGATACATAGGGCACAATAGAGTTCATGAAAATTCTGGTAGTTGATGACGAACAAGCGGTACGCGAGTCGCTGCGCCGCTCCCTGACGTTCAATGGCTATGAGGTAGTCATGGGCGAGGATGGCCAAGACGCTCTGGACCTCACCGAACAGGAGCAGCCCGATCTGCTGATCTTGGACGTGATGATGCCGCGCGTCGATGGCCTCGAGGTGTGCCGCACCTTGCGCAGCCGCGGCGATGATCGTCCCATTCTGGTGCTCACCGCACGCGATGGTGTCTCGGACCGCGTGGCCGGTCTGGATGCGGGTGCCGATGACTACCTGCCCAAGCCTTTTGCGCTCGAGGAACTGCTGGCTCGGGTGCGTTCCTTGCTGCGCCGCGCCGCCGCCGAGGCCATCGGCCCAGAAACCACCGCCGATTTGGTCTATTCCGACCTGCGCCTGAACCCCGAAACCCGGGATGTGTTCCGTGGCCAGCGTCAGATCAGCCTCACTCGCACCGAGTTCGCGCTGCTCGAGCTGCTGCTCTCGAGGGCGACGCATGTGCTCAGCCGTTCCGCGATCTTCGAGGAAGTATGGGGCTATGATTTCCCCACCTCCGGCAATGCACTCGAGGTCTACATCGGCTATCTGCGCCGCAAGACCGAGGCCGATGGCGAGCCGCGCCTGATTCACACGGTGAGGGGTGTCGGCTACGTGCTGCGTGAGACTGCACCGTGATTTTGCGGCAGTCTACATCAGTGCCCGAGGACGGTGATATCGCCGACTCGGGCACCGATGCTGAAATGGATAGGCGCCTCGGCGGGTGGAATCGTTCCCCGCTGCGGTGGCGTTTGTCTATGGTCGCGGCCTTTATGGTGGCCGTCGCCGTAGGAATCATGACCATCGCCGCCTACTGGACGGTCTCGACCGCGATGACGAACTCGGTCGACCGCGAGCTCGAGAGCAAAGCGGAAACCCTGCTATCGAAGAGCCTCGATCCGGTGTTTATCTACAACCCCGAAGCCGAGATTCTGCGCTTTAAAAACTACAACCCCTCCATGCGCGTGGCGTATTTCCCGCCCGGCTCGCATTCTGGGGTAGGCGATCAGATTCAGCTTTTCGACGAAATCCGGGTGATTAATGGCGCCCAGCAGCTGAGCCGCCGCAATAACGGCGATGAGCGTGTGGTGGCGGTGCGCAATGACTATGGCGCCACGGTGATTCTGGCCCAAGACCTCGAAAACACCCACCGCATTATCACCAGCCTGGGGCTGATGCTGCTCACCATTGGTGGGGTAGGCGTGCTCATCGCCATTGCCACCGGCATGGTGATTGCCCGCACCGGTCTACGCCCGGTGGGCCGGCTCCAGCAGGCCGTGGACTATGTGGCCCGTACGGATGATCTCCGCCCGATCCCCGTGGTCGGCGATGACGAGCTGGCGCAGCTTACCCGCTCCTTCAATGACATGCTGGCGGCCCTGCAGGCCTCCCGTATCCGCCAGGCGGAGCTGGTGGCCGATGCCGGGCATGAGCTGAAAACCCCCTTGACTTCGCTGCGCACCAATATCGAGCTGTTGATGATGGTCACCCGCAGCAATGGGGCGGCGATCAGCGAGGAGGACCGCAATGATCTGGAGCGTGATGTGGTCGCCCAGATCGAGGAGATGTCCACCCTCATTGGTGATCTCGTGGATTTGGCCCGCGAAGATGGCCCCCAACAGGTAGTGGAGCTGGTCGACCTCGCCGAGGTCATGGAGGAGTCGCTGTCCCGCGTGGAGCGACGCCGCCCCGATGTGGCATTTGAGATGGAGACCACCGACTGGTTCCTCTACGGTGATCCCTTCGCGCTGGGGCGCGCCACCTTGAACCTGATGGATAATGCGGCCAAGTGGTCGCCCTCCGATGGGGTGGTGCGCATCGCCATGAATCCGGTGCGGGAGGATCTGGTGGAGCTTACCTTCGCGGACTCCGGGCCGGGTATTCCGGTGGAAGATCGCGAGAAGGTGTTCCAGCGTTTCTACCGCTCGGTGCAATCGCGCTCCATGCCCGGCTCCGGGCTGGGGCTGGCTATCGTCAAGCAGGTGATCGAACGCCATGCCGGCACGATCGTCGCCGAGGAATCCGAAAGCGGCGGCGCGCTGATGCGCGTGCAGCTGCCGGGTGAACCCAGCAATCCGGAGGCCCAAGACGAAGAGATGGAGCCGGCGGAGGGCGACGTCGATAAGCGCGAAAGCCCCATAAAGGAATTTCCGCAGCAGGGCTCGCGCGAAGAAATCTTCGGCGCGCTGTGGGAACGTAACCGAGAAAACTAGACAGCGGGCTTCCAAGGAAACTGACAGACAACTGTCAGTAAGCGCGATATTCTTCGCCAGTCATTCCCCACAATCAAGGTGAATAATAAGGATTTATGAACGAAGATAACACCACGCCCCGCCCCTCCGAGTCTCCCTCGTGGGGCCAGCAGAACGGATCAGAATCCACCGAGTCCGCGCAGGCTCACGGCGCCGAGTCCGGCTGGCAGTCCCCGAGCACCAACCCCTATGGCCGCTGGCAGGACCAACCTACCCAGCAATTCGGGCCGACCGATCAGCCGGCGCCGCAGCAGGGCGCGCCCGCGCAGCCTGCACAGCCGGCACAACCCGCGCAGCCTGGACAGCCGGCGCAGCACGCGGCCGGCACCCCGTGGGCTGGGCCGCAGAACCCGCAACCGCAGAACTCGCAGCCACAGCCGGGCGCCCAACAGCCCGGCCCCAACGCGGCGCCGGAGGGCGACTATAGCGATCCCGCCGCGCCGCAGCAGAAACCGAAGCGCCAGGTCGGCTTTGTCACGGCGATGGCCATGATGCTTGTGGGCGCTGTCGCTGCCGGCAGCATCACCGGCCTGGTGGTGGCTAATTCCGGTACGGGCAGCTCGCCGCGCTCGGATCGGGTCAATGCGCTCGCCGAACAGCCCGTGGAGCGCACCGGCGCTGCAGCGGAGGGCAGCGTGGAAGACGTCGCCAGCCGGGTGCTGCCGGCCGTGGTGTCGATTACCACCCAAACCGCGGAAGGCTCGGGCTCGGTGATCTCCGAAGACGGGCTCATCCTGACCAATAACCACGTGGTGGCCGGCAGCGAGAATTCCCCGATCGTCGTGACGATGCACGATGGCCAGCACTATCAAGCCGATTTCATCGCCGGTGATTCCGATACCGATGTGGCCGTGATTAAGCTGCGCAACGCCCGCAATCTCACCGTGATGACCTTCGGTAACTCCGATGATCTCAAGGTAGGCCAGCAGGTGGTGGCCGTCGGCTCGCCCCTCGGGCTCGAGGCCACGGTGACCAGCGGTATTGTCTCCGCCCTGAACCGCCCAATCCGGGCCGCAGGCAATCGCGCCGGCGAGTCCTCGCTTATCGACGCCATCCAAACGGACGCAGCGATCAACCCCGGCAACTCCGGTGGCCCGCTGGTGGACATGCAGGGCAACCTCGTGGGAATGAACTCGGTGATTGCCACCACCTCCACTGGGGGCGGCAGAAGCGCCGGTTCCATTGGCGTCGGCTTCGCTATTCCTTCCAACCAGACGCGCCGGCTGGCCAACCAGTTGGTGGAGACCGGCAAGGTGAAGCAGCCGATTATCGGGGCGCGGGTATCGCGCAGCCCCTCGCCCTATGGCGCCGTGGTGGCCGAGGTGGAGCCGGGTAGCCCCGCCGAGGCCGCTGGAGTGAAGCCCGGAGATATTATTTCGCGGGTCGATGATCGCGCCATCGACAGTGCAGACGCGCTGATCACAGCGGTGCGCTCCCAAGAATTCGGGGCGACGGTCAAGCTGGAAATTGTCGATGACAATGGCGAGAATCCGCGAATGGTCGAGGTTACGCTGCCGAACGAGTAGATTGATAGCCAGCACTCGTAGATTCCCCGATCAGAAAAGGTCGACATGGTTGACGATAACTTCAACTCCGCAGCTGATCGAGCTGCGCAACGCCTCGCCGACATCGAGGAACCATCGGCAGAATTTCTGCAGGCCTCCGAACGGGAAGAAGTCGCTGGCCGGCGCACCGTGCATCACGCCCTCGTGGTGTTGGTGACCGATCACGTCATCGCCAGCGGCAAAGACACCGACCGCCTCGTGACCGAGCTGCTCGAAGAGGGCAACTATGCGGTCGACGCGGTCGTGTCGGTGCGTTCGGATGAATCCGCAATCCGTACCGCCATTGAAACCGCCGTGGTCGGTGGCGCCGATCTGGTGATCACCATCGGCGGTACTGGGGTGGGCCCGCGCGATAAGGCCCCAGAAGCCACCGAGGCGGTGCTGGATCTGAAACTCAACGGCGTCACCCAGGCGCTACGCTCCTCCGGGCTGGCCTGCGGTGCCGTGGATGCGTGCGTCTCCCGCGGCGTGGCTGGGGTGTCTGGTTCCACCGTGGTGGTTAATATCGCCCCCTCGCGGGCGGCGATTCGCGATGGCATGGCCACGCTCTTGCCGCTGGTGGATCACGTGATCGAGCAGCTGCAGAATTGGAGTGTAGAAGACTAGTGGCACAACCACCGTCGAGAAAATCGCGGCCGCGCCGCCGCGCCCGTCGTCTCTCCGATGCGGAGAATATTGATCGCAGCGTGGACTCGATTGACTTCTATCGCCGCATCACCGGAGCCGAAAATACACGCGGAGATCGCGATCGCACCGTCGATGTCGATAGCGACGGCGTGGTGGAAGAACGAGCGCCCATAGACGCAGATGGGCGGCTCAGCGCCGAGTTCTGGACGCAGAACCGCCCGCCGCATCACGGGGACTAGCGCCTAAGCGCAGAATAATCGCCGCCGCAGCCTAACACCATGAGGGTGCCAGGCTGGGGCGGCGTTGTGCTGGAAGAACGTCCGCGCGTAGGCGCAGCTCTTAAGAGTGTGAGGGCTTCTCCTCAGACGAGCTGTCCGGCCCAGCGGTGCTCGTGCTGGCGGCCCCGGAGTCAGCCTCGGCCCCGGAGTCAGCCTCGGTGCCAGCCGCGCTGGGGGAGGTGGTAGAGGCTGCGACCTGGGCCTTGAGCAGATCGCGGATCTCGCCGAGCAGCTCCTCTTCTACAGAAGCAGGCGCTTCCTCATCGTCTTTGACTCCCTTGCGGGCGGCCTGCAGGGCGCGGAACTCATTCATCGGGGCAACGAAGAGGAAGTAGACCACGCCCGCCATAATCAGGAAGTTCAGTGCCGCGGTGATGAGCTTGCCCACATTCACGACGGTGCTGGGCTTATTGTGATCGAGCTGGAAAGCCAGACCCTTGACATCGGTGGAGCCAAACAGCGCTAACACAGGTTCGATGATGTTATCGGAGAAGGCAGTAACCAAGGCGGTGAACGCGGAGCCAATCACCACCGCCACAGCCAGATCGATCACATTGCCCCGCAAGATGAAGTCGCGGAAACCCTTGAGCATGGAAAACGTCCTTAAAAATGAAGAGAGAGGGTGGGCACGAGCTCAGGTGTCAGCCAGCGCCTGCCACCGGCAGTGTCGCCTCGACACACAGGACCCTTAGCGAGTGGTCTTAGCTCGCCGAGTGCAGCACACTCGGAGGGGCTCAGGCCTCGCCTTAAAGTCGAGGCAGTATCTTAGCCCAGCTGCTCAATCAGCCGCTATGCGGTGCGTTATCCGCTGCGGGGGCAGGTGGCGGCGCCAGGTGCTGTGCATCTGCATCGGCCGCGTCTGCACTCGTGTTCACACTGCTGCCGGCGCGGGCTCCGGTGATCACGACGGTGAGAGGGCCGTGCAGCGCCGCGGCGGCCACCGCATGCGCCTCCGGTTGGGACAGCACCACCAGGATGGTGCCTGGCTGCGCGTCCGTATCCGCTGGGTGGTGGGTCAATGCCACCCGCGCGTGCTCGGCGATGGTGACCGTCTCCTCGCGGTTATCGGCCCAGGTGAGAATGCTGATGCTATCGCCGTGCTGGAGCAAACCGGCCACGGCGGGATCAGCCACGGTGATCGGCACCATCGTGGCATCGGGAATACCCGGGGATCCCGTGGCGAGCTGCGCTGTGAGCTCGGGGCCGAGCACCCGCGCCGGGTGCAGGATCTCTCCCGCACGGAGCGCCGAGGCCGCCACTTGGCCGCTGACCTCCTCCACCGCAGCATAGGCGCCCTCCGGGCGCAGCCGGTCGGGAACGGAGATCACTATGAGATCGGCATCCGCGATCTCCTCACCGGCGGCCACATCGCGGCTGAGCACCACCGCGGCGGGATCGCTACTACGCAGTGGCGCCAGCGCAGACACGGCGGCCACCACGAGGCACAGCCCGGCGATACACCAGCGCAGCAGGCGGGCGCGATGATAGCTCGGGGTGAGGAGAGCTTGAGTAAAAGAACGCAATCGAGAATCAAGAGAGGAGCTCATATCTGCAATAGACGCAGCAGCGCTAGGAGCAGGTTCCCCATTCTCGCCGTGGGTGAGCTAGCCGCGTGCTATTCCACGCTGCGGATCGCCGAGGGAGTGATGATGATGTCCACAGGCGCGTCGTGATCCTCGGTAGGCAGCTGCGGCAGCAGGTTATCGTCGAAAAGCAACACAGCGGCGAGGGGGCGAAGCGCCGCGCGGGAGGCCAGCGCGCGATCGTAGTAGCCGCCCCCTTTGCCCAAACGACACCCCTGCGGAGTAGCCGCCAAAGCCGGCACAATCATCACGTCGAGCTCGCTCAATATACTGCTCGGGTGGCGCGGGCCGGTGGGCTCCGGGATGGAATAGGGGCCGGTGCGGGTGTGCTCGAAGCCGCGAAACTCCGCCCAGCTCAACTGCCCCTCCGGCTCGGAAATGGGCAGATAGAGCTGCTCGAGGCAGGATGCGAGAACCGGAACAAGCGCGTCGCCACCCGGCTCAGTAGCCAGCGGCACATAGGCGGCGGCGCGCCGGGCACCGATGGACATCATGAGATTGGACACATGAGTGCACAGGGCTTCATTGGCCGCCTCGCGCGCGGCGGTGCTCAGTGCGCGGCGTCGAGTGATTATCTCACGACGGAGACGGGCTTTCTCTGGGGCATGCTCGGCGGGGGAGGACTCTGCGCTCATAGCCCCAGCATAGGCACGCGGAGAATTAAGGGGAGAGTCAAAGCATGGAAGTGAGGATAGGGGTAGGTAGTCTTAACAGTTATGACCGTGCCAATCGAGAATCACGAACACTCTGTTAAGACTGTGGTTGTGCCGGCTGCGGGTTTAGGCACCCGCTTCCTGCCCGCAACCAAACGCGTCCCCAAGGAACTCCTGCCGGTAGTGGACACCCCCGGTATCGAGTTAATCGCTGAAGAGGCCTCCCAGCTGGGCGCTTCTCGATTGGCTATCATCACTGCGCCACAAAAATCCGATGTGCTCGCGCATTTCGAGCCCTATCCCGAACTGGTGGACACGCTGCGCGAACGCGGCAAAATGGATCAACTGCGCAAGGTGGAGCGTGCGGAAAACCTGATCGACGCCGTGCCTGTGGAACAGGATCAACCCTTGGGCTTGGGTCATGCAGTGGGCTTGGCGGAGTCGGTACTCGATGATGACGAAGATGTGGTGGCCGTGATGCTGCCCGACGATATCGTGATGCCCATGGGCGTCATGGCGGACATGGCTCAGGTCCGCGCGGAGAGGGGCGGCTCGGTTCTGTGCGCGTTCGAGGTGCCGCACGATGAAGTGTCGAATTATGGCGTCTTCGACGTCGAGGAGTGCGGCGAGGGCAGCGTGCGCAAGGTAGTGGGCATGGTGGAAAAGCCCGATGCCGATGAAGCGCCGTCGAACTTTGTGGCGACCGGCCGCTATTTGCTGGATCGCTCGATTTTTGATGCGCTGCGCCGTATTCCCCCGGGAAAGGGCGGGGAGCTGCAGCTCACCGATGCCATCGAGCTGCTCATTGAGCAAGGCCACCCCGTGCACATCGTGATTCACGAAGGCAAGCGCCATGATCTGGGTAACCCAGGCGGATTTATCCGGGCCTGCGTGGATTTTGGCCTCGACCACCCCGAGTACGGTCCCGGTCTCAAGCGCGCCATTAAAGAGATGCTTGCGGAGCGGGAATCTAAGAAACGACGCGGCTAGAATAATTCTTTACACAGCACGGGGCGGATAAGCTCTGCCGCGCTGGCCGTACACGCGATACCGAAGGAGTTAGTGAGCTTGTGAGATCGGTTGAGAAACAGCTCGAGCTAATAACCACGCTTGCGGCCACCCCGGAACCGGTGCGGATCGCTATCGCGGAAGCCCTCGGCATGATGTGCGCCGAAGAAATCAAGGCCACCAAGCCGCTGCCGGGCTTCCCACAGGCCGCTATCGATGGCTATGCGGTGCGGGCCGTGGACGTCGGCGGCGAGCGCGGGCTCTCCCGACGCCCCGCACGCGGCGGCGAGGACGTGCCGGAGCTCGCGCCTGAGCCCGTGGCGGAAACATCCATGCCCGTGGTGGGCGAGGTCCCCGCCGGTTCCCAGCGTCCGCTGCGCCTCCAGCCCAAACAAGCAGTGCGCGTGCACACTGGCGCACCCCTGCCTACGCTTGCCGACGCCGTGCTCCCGTTGGAGTGGTCCGATCGTGGATCGAAGCGCGTGGTGGCCACCCGCCCAGTACGCTCGGGCGAATTTGTGCGCGGCGTGGGCCAAGACATCCAGCCCGGAGACGTGGCCGTCGCCCCTGGGGTGACTCTCGCGCCCGCTCAGATCGGTTTGTTGGCGGCGGTGGGACGCTCCAAGGTGCTGGTCTACCCGCGGCCGCGGGTATCGGTGATCTCCGTTGGCGCGGAGCTCGTTGATATCGATCGCGAACCAGGACTCGGGCAGGTCTATGACATCAACTCCTATGCCCTCGCCGCCGCAGTAAAGGAAGCGGGCGCCGAGGTGCATCGCGTGGGTATCGCCGCGGGTGAACCACGCCGCTTGCGGGAGATTATTGAAGGTCAAACGCTGCGCTCGGAGCTGATTGTGATCTCTGGTGCTGTCGGTGGTGCCAGTTCCCGCACTATCCAGGACGTACTGCGAGAGCTCGGCGATATCGACACCACCCGCGTGGCCATGCACCCAGGTTCCGTGCAGGGCTTTGGTGTGCTCGGCGAGGAGCGCACGCCGGTATTTTTGACCCCCTCGAACCCGGTGAGCTCGCTGGTGATTTTCGAGACCTTCATCCGTCCGTGGATTCGCCGCAGCCTCGGCAAAACCAGTACGCAGCGTCGTTTCGTGCGGGCGCGAGCCCTCAACCACGTGGATTCCCGCCCGGGCCGCCGCGGCTTTGTGCGGGCGCGGCTGATGCGCGATGCCCAGACCCAGGACTATCTCGTCGAAGGCCTCGCCGGCGCCGGTGGTGCCCCAGCGCACCTGCTGGCCGGATTGAGCGAAGCGAACGCCATTATTCGTATTCCGGAAGACGTCACCGAGATCCGCCCCGGGGATATTGTGGACGTGATCTTCCTCGCCCAAGGCCGCTAGGACAGACGCATCATTACTCCACGGCGGCTCAGTATTCGATCTCAACGACCACACGATCTCTATGTTCGGTTTGTTCACGCGCGTTCGACATAGCGTGCGGGCGCACGTGGCGCCCACTGGCTGTGAGCCGCGGCCGACCATCGCTGTGCGCCTACCTGGAGGCGAGGAGCTGCGGCTTCGCCCCGTGACCTATAGCGATGGTCCACGCTGGCGTGCTTTGCGCATCAAGGACCGCGAGTTTCTTGAGCCGGTCGAGCCAACGGTTGAGGGCACATGGGAGCAGGCGCATTCCGCCCGCGCGTGGAAGGACACCTTCCGCGTATTGGAAGAGGCCGGCATGAACGGCGAAATCGTGCCCATGGTGATCGAGCTCGATGGACGCTTCGTGGGGCAGGTGACTCTCGGCAATATTCAACGGGGTGCGCTGAGCGAGTGCTGGATTGGCTATTGGGTGGATAGCGACTACACCGGCCGAGGAATCGCCACCGTGGCCTGTGCCCTCGGAGTGGACTACGCCTTCGGCCACCTGCAGCTGAATAGGGTGACCGCCACCTATCTTCCCCACAATCCCGCCTCCGCTGCCGTGCTCGAGCATTGTGGTTTTAGCGAGGAAGGATATCTGCGCGAGGCATTGCATATCAACGGTCGTTGGCAGGACCACTGCCTCGTGGCGATCCTGCGCAACGACTATGCGGTGCCGGCGATAGAGCGTCTACGACGCCTCCACCGGGTGCTCTAAACAGCGCAGCGACGGAATAAATAATGGGCTGACTCGGCGTGGCTGTCTCAGCCCCAATAGCATTCACAACTAGTGTTAAGTACCGACAAGAGTGGGATCGCCTCTCCGCGCATCGGTGATGTCCGTGTGCGCCGCGTGTGCACGCGCATCGTTGTGTGGTGCACCGATGATTCCCACGCTTATTCTCAGCTAGGAAGGTCCTCAAACAGTGTCAGGTACAGTCGCGATCGCCGTCATGGTGGTGGTGTGGCTTTTCGTTCTTGCACCTCTTGCACTCCGAGGTCAAAAGCCGATCCGTCGCACCAACAAGGCCTTCGATGAAACCCGCGTGGTCTACGAGGGGGGCTCCGGCGAGCTGCCTCGCGCCACCCGGCCCCGCTGGTCGCGTCGCGATATCCGTCCCGAAACCCCGCAGCCCGCTGTGGAGGCAGAGGAAATTGATCCCGAAGACATCCTGATTGATGACTCTCCTCGTCGCACCACCGTGGCCGCAGAGCCTGTGGTGGATGAAGTCGATGGCGACGTGGTGCGAGAGCTGGAGCCAGCACGCAACACCCAGGCGGATGCAGCGGCGGATGAGGACACCTCCGACGAGGAGACTTCCGCTGCGGAGCCGACCGCCAACGACGAGGACGAGCAGGCGCTAAGCGTCGACACCGTAGCAGCAGAGGATCCTGCCGCCGCGGAGTCCGTCTCCGAGGAGTCCGCTGCGGAGGCTGAGACGGATGAGGTCGAGCAGGACACTCCTGTGGCCGAAGACGCCTATGAGTTCGACAGCTCCTATACCGGCCCCTCCGATCTGCTCCACCCAGCAGCTCACTATGAGGACGCAGACGAGGTATCGGAGGCCGAAGCTCCTGCCGATGACACCGTCGAGCACGAGGTAGAAGCCACTGATGAGGATCGTGAGTTTGCTGCTTCTCGACGCGGCCGCGGCTGGTACGACCCCGAAGCCGACGCCAATCTCGCCCACGCTCGCTACCAGCGCCGCCAGCGCACCATGATCGGCTTGGGCGTGGCAATCCTTGTGGGTGTTGTGCTCGGCATCGTTGCTGGGGGCTGGGCTTGGCTGTGGAGCGTCGCTGCAGTGCTCTTGACCGTGCTCTACCTTTCTGCCCTGCGTAAACAAGTACGTGCCGAACAACAGCTCCGCCAGCACCGACTGCGCCATCTGCGCCGCGCCCGCCTTGGCGTTCGCACGGACCGAGACGAAGAGATGGGTGTGCCCGAGCGCCTGCGCCATCCCGGCGCTGTGGTCCTCGACATGGACGATGAGAGCCCTGACTTCGAATATCTCGACACCAGGGATGTCAGCGCCGACTTCTACGACGATTACTACGATGAGTACGAAACGTCCTACAATGGCGGTCAGCCGCGTCGCGTAAGTTAGAGCACGTTCGCTCTCACCCGCTGCGACGCAGTATGGGGCCATAGCTCAGTTGGTAGAGCGTCGCGTTCGCAATGCGAAGGTCGGGAGTTCGATTCTCCTTGGCTCCACAGAATACATTTCCCCTAGTGGTTATCCACTAGGGGTTTTGTTGTGTTAAGGCTGGGTGAAGGCTTTTCGTGGTGGTGGATGAATCTACGGTAGAGCACGAGTATGCTGATCGCAGCCTACGGCTTGGGCCTGTGAATAAAATGGTAGTCTCCGCGTCGCGTGGTAGCGCGGTCCTGCTCTAAGCTCAGCCGGGGTAGGGGAGAAGGGTATGTGATGGATTTTCCGAAGTTTGATGATCAGAAGAGTGTGTACGAGTACATTGTTTCGGTAGGTCCTCAGCTATCTCCAGAGGATATGGCTCGGGTTCAAGAAGAGGCCGATGACGGTGACTACACCTTCGCTGTGACTAAATACATGCTCATGGCGCAAGATTATGGCATGGACGACTACATCCCTTACGCCGTGCGGGAAAACCTGCGGCTTTTCAAAGGCGATTACGGTTTCCGCACGCTTGCTCAGGTGCTGTCTGTCGATCCGGACACTATGACGCTGTACTAGTCCATCCGCACGTGTACGCCACGTTCTTCTTTGCGCGTGGTGGTGTTGGCTTCCTCTAGTTGGATGATGCTGGGTTCGAGTCTCAGCGTGGCCACTAACCCCGCATTGGGCGGTCCTTGAAGGACTGCTGGTGTGGGGTTGTGTTATGCCCGTTTTCTACTCCCAAGAGGAGTCATGGAAAACGATTCTGTTAATCACGCCCCAGAGAGCACTGAGGAGGCTGCTTCTGCCGCTGAGTACTCGAGTTCGGATCATCTATCCGAGAACAGTGCAGCGAGCGATGCTGGTTCTGATACGTCGAGCGAGACAGAGATGTGTGTCGAGCAGCTGCGTAAAGAGCTGGAAAAGACGCGCCGAGAGGCGGCTGGGCATTGTGTAGAGCGCAGCAAGTTGCGTGTGAGCAGCTGGCAAGTGCTCAGAGCCTTGAAGAGCGTGTGAGGTTGCTGGAGGCGGAGAAGGAGCAGGCCCATGCTCAGGCTATGTCTGCGACTCGGGATGCGATCGCGTCGAAGGCTGGTGTGCCGGCGGATTTGATTGTGGAAGACACGGCTGAGGATATGCAGGCGTTCGCTGACAAGCTGGTGGAGTTGTTTGAGCAGCGCGCACCTTCGGGGTTGCCTGTTGTGGGTAGTGCTGGCCTGCTCTAAGCTCAGCCGCGGTAGGGGAGAAGGGTATGTGATGGATTTTCCGAAGTTTGATGATCAGAAGAGTGTGTACGACTACATTGTTTCGGTAGGTCCTCAGCTTCCTCCAGAGAAAATGGCTCGGGTTCAAGAAGAGGCCGATGACGGTGACTACACCTTCGCCGTAGAGCTCTACATGCTTATCGCGAAAGACTACGGCATGGACGACTACATCCCTTACACCGTGCGGGAAAACCTGTGGCTCTTCAGAGGAGACTACGACTTTCCCACGCTTGCTCAAGTGCTGTCTGTCGATCCGGACACCATGATGGTGCTTTAGTCCATCTCACGTGTACGCCACGTCCTTTTTGGGTGGTGGTGTTGGCTTCCTGGTTGGGTGATGCTGGGTTCGAGTCTCAGCGTGGCCACTAACCCCGCATTGGGCGGTCCTTGAGGGATGGCTGGTGTGGGGTTGTGTTATGCCCATTTTTTCTACTCCCAGGAGGAGTTATGAATAACGATTCTGTTGCTCACACCCCAGAAAGCACTGAGGAGGCGGCTGGGCATTGTGTAGAGCGCAGCAAGTTGCGTGTGAGCAGCTGGCAAGTGCTCAGAGCCTTGAAGAGCGTGTGAGGTTGCTGGAGGCGGAGAAGGAGCAGGCCCATGCTCAGGCTATGTCTGCGACTCGGGATGCGATTGCGTCGAAGGCTGGTGTGTCGGCGGATTTGATTGTGGGAGACACGGCTGAGGATATGCAGGCGTTCGCTGACAAGCTGGTGCAGTTGTTTGAGCAGCGCGCACCGTCGGGGTTGCCTGTTGTGGGTAGTGCTGGCCTGCTCTACGCTCAGCCGGGGTAGGGGAGAAGGGTATGTGATGGATTTTCCGAAGTTTGATGATCAGAAGAGTGTGTACGACTACATTGTTTCGGTAGGTCCTCAGCTTCCTCCAGAGAAAATGGCTTGGGTTCAAGAGGAAGCAGATGACGGTGACTACACCTTCGCGGTGAAGGTTTATATCCAAATCGCGAAAGACTACGGCATGGACGACTACATCCCTTACACCGTGCGGGAAAACCTGTGGCTCTTCAGAGGAGACTACGACTTTCCCACGCTTGCTCAGGTGCTGTCTGTCGATCCGGACACCATGACGCTGTACTAGTCCATCGCACGTGTACGCCACGTCCTTTTTGGGTGGTGGTGTTGGCTTCCTAGGCGGGTGAAGCTGGCCTCGATTCCTTATGCGACTCTGAGCCCCGCAGTGCGTGGTTGTGGATCGGCGGTTGGACGGAGGCACACTGATCGCCGCCTCCCCGGGGCTAGGAATGACAGTTCTGCCGGCCACGCGAGCGAGAACATCTGGGAAGATGTCGCTTGCTGAGCATGCGAGTTCAGTTCAGCTATCCGTTCACAGTGGCGCCAGCAACGACGATTGTGCACCGCGTTGAAACAGAGATATCTGGCGCGAGGCCGCATAAGAAGCTGGAAAGACACCCGAGAAGGCGCCAGCTGGGGAGCCCACGGTTCTGCATACTGAACGGGAGTTCTTAGGGTACGCTTATTTGTCTCATGGGTCGTGTGTTTGTCCCCGCATGGGGTGGAGAAGGTCGCCCAGTGTGTGAGTTTGAGCGGGCTTTTGCCACGTGAGCGGGGTGTGGGTTGAGAAAAGTTTAATGGCACGGGTGTGCTTTAAGGGGTAGGCAGAGCTGGCCGCGATGCGGGTGCGTCTAAGATCACAGAAAATTTATTTTCAGCCTTCTATCAGGTGCTTTACCCCCGATCCCGCCGGGTGTTCATCCTTTGTTCACCTTTGGTTCTTGAGGGCGTTATGTCGGTTGTTTCTACTCTGTGCAGATCCTCGTCCATGCTCAACACGGAGATATGTGAACTACATGCAGACCAAGAGTCGTGAACATACCGCTACGGAAACTCCCGAAGCGGTGCAGAGCGATGTCGCTATCCCGCGCAGTCCTCTCTCCTTCATTCCGCTGAAGGGGGCCGCAGCCAATGCCCGCGACTGGATTGGCGTGGTCCTCGGAATTTACGTGCTGATCACGGCCGTGAAGGTCATCGGCTCCGGTTTTAAAATTGCCACCGGTGATCAGGCGGAGGCTCTCTTCTCCTTTGCCTCCAACCCGATTGTGGCCTTGATGATTGGTCTTTTGGCCACTGCCTTGACCCAATCCTCCTCCACCACCACCTCCATCGTGGTTGGTCTAGTGGCCGGCGGATTACCCATGGCGGTGGCTATTCCCATGCTGATGGGTGCCAACCTCGGAACCACTATGACCAATACTTTGGTCAGCTTGGGTATGGCGCGAGATAAGGATGCTTTCCGACGCGCCTTCGCCGCAGCCACCGTGCATGATTTCTTCAACCTGATGGCCGTGCTCATTCTGCTTCCGCTTGAGCTGATGTTCGGCATATTGGAGAAGAGCTCCAATTGGATGGCTACCCACACCGATGGTTCGGATGGCGGCATCGTTGCCGCAGTCTTCAGTGGTATCGGTTCCTTCGTTAAGACCATCACGACCCCGCTTGCGGACCTGTTCAAGGGGGGTATTGGCTCCCTCGGCTTGAACGATGTGTGGACCGGCGTTCTGCTCATTGTGCTCGGTGTTGTGTTGATCCTTGCCGTGATTAATAACATCGGCAAGCTGCTCAAGGTGCTCATGGTGGGTAAGGCCAAGGATGTGCTGCACAACGCCATCGGACGTGGCCCCATCACCGGTATTTTCTCCGGCGCGCTGATGACGATCATGGTGCAGTCTTCCTCCACCACCACCTCTCTGGCAGTGCCGCTGGCTGGCTCCGGCACCTTCACGTTGCGACAGATTTACCCCTTTACTATCGGCGCCAATATCGGAACCACCATCACCGCGCTGATTGCCGCCTTCGGCTTCACTGGCGCGGAGGGTACCTTGGCGATGCAGGCCGCCTTCGTGCACTTGCTATTCAATGTGTTCGCCACCCTGATTATCTTCGGCCTTCCCTTCCTTCGCGGACTCCCTCCGCGGGGAGCGGAAATGCTGGCACGGGTCTCCGCAGAACGAAAGATTTGGGCTGTGGTGTGGACCGTGGGCGTGTTCCTCGTAGTCCCCTTCTTGCTGATCCTGGCTACTAATCTCTTCTAGGGAGTTGATTCATGTCCGAACATAGCGCGCCCGATCTTGAGTCCAGGCTCAAAGCCAAGCTCGTCGAAGCGGAAAAATATGCAGCGAGCATCCGCGAGGACATCGCTGCTCTCGTGAAGAAATCCGATGATCCTGACGATGTTGCGGAACGGAAGATGCAGCACGAGGCAGTCAATCATCTCGACGAGTATGAACGGCAGACGCACGTGCACTGGCACACCGTGCTGGAGTTCCTAGAAGACGCTATTGCAGAGTTGCGCGCTGGCCATGAGGACGCGGATGCGGCGGCAGATGACCGCGAGGCGGCGTCGACAAGCGCCGCTAGTGGCGCTGAGAGCAGCACCGTGGAGAAGGCACCGTCGGTACAGACGGCGCCCCGCACCGATAGTGACACCGTTGACCATGACGATACGCACGAGCCCTGATACCTGAGGGAAACCCCAAGCGATGGACGAGCGCTTGGGGTTTGGCCGTTTAAGAGTCGGTGTAGGTGCGAGGAAACGACCACCTATAGCGGCGGCGAAATAACACGATCGAGAGTGCAGTCCCGAATGCCTCGGCAGAAGGACTGCTCATCAGGCACCGAGGGAGTATCCTTGGTTGCACCCCACTTTTCCCAGTGAATAAAAAACATCAAAGCAGGAACGAAACTGTGTAATAAGGGTTGGTGCTGGCACCATGCGCCGCACCGGCCTGACGTGCAGTGAGAGGTCACCTGCTCGGTGGCTGTGAGGAAGACGGATCCATGAGTGAACGAAGTGATACCGAACTGGAAGCTCGACTGGAAGTCAAACTTGCCGAGGCTGAGGAATATGTAAGCCGTTTGCGCAAGGAATTGGCGGAATTGCGCTCACGCAAGGCTCAAGCTCAGGCAGAGCGCGCCATAGTTGAGGCCGCCGAAGAAGAACTACGCGAGGCTGATCAGCATGCTGTTACTGATGAGCTCGACAAGTACATGCAGCGCACCGCCGTGCAGTGGCGTTCCGTGCTGGAATTCCTAGAAGACTCGATCGCGGAACTACGGCGGGATCGCGAGCGATCCAGCGAATCCAGCGAGGAGCCGCGGGTGTCCGCGGAAGACGCCTTGCTGAACTCTTTGCCGCCCAAGCCGTCCAAGGGGGAGACTGACTAGTCTCACTCGTGGCTACCAGGTGGAGACGGGGATAGCGCGCCACACCTCGGCCGTGCATCTTTGGCATGCTGGAGGCATGGACTCCTACGGAGACGATGTATTCATCAAAAGACCTAACGAGCACGGGGCGGCCCTGGCTGAAGCTGCCGGACTGAGGTGGCTCAAAGAAGGCGCGCCCGCCGCGATCGTGGAGGTGCTCGAGGCCTCAGAAACAGCCATCGTGACTGCCCGAGTCACCGAGGTGCGCCCCACCGCAGAGGCCGCGTACGAGGCGGGTCGGCAGATCGCGTTCATGCACCGCGCTGGAGCCGCAGCGCATGGTGCACCACCAGCCCCAGGCGGCGAGGAGTTTCGGGGACAGAATTTCATCGGCACCCAACCCCAAGACTGCACGCCCTCTGAGCAGTGGGGCAGCTTCTACACCCAGCAGCGCGTGCTGCCCTTTGCCGAGACCGCGCGGCAGCAGGGAACGCTGTCCGAGCAGGACTATCGCGACGTGCTCGCCGCCTGCCAGCGCATCGAAGCTAGTGACTATAACCCGCCGGTGGCGCGCATCCACGGCGACCTCTGGGCCGGTAACCTGCTTTTCTCGGAAGAAGGCCCCATCCTTATCGATCCCGCCGCGCACGGTGGCGCCGCACTGACTGATATAGCCATGTTGGCGCTATTCGGTGCCCCCTTCTTCGATCAGATCGTGCAGGGCTACCAGAGCATCTCCGCGCTCGAGGAGAACTGGCGGGAGCTCATTCCGCTGCACCAGATGCACCCGCTCGCCGTCCACGCGGCCACCCACGGCCCGTCCTATGGCCGCGAGCTGGGCGCGGCGGCACGCGCCGTGACGTCACTAGGAAACTAAGGCGGATACGCCGCAGTGTCCGCGCCGCGAGGACACAGCGGCGCGCTGTGATCGCGCGGCTTTATTGAGACGGTCGTGGCCGCGCTGGGGTGTTAGTCTTAGAAACCATGGATAGACCAGCAATGAGGGACGCAGCGCTGTTTCTCCTGCGCGCCGTGCTCGGCTTCCTTTTCATCGCCCATGGCTGGCAGAAGGTCGCGATCGACGGCATGGATGAGACCATCGGCAGCTTCAGTGCCATGCACGTGCCGCAGCCCAAGCTCTCCGCCTATATCACCATGATGGCGGAGCTCGCCTGCGGTGGCTTATTGGTGGTGGGTTTTCTCACCACCATCGCCGCGGCCGTATTAGCTCTGGTCATGGCTGGTGCCCTGTATTTCGTGCACCTCGATTCGGGCGTTTTTGTCGGCACGGGCGGGTTTGAATATGTGCTGCTGCTCATCACCGCGCTCATCATGGTGATCGTCTTTGGCTCGGGCCGGGCCAGTATCGACGGAGTGCTCACCAGATGATGGACTGCGCACAGGTCCAGGCGGCGCTATCTGCCCGTCTGGACGGCGAACCCACCGGCATCAATGATGACGCGCTCGATGCGCACCTGTCCCAGTGCAGCGACTGCCGAGCCTTTCTCAACGAGGCCGCGGCATTGAAGCGCAGCCTGAATTTTTGTGTTGCCGACGACTCCGATGGGGCGGGGGTGACCCCTCCCGATCTCTCTGAGATGATTCTCGCTGGGGTGGAGCCGCAGCGGCGTCGCCAAGCATCGCGCCGCGCAATCGGGGTGGGCATCAGCCGCGTGCTGCTGGTGATCTGCGCGCTGGCGTTTTTGTTCTGGGGCATCCAACTCTTCGCCGCCGCCGCTTCCGTGCAACAGGCATGGGAGGCAAGCGAGCTTGATCCCTATCTCGCGCGGATGCTCGTCGAAGGCGCCACCGTGCGGTTTGCTCTGGCCTTCGGCCTCGTATTCGCGGTGTGGCGCTCCCGCATCGCGATGGGCCTCTTACCCGTCTATGGGGCGCTATTTACCTTCAGCCTCGGCTTTGGCGCTCGCGATATGGTGCTGGGCACGATCGATCGTGACAGCGTGTACTGGCTGCTACTGGTGGGGCTCAGCGCCGTGGTGCTGCTGTGCTACTGGCTCGCTGATCGAGGATTGGTGGCGCTGGAATTGGCGTGGCGGCAACTATCCGCCATGCCCATGCAGAGCACCGATCTCCGCTAACGCCAGCTACGCAGCCACATGATGGTGAAGTAGTAGTCATCGCTGATCAACATCCCGTAGAAGATGGGGGAGTAGAGGGCGAAGAACACCACCGTCGCAACGAGATAGCTCACGGCAAGCACGCTGCCCACATGCCAGGTGTGCAGCCGCAATCGCGCCATTGGATGCGAGCTGGCCAGGGGGTGCCGTCGCAGTGTGGTGCCTGCGCCCCACATCTGATTCAGGATCAACGCTAAGCCGATGATGATGAACGGGATGAGCGGCACGGCGTAGAAGAAATACATTTGGCGATCATAGGAGAAGAGCCACGGAACATAGCCGGCGCTGAAGCCGAGCAGCACCATGAGATAAGCGCCGCGGCCACGCAGGAAGAACTGCACGATCGCCCACACGAGAACGGGCACGGTGAGCCACCAAATAATCGGCGTGCCATAAAGAAAGATCATGCGCCGGCAGGTGGAATCGCCGCACGCGATATCGGTGTCGGAATAAAAGAGCACCGGCCGCAGGGCGGCTAACCAGCTCAAGGGCTTGGACTCCCACGGGTGCTCGTGGCCATTGGAGTTGGTGAGCGAGGAGTGGAAGCTCAGCATCTTGTCGTGGTAGTACACCCAGCTCGCCACGGTATCGGGAAGCGAGGCATACCACGCACCCTCCTCAATTTTTCCCTCCTCGGCGGCATGCCGGAAAGAGGAGGTCTCTGCGGCGAACCAGCCGCGCCAGCTGAAGATATAGCAGGCCACGGGGAGGATGACGAGGTAGACAAAGGCCTTCGGGGCATCGCGAAATAGTGTTCGGATCACGGCCTTCTTATCGCCGGCCCCAGCACGCACCCACGCATCCCACCACACGGTGATGACGCCGAAGAAGGCCATGTAGTACAGCCCCGACCACTTCACGGACAGCGCTAAGCCAAAAAACAGCCCGCAGGCGAGCAGCCACGGGCGCAGCCCAAAGCGCAGCGGTGCCGGGCCGGGCTGAAGGGCCCGTGTGGTCACTTCTTCGCGGTCGCGGATAAAGGCGTAGCAGGCGCAGAGGACAAAGAACACCAGGTAGATGTCCAGCATGCCGAAACGGGAAATAACTAAGAGGACGCCGTCGCACAGCGCAATGATTCCGGCGAAGAGAGCCACGCGAGACGAGCGGGAGATACGACGCGCGAGCAGCATAATGACGAGCACCAGGACACTGCCGCAGAGGGCCGCCATCACGCGCCAGCCCAAGGGGGAGTAGCCAAAGATCGCCTCGCTCAGCGCGGTGAGACGCTTGCCCAAGGGCGGGTGCACCACGAGCCCATAGCCCGGGTTGGATTCGATTCCGCCGCCCGCGAGCAGCCCGAGCTGGCCGTGGATGCTGCGCAGTTGGTCATAGGCCTGGGGCACATAGTGCTTCTCGTCGAACACGGGGGTGCCGCTGGCGGTGTGGGCGCTCAGGGCGATGAAGCGAGTGAAAAAAGATAGCGCCGCGATGATGACGAAGATGAGGGTGTCACAGCGGCGCCACACCAGCTCAGAGCTCAGCGAGCCGCCGCGCCAGGCACGCCCATGCACCGCGGTCGAGCCCATATGGGGTTCGCGATTGAGGAGCGGGGCCGCAGCACGAGGCCGGTCTGGGGAATCGGAGGGCGGCTCTACAGCGCCATGCGCACTCGCCGAAGCTGAACTCATGGCTACTTAGTCTAAATGTTGAGCCGGACACCGCTAAAGGGCGCTGAGGGGATTACCGCGAACTCCTCTCGCTCGGTGCCGCCGCGCTCGGCAGAGTACGCCTTCCTCGGCGCGCGCGGGGATGTGAGAAGCTAGAGCTCATGAGCATCTCCTCCGCGCGTCACCCTGCACCACCGACCTATGCTGACTCGCTGCCCCGCGGGGTGATCATTGCGGCTACGCCCCTGGGCAATATGTACGATGCCTCGCCGCGCTTGGTCGCTGCCTTGGCGCAGGCAGACATTATCGCCGCCGAGGACACGCGTCGCACCCGCTCCCTCGCGGCGGCGCTGGGGGTAGAGATCAAGGGCAAAGTGATCTCTAATTTCGATCACAATGAAAGCGCGCGGGTGGAGGACTTGCTTGCCGCCGCTGCGGCCCACTCGGTGCTGGTGGTCACCGACGCCGGCATGCCCGCGGTATCAGACCCCGGTTTTCCCCTCGTGCAGGCCGCTCACGATGCGGGCATAGCGGTGACCTGCCTGCCCGGCCCCTCGGCAGTACCCACCGCCTTGGCTCTGTCGGGTCTGCCGGTGGGCAAGTTTTGTTTCGATGGTTTCGCCCCGCGCAAGGCGGGCGCGCGCCGCACCTGGCTTGCTAGTTTGCGTACAGAAGAGCGGGCGGTGTGCTTCTTTGAATCCCCGCATCGCATCGCCGCAACTCTTGAGGAGGCCGCGGAGATTCTCGGCCCCGAGCGGCAGGCGGCGGTGTGCCGGGAGCTGACGAAGACCTATGAGCAGGTTAAACGCGGCGGTCTGGCGGAGCTTGCCGACTGGGCGAGCAATGGTGTCAAGGGCGAGATTTCGGTGGTGATCGCCGGCGCGACCGGGGCGGCGGACACCTCAATGGAGGAGCTGGTAGCCCAAGCCGTGCAGCGCGTTGCCGCGGGAGAGCGCGTGAAAAACGTGACCAAGGAACTGGCTCAGCGCCATAAGGTGTCCAAAAACGAGCTCTATGATGCCGTGATCGCCGAGCGCGATGCGATGAAGGCTGCGCCCAGCGCCGCGGCTGAAGGCTCGGCTGCGGGTGCTAATAATGGGCTTGAGCCAACAACTGAGCGTGGATCAACCTCAGTCTGAGCGAATTGTTATCGTCTTGTGACATTTCGCTTATCGACGTTGTCCTTCAGGCATGGTCAAACTCACCCCTGAACAGGGGAAAAGCTGCTATCTGTGGAGCTTCTAAGCCAATGCTGAGCTAGCTCTGAGGAGAGGGGAGAACCCCTATGCTGCGAGTTTCTGCCCAGCGAAGCGCTCTCTCCTTTTGGCAATGAGGTGAATTTTCACCAAGCTAGAAGCATGAGCACTTCTGACCAGAATGACGCGGCAGGCACTCCTGCCGTAGACGAGACCGAAGGATCCGGTGCGGATGCCCACGCGGTAAACGCGTCGGCTACTACGGCCCCGAATTCCGCAGGGGCTGAACGCACCTCGGGAAGCACTGAGGACTCCAGCGGCACGACCGCCGCGGGCGAGTTCGCCTCACTTCTCGATTCCGAGGACGAATATAACTACAAGGAAGCCGCCGCGCAGTTTAATGACTACGGCGCTTATGAAGATAAAAATGCCCCACTGAGCTGGGGCATTATCATCCCCTCGATGGCTGTGGTGATCGCTATCGTGGTCTGGGGTCTGACCCTGCCCGATAGCTTCGCAGCTTTCGCTAATGATGCCTTCGCGCAAGTGATTGACAAGCTCGGCTGGGCCTTCGTGCTCTTCGGCACCGTGTTTGTTGCGTTCATCCTGTACGTGGCGCTGAGCAAGTTCGGCAATATCAACCTTGGCGCCGATGATGACGCGCCGGAGTTCTCTACGCCCAGCTGGATCGCGATGATGTTCGCGGCCGGTATGGGCATCGGCCTGATGTTCTTCGGTACGTCCGAGCCGCTGACCTTCTTCCGTAATGGTGTGCCCGGGCACCCGGACCACCAAGCCTCCTCGGCGTTTGCGTCCACGCTATTCCACTGGACCCTGCACCCGTGGGCGATTTATGCGATCGTGGGCCTGGCTATCGCCTATTCCACCTTCCGCCTCGGCCGGAAGCAGCTGCTGTCTTCGGCCTTTATTCCGTTGATCGGTGAGCGCGGTGCCAACGGCATCATCGGCAAGATGATCGACATCCTCGCGGTGATCGCGACCGTTTTCGGTACCGCCGCGTCTCTGGGTATCGGTGCGCTGCAGATCAAGTCCGGCCTGGATGCTTCTGGCGTGATCGAGGATCCGCAGAACTCCACCGTGGTGATGATCGTGCTGATCCTGACCGTCTGCTTCATCATTTCCGCAATGTCGGGTGTGGGCAAGGGCATTCAGTACATCTCCAACGCCAACATGGTGCTGGCAGCGCTGCTCGCTATTTTCGTGTTCGCCATGGGGCCAACAGTCAACGTGCTCAACATGTTGCCCACCTCGGTGTCCTCCTACTTCTCCCAGTTCTTCGAGATGGCCGCCCGCACTGCCAACAACGGCAACCCCGAGGCCGCGGCATGGGTCTCCGGCTGGACCATCTTCTACTGGGCATGGTGGATCTCCTGGAGCCCCTTCGTGGGCATGTTCTTGGCTCGCATTTCTCGCGGCCGTACCGTGCGTGAGTTCATTCTCGGCGTGCTGCTGGTGCCCACCGCAGTCTCTGCTGTGTGGTTCTCGATCTTCGGTGGCACCGCCATCACCTTCGAGCAGCGCGGTGAATCCATCTGGGGTGACGGCGACAGCCAGCGCCAGCTCTTCGACTTGCTGCACCAGCTGCCGGGCGGCTTCATTGCCGGCTTCGTAGCGATGGTGCTGCTGTCCACCTTCTTCATCACCTCGGCGGACTCCGCCTCCACCGTGATGGGCTCGCTGAGCCAGAACGGCGCGATCGAGGCCAACCGCTTCGTCTCTGCCGCCTGGGGTATTCTCACCGCCGGCATCGGCCTGACCCTGCTGCTCATCGGCGATGGCCAGGACTCCCTGCAGAACCTGCAGAACGTCACCATTGTGGCTGCCTCGCCCTTCCTCGTGGTGATCATCCTGCTCATGGTTGCCCTGCATAAGGACCTGAGCAATGACAAGCTCTACTTGGATCACAAGGAGCAGCAGCGCTGGGCTATGAAGCTGGCCCGCGAGCGCCGCGTGTACAACGAGTGGAAGCAGGCGCAACAGCGCCGTTCCGAGGTGCGTCGCAAAGCGCGCAAGATGATCTAATCTTTTCGCCACTGGCTTCTGACCGCCTTCTCCTTAAAAAGGGGAGGGCGGTTTTCTGTGTGTCGCGGGCGGGTGCCTCGGGCTGGACGATGGTGTCCAGACATGTCAGTAGACTGTGGCTCTATGAGCCATACGATATCTACCCAGCACCTTGGTGAGCTGACTCTCAGCAACATCACCTTCACCCAGCCTTTGAGCGCCGACCCCGCAGACGAGCGCACCATCGACGTCTTCGCCCGCGTGGTCACAGCCCCCGGTGGCGAGGACAAGCCTTATCTGCTGTTCTTGCAAGGCGGCCCAGGAGTGGAAGCACCCCGCCCCTGTGCTCAGCCGGCCGAGCCCTCGTGGCTGCCCACGGCCCTCGAACGCTATCAAGTGGTGATGCTGGATCAGCGCGGCACCGGCCAGTCCAGCCCCGTCGATGAGCGCATTCTGGCCGACAATAGCGCCGCCGAGGTGGCCGAATACCTCACTCACTTGCGCGCCGATGGCATCGTCCGCGACGCGGAGGCCCTGCGCGAGATTCTCCAGGTGGATACCTGGTGCAGCCTGGGGCAGTCCTTCGGTGGTTTCACCACCTTGCACTACCTCAGCACGCACCCCGAGTCGCTGGATAACTGCTATTTCACCGGCGGGTTGTCCGCGGTGGGTCACTCCGTGGATGAGGTGTATTCCGAATGCTATCGCCGGATGCGCCGCAACTCGGAGGAGTTCTATCGCCGCTTCCCCGAGCTGCGCGAGACCATGCGCCAGCTGCTCGAGGCGGCCCGTGCCGGGGAGATCGTGCTGCCCAATGGCGAGGTGGTCTCTGAGACTCGGCTGCGCTCGCTGGGGCACCTGCTCGGCTCCGATGACGGTTGGCTGAAGCTCTATCAGCTCCTGCAGCTGGATCCCCAGTCCAGCCAATTCGCCTATGATCTTGCTGGCCTGCTGCCCTATGGGGGCCGCAACCCGCTCTACTATGTGCTGCACGAATCCTCCTACGCCGATGGCGGGGCCACCAACTGGGCGGCGCAACGCTGTCTGCCGCAGGAGTTCCGCGAGGATCCCACGCTCTTGCTCGGCGAGCATGTGTTCCAGGAGTGGTCCGAGACAGTGCCCGCCTTCCAGCCGTGGGCGGAGGTGGCCGAGATCCTCGCCGCTCATGAGTGGCCCACGCTCTACGATGCCGAGGCGTTGCGGAACGCCGGGGTGCAGGGGGCAGCTGCGGTCTACGCCAATGACGTATTCGTGCCCCTGAACTTCTCCCTCGAGACCGGGGAGCTGCTGGAGAATGTCGCACTCTATATCACCAGCGAATATGAGCACGGTGGATTGCGCACGAGCCAGAACGGGGCGGTGCTGCGGCATCTCTTCGAGCTCGCCGCGGGCCAGCGGGTGCGCTAAGTGCCGTGCCGGTGGGTGCGGGCGTGAGGGTGGCGTCGATAAGCGAATGACGCCTAAGTCTTAGACTTAGCTGTCTATCAATTATGCTCGTAGGCATGTCTGAATCTGTGCTCGTCTCAGTAGCTTGGCCCTACGCCAATGGCCCCCGCCACATCGGTCACGTGGCAGGGTTTGGCGTACCGTCCGATGTATTTGCGCGCTACCAGCGAATGCGTGGCCGCAACGTGTTGATGATTTCGGGAACGGACGAGCACGGCACGCCGCTACTTGTGCAGGCGGAGAAGGAGGGCGTGGCCGTCCAGGAGCTCGCTGATCGCTACAATCGCCAGATTGTGCAGGATCTCGCCGGGCTGGGGCTGACCTATGACCTGTTTACCCGCACCACCACCCGCAACCACTACGCCACGGTGCAGGAGCTCTTCCGCGGGCTCTATGACAACGGCTATATGGTCAAGGAAGTCACCCAGGGGGCAATTTCTCCCTCCACGGGGCGCACCCTGCCCGACCGCTATATTGAGGGCACCTGCCCGATCTGCGGCTGCGATGGCGCCCGCGGCGATCAGTGCGATAACTGCGGTAACCAGCTGGACCCGGCGGATCTCATTAATCCGGTGTCCAAGCTCAACGGGGAAACCCCGGAGTTCCGCGAGACGGAGCACTTCTTCCTCGATCTTCCTGCCCTCGCCGAGGCGCTGGAGACGTGGCTGACTGAGCGCAAAGACTGGCGCCCGAATGTGCTGAAGTTCTCGATGAACCTGCTCAAGGACATCCGCCCGCGCGCCATGAGCCGCGATATCGACTGGGGCGTGCCCGTGCCCATCGAGGGCTGGGAAGAAAACAACGCCAAGAAGCTCTATGTGTGGTTCGACGCGGTGGTGGGGTATTTGTCCTCCTCCATCGAGTGGGCCTATCGCATCGGCGAGCCGGAGGCGTGGCGCGAGTTCTGGAATAACCCAGAGACCCGGTCCTATTACTTCATGGGCAAAGACAACATCACCTTCCACTCCCAGATCTGGCCGGCGGAGCTGCTGGGCTATCGCGGCCAGGGCTCGAAGGGCGGGGAGGCCGGCCCGCTCGGGGAGCTCGACCTGCCCACTGAGGTGGTCTCCTCGGAGTATTTGACGATGTCGGGCTCGAAGTTCTCCTCCTCCAAGGGAGTGGTGATCTATGTCAAGGACTTCCTCGAGGAGTTCGGCCCCGATCCGCTGCGGTATTTCATCGCCGTGGCCGGCCCGGAGAATAATGACACCGACTTCACCTGGGACGAGTTTGTGCGCCGCGTGAACAACGAGCTGGCGAATGGCTGGGGCAATCTGGTCAACCGCACCGTGTCCATGGCCTATAAGAACTTCGGCGAGATCCCCACCCCGGGTGAGCTCACCGCCGCCGAGCAGGCGCTCTTGGAGCAAACCGAGCGGGCTTTCGTGGAGGCTGGGGAGAACCTTGAGCACTCCAAGTTCAAGGCCGCGATCAACCAGGTGATGCACATTGTGGGCGAGGCCAATGCCTATATCGCGGAGAATGAGCCGTGGAAGCTGGCGAAGGATGAGACCCAGCGGGAGCGCCTCGCCACCGTGCTGTGGACCGCGCTGCAGGTGGTATCCGACTGCAACACCATGCTCACTCCTTTCATCCCGCATACCGCCCAAAAGGTGCACGAGACCCTGGGCCGCGAGGGCGAGTGGGCCGCCACCCCGCAGGTGCGCGAGGTAGCCGATGATATGCCGGTGGAGCCGGTGGGCGTGGGCCTGCCGGAGAAGAACAAGACCTACCCGGTGATCATGGGCGACTACACCCAGCAGCAGGCCGCCTGGCAGCGCGTGGAGTGCGTGCCCGGCACGCCGCTGTCCAAGCCGAAGCCGCTGATCCAGAAGCTCGACTCGGCCCTGGCCGAGGAGGGCCCCTCCTGGGCCCCGGTGGCAGGCTAGAGCCATGGGAAAGAAGAAGCGACCTACGCCCACCCCGCTCGCCGGGGCAACGGGGCTTATCGACGCCCACACCCACCTCACCTCCTGCCCCGATGAGCCGGCCGCGGTGGTCGAGCGCGCCCGCGCTGCCGAGGTAGAGGCCATGGTGACCGTCGGCGATGGCCTGGCGGAAGCCGAGGCCGCCCTGGCCGTGGCACAGCAGCTCGATCGGGTGTGGGCGGCGTGTGCCATTCACCCCACACGCGCTCGTGAGCTTGACGACGCCGCCCGCGCTCGGCTGCGCGAACTGGCCGCCGATCCCCTGTGCGTCTCCATCGGTGAGACCGGGCTCGATACCTATTGGATCGGCAAAGAAGAGTGGTGCGCCCCGCTGGAGGCGCAGGAGGAAGCGCTGCGCTTTCATATTGACCTCGCAGTGAGCAGCGGCAAGGCGCTGATGATTCATAATCGCGAGGCCGATGCGGAGTTGCTGCGGGTGCTCGATAGCTCCCCGCAGCCTAAGACGGTGATTCTGCACTGCTTTTCCTCGCCACTGGAGGTGGCCCGGGAGGCCATCGAGCGCGGCTATGTGCTCTCCTTCGCCGGCAATGTCACCTTCAAACGCAATGAGGAATTACGCCAAGCGGCGGCCCTGGCGCCCATGGAGCAGATTCTCTATGAAACGGATGCGCCCTATATGACGCCCGAGCCTTTCCGTGGCGCCCGCAATGAGCCGGCCTTCATCGGCCACACCGCCCAGTGCATCGCCACGGCCCGCGGCATGGCGCTCGAGGAGTTCAGCGCTGCAGTGGCGGCGAATTTCCGGCGGGTATATCAGCTCGCGGACTGATCGTGGGCGTCGAGTAGCGTGCGGAGCACCTTTAGCACGCCCTGCTCGCTATTGGAGGGCGCGATAAAGTCTGCACTCTCGGCGATGCGCGGGTGCGCATTGGCCATGGCCACGGCGACCCCGGCCTGCTGGAGCAGCTCGAGATCGTTGAGATAGTCGCCGAAGGCTAAGGTTTGGCTGGGGGTAATCCCCAGCTGGGCGCAGAGTTCTCGCAGGCCGTGGCCCTTATCGGCCTCAGCTGCCATGATGTCGATCCAGTGCTTGCCGGATACGGTCACCTGTGCCTGCTCGTAGAACTCAGACAGATGCGGGTAGATGCTCTCTTCCACCGAGTCGAAGCCGAATACCGCGATCTTGATGATCTCCTCGGGGTTGAGCTCGGCTACTGTATCCACCTGCTGCATCGATGCGTAGTAGCGCCGCGTCTGCTCTAGAAAGGCCTCATCACTGCGATCGACATAGGCCACCTTGGGGGTGCAGGCCACAATGCCGATATCGTGGCCGCGGCCGCGCAGCTGAGAGATCGTGTCCAGCACCTTGCGCACGATATCTGGGGAGATCGTGGTGCTCGAGACCGTGGTGCCATCGAGCACCACATTGGTGCCATTTTCTGCAATGAAGTTGCGTGGCGGATTATCTGCGGCGGGGTGGGCGAACTGCTCGCGCAAGGTGGCGTATTGCCGCCCCGAGGCAGGGGCAAAGCTGATACCAGCGCGGTTCAGGCGGTTCAGCAGCGGCCAGAACCCTTCTGGGATCATGTGATCATCGCCCAGCAGGGTGCCATCCATATCGGCGACGACAAGTGCGATGCTGTGCTCGCGGAGTAGGCCGGCGGGGATATCAGTGGGGCTGAGCATAGGATCCTTCGTCTACGGGAGTCTCGTTCACGGCGGCATTTCTTCCCCCAGGGTGCTCGCAGCGGAGCGCACGGGGAGAATTCTCATCCTAACGCGCGCCCACCCGGTGCAGCCCACCTGGCTGAGCGCCGGCTGTGTCTAAGAACACTCCGAGCGAGCGGGGGTGGCGCAACGGCGGTGCAGAGGGGAATATTCTTCGCACAACCGGCACAGCTGAGAGGGCAGGGGCGGGTGTGACGGCTGTGGTTATGCTGAGGACGGCGCTTCAGCTGCATGGTCTGGAATATAAGACTCGCGCGTTCTGGAGACAGCGTTCTCTAGACATCACAGAATTGTTACCGTACTGTTACATCCATTGCGCCAGCGGGGGAGAAACACCCAAATGTATCTCCCCACCTGAGCGCCACGACACAACAACCACACGACACCTTAAGGGTGAAGGGAACACTGGCTTTCATGGGACACCGCACCAAGGCTCGCATTAACGGCACCGGCTCTAGCTCGACTCCGCTCCGTGTCGCCACCGGCGGCATGTTGGCCACCCTGCTGGTCGGTGGTGTGGTCTCCGCCAATGCGGTGAGCAAAAATGATGTCACCATTGATTTCAATGGTGAGACCATTAATCTCGCTACCGCCTCCGATACCGTCGGTGCCGCGCTGGATGAGGCTGATATTCCGGCCGCCGACCGCGATCTTGTGAGCCCCAGCCCAGAGAGTGCGATCACTGATGATCAGACGATCACCGTGCGTAGCGCCAAGCAGGTTGCGCTGGTGATTGACGGCGAGGAAAAGACCGTTGATTCCACTGCACTGACTGTGGATGAGCTGCTGGCCGAGCTCGGCATGGTGGATCCCTCCGATCTCATCTCCCTCGACGGCACCACCGTGATTCCCCGCGACGGGCTCACTGTGGATGTGGTGAAGTCCAAGATCATCACCATTAACGATGGCGGTTCCGTGACCTATTCCAAGGTGGCCGAGCGCACCGTGGGGGATGTGCTCAAGGAACGCGGCATCACCTTGGGCGATAAGGATGAGGTAAGCCCCGCCCTCGATACGCCGCTGAAGCGCGGAATGACCATCGACATCACCCGGGTGGAAGAAAAGGAAGTGACCGATACCGAGTCCTTCACCGCCGATCCGGTCTACGTCGATGATGCCAACCTGGAGCAGGGCAGCGAAGTGGTGGAGCGCGAAGCCACCCCGGGCGAGCGAGAGATCACCCGCAAGGTCACCCTCGTCAATGGCAAGGAGGTGGCTTCGGTGACGATCAAGACAAAGGAACTGCGCCCCTCCACTCCCGCCACCATCAAGCGTGGCGTGAAGCCGGCCGCTCCGGCCGTGGCCGGCGGCAGCGTCTGGGATCAGCTCGCCCAGTGCGAGTCCGGTGGCAACTGGAGCATCAACACCGGTAATGGCTACTCCGGTGGCCTGCAGTTCGCCCCCTCCACCTGGCAGGCCTATGGCGGCGGCGAGTACGCCCCCACCGCCGGCCAGGCCACCCGCGAGCAGCAGATCGCCGTGGCCCAGCGGGTACAGGCCGCGCAGGGCTGGGGCGCATGGCCCGCCTGCACCGCCAAGCTGGGCATTCGCTAAGCACCCTGCTCGCTCGGGCGGGCCGGCGAGTACCTGCTCGCGCCCGCTGTCTGCTGCGCCCACCCTCTGTGGTGGGCGCTTCGTGCTATCTCCGCCGCCTCGGTAATGGGTGGCGCGCGATCAGCCACTACACTGAAGAAACTATGACTACCGCACCGCCGCATGCCGAGGATGGGGGAGTATCCCCGCAGGGCAGCGCCGTCCAGCTGCTTGGCCCGAAGGAGATTCGCGAGCTCGCCGAGAAACTCGATGTGAGCCCGACGAAGAAGCTGGGGCAGAACTTCCTGCACGATCCCAATACCGTCCGGATGATTATCGCCGCCGCCGAGATCACCGCCACAGACGATGTGATCGAGATCGGCCCAGGGCTTGGTTCGCTCACTCTCGGATTGCTGGAGGTGGCCCGCTCGGTGACGGTCGTGGAGATCGATCCGCGGCTCGCCGGAGAGCTACCGGCCACCGCCGCCGCCCGCGCCGGTGCCGCCGCATCCACCCTCAGCGTGCACAATCGCAATGCCTTGGAGTTCCAGCGCAGTGACTGCGCCGTGGCACCGACGGTATTGGCGGCCAACTTGCCCTATAACGTCTCTGTGCCGGTACTCATGCACATCCTGGCGGAGTTTCCCTCCCTGCGGCGGGTATTGGTGATGGTGCAAAAGGAAGTGGCCGATCGGCTCGCCGCCGCGCCGGGCAGCAAAATCTATGGGGTGCCCAGCGTGAAGGCCGCCTACTACGGCCAGGTGCGCCGCGCCGGGCTGGTGGGCAAGAACGTGTTCTGGCCGGCCCCGAAGATCGACTCCGGGCTGGTGCGTATCGATTGCTATGAGCGCGAGAACATGCCCTGGCAGGCCAGTGCCGCGGAGGTATTTCCTATCGTCGATGCCGCCTTCGCCCAGCGCCGCAAAACCCTGCGCGCCGCACTCTCCGGGCACTTCGGCTCAGGCGAGCGCAGCGCGGCGATTCTTAGCCGCGCCGGCATCGATCCCACCTTGCGCGGCGAACGCCTCGGGGTGCGAGAGTTCGTCGATATAGCCCTAGCCGCCCGAGAGGAGGCCGCGGAATGAGCTTCGCGAGCACCTCGGTGCGGGCCTGCGCCAAGATCAACCTCTTTCTCGGAGTAGGGGCGGCCCGCGAGGATGGGTTCCACGAGCTGACGAGCGTGTTTCAATCCCTGTCCAATCACAATGTGGTGCGCCTCAGCCCTGCTGCGGGGCCGGCGCGGTTGAGCGAGTATGTGGGCGCGGTGAGCGCCTCGGGCCTGGCCGCTAGCGCGGTGCCGCTCGACGCCAGCAATCTCGTGGTCGGCGCCGCCACCCGCTATCTGCAGGAGGCGCGCATACACCACCCAGAGATCACCCCGCCGGTGATAGATATCCACATCCACAAAGGGATCCCCACCGCTGGCGGCATGGCCGGCGGCTCCGCGGATGCTGCCGCCGTGCTGCATGCGCTCCAGGGCTACGCTCCCTTGCCACAGGAGCGGGTGCTAGAGATCGCCGCCGAGATCGGCTCCGATGTGCCCTTTAGCCTCGTAGGTGGCACGCAGTTGGGCACTGGCCGCGGGGAGCAGCTGGTGCCGATGCTCAGCCGCGGCACCTATCATGTGGCCCTGGGGATTCAGAAACAGGGGCTGCGCACCCCCGAGGTATTTCGCAAGCTCGATGAGATGCGCCAGGCAGGCAAGGCCGGCGCGCCCAGCACAGACACCAGTGCTCTAGCTACCGCTCTGCTCAGCGGCGATCCGGCCGCGGTGGCGCGGCAGCTACACAATGACTTGCAGCCGGCGGCGCTGTCGCTGCTGCCGGCGCTGCGGGCCACCCTCGCCGCCGGCACGGCCGCGGGGGCACTCGCCGGTATGGTTTCCGGCTCGGGGCCCACCACGGCATTTCTATGCGAGAGCGCCGAGGCGGCCGAGGCCGTGGCTGAGGAGCTGCGCGATTCGGGCACCGTTTTCGACGCCTTCGCCGTCCACACCGTGACTCGCGGTATAGAAACACTCGAGTCTTAAGCCGTATATACCGTAGTTCGCCCACCTTTCGACGCCGACTAGTGAGAAGGACATACCTGCCGACGTGGCTAATTTGATCAACCTAGAAAATGTCACCCAGAGCTTCGGGATGAAGACCCTGCTCGACTCCGTGAGCCTTGGCGTGCAATCGCACGATCGGATCGGCGTGGTGGGGCTCAACGGAGGTGGTAAAACCACCCTCATTGAGATCCTCTCCGGGCAGCTGGACCCGGATTCGGGACGGGTCTCCCACAATAAGGAGCTGCGCCTGGCCGTGGTGACGCAGCGGGCCAAGCTGGACGATACCCGCACCGTGGGTGAGGTCGTGCTGGAGCAGCTGGGGCTAGAAACCTATGAGTGGGCCTCCAATGCCAAGGTGCGTGACGTGCTCTCGGGCCTCGGGATCGTGGATCTCGGATTGGATACCCCGGTCTCCGCGCTCTCGGGCGGTGAGCGTCGCCGCACCCACCTAGCCGCGGCGCTGGTGCGCGAGCTGGATCTGGTGGTGCTCGATGAGCCCACCAACCACTTGGACGTGGAAGGCGTGCGCTGGTTGGCCGATCATCTGCTCCAGCGCAACCTCGCGGTGGTGGTGGTTACCCACGATCGCTGGTTCCTCGACACCGTGGCCACCCACACCTGGGAGGTCCACGACGGCACCGTGGACGTGTATGAGGGCGGCTATAACGACTGGACCTTCGCCCGCGCCGAGCGCGCCCGCCAGGCAGATGCGATGGAACAGCGCCGCCGCAACCTCGCCCGCAAGGAACTGGCGTGGCTGCGTCGCGGCGCACCGGCCCGCACCTCGAAGCCGCGCTACCGGATTGAAGCCGCGGAGGCGCTGATTTCCGATGTGCCGGCCCCGCGCGACACCGTGGAGCTCATGGCCTTCTCCAAGCGCCGCCAAGGCAAAGTGGTCATCGAGCTCGAAGACGCCACAATCTCCACCCCCGATGGCCGGGTGCTGGTGCAGGATCTCACTTGGCGGCTCGCGCCGGGCGAGCGCATCGGCCTGGTCGGGGTGAATGGCTCGGGCAAAACCACCCTGCTGCGGGCGCTGGCGGGGGAGCATGCCCTGGATGCTGGGCGCCGCATCGAGGGCACAACGGTGCGGCTGGGCTGGCTGCGCCAAGAATTAGATGACCTCGATCCCGAGCGCCGCGTGCTTGATGCGGTGGAGGATGTGGCCAGCTATGTGGAACTCGGCAAAAAACAGCTCTCGGCCTCGCAGCTGGCGGAGCGCTTGGGCTTTTCCCCCAAGCGCCAGCGCACCCCGATCAAGGATCTCTCCGGCGGCGAGCGGCGGCGGCTACAGCTGACCCGTGTGCTCATGGCGGAGCCCAATGTGCTGCTTCTCGACGAGCCGACCAACGATCTCGATATCGATACCCTGCAAGAGTTGGAATCCCTATTGGACTCTTGGCCGGGCACCTTGGTGGTGATCTCCCACGATCGCTACTTGATTGAGCGCATCGCGGATTCCACGTGGGCGCTGTTTGGCGATGGTGCGCTCACCAACCTGCCGGGCGGAATTGAGCAGTATCTCGCCCGCCGCGATGAGATGGCAGCGGCGGAAGGCTCGGGGCCACTGAATGTGGGCACGAAGGAGGCGTCGTCAAGCGAAAAGAAGATGGATCAGAAGCAGTGGCGGGAGCTGTCGAAGAAGCTGTCCGCCACCGAGCGCAAGCTGGATAAGGTGCGCGCGGAGATCGATTCCCTCAATGAAAAAATGGCCGCCGCGGCGCAGGCGGTGGATCAGGAGGCGATGATCGAGCTGGACGCCAAGCTCAAGGATGCGGCAGCTCGCGCCGAGGAGCTGGAAATGCAGTGGCTAGAGTTGGGCGAGCAGATGGAAGCCTAGCGCTGGTGGCCGTGGGTGCGGTTTTTTCGTAGGCTGGGGCCATGATCTTGATCAATGTGAAATTCACCGTCAAGGACGAGTACGTGGAGACCTTCCGCCAGGAAGTCGCCGAGTTCACCGAGGCCACCCGCGCCGAGGAGGGCAATCTCTTCTTTGAGTGGTACCGCTCCACCGACGAACCGAACAGCTATATCCTCATCGAGGGCTTCAAGGACGATGCCGCGGAGCCGCACGTCAACTCCGATCACTTCCAGAAGGCCTGCGTGGATATGCCGCGCCTGCTGGTGAAGACCCCGGAGATCATCAACACCCTCATCGAGGGCAAAACCGAGTGGGATAAGATGGCTGAATTCTCCGTGGAGGAGTAATAGCCGAACCGTATCGGCATACGGGGCCAGGACACACAGCGTGGACTGGCCCCTTAATGCTGAATAGGGTGATTTTTTCAGCGATTCTTCAGGTACTCTGGTGAGCATGAGCAAGAAGGACACACAGGATTTCACTGACCCGCCGAAGCTATCGAAAAAGGCCTATGAGGCAGAGCTGAAGCACCTCCAAGCCGAACTGGTAGACATGCAACAGTGGGTGGTGGAAACCGGTGCCCGCGTGGTGATCGTCATGGAAGGCCGCGATGCCGCCGGCAAGGGCTCCGCGATCAAGCGCATCACCCAGTACCTCAACCCGCGTACCTGCCGCATCGAGGCATTGCCCGCGCCGAACTCCCGCGAGCAGGGCCAGTGGTACTTCCAGCGCTATATTGAGCGCCTGCCCACCGCCGGTGAGATCGTGATCTTTGACCGTTCGTGGTACAACCGCGCCGGCGTGGAACGCGTGATGGGCTTTTGCACCTCCGCTGAGTACCGTCGCTTCCTGCACCAGGCCCCCATCTTCGAGCGGTTGCTGGTGGAAGACGGGATCATGCTGCGCAAGTACTGGTTCTCCGTTTCTGATGAGGAGCAGGTGAAGCGCTTCCGCTCGCGTCGCAATGATCCGCTGCGCCGCTGGAAGCTCTCGCCGATGGATCTGCAGTCCATCACCCGCTGGGAGGACTACTCCCGCGCCAAGGATGAGATGTTCATCCACACCGACATCCCCTCCGCGCCGTGGTACACCGTGGAATCCGAGGATAAGAAGCGCTCCCGCATCAACGTGATCAGCCATCTGCTGTCCACGATTCCCTATGAGAAGATCGACCGCGAGCTGCCGGAGATCCCCGAGCGCCCAGAATCGGAAACCAACTACGACCGGCCGCCGCGCTCCGATTTCCGCTATGTGCCGGATGTGGCCGCGCAGCTGGAAAAGCGCAAGGTCGAGGGCGGCTCGAAGAAGGACAAGAAGAGCAAGAAGTCGAAGAAGTCGAAGAAGTCCAAGAAAGACAAGAAATAGCGCCCACCCGCCGCAGTCTCACGCGCATTCTCCCCGCACCAGTGGGGAGGGTGCGCGTTTTTCTGCATCCTGCGCGACACACCCGCGGGAGAGAAGAACCCGCAGCTATGGACGCTGTGGCCATAGACTAAGATGAGTGTTCGCCGCCACATCATTTGGCATTTTGTGACACACTGTGTATATGACTACAGAAAATTCCACTACAGGCACCCAGGGTGCCGCAGCAGAGAAAACAGTAATCGCAGAGGTTCGTGGCTCGGTCGGCTTCTTAGAGCTCAACCGCCCGAAGAGCCTCAACTCCCTCGACACCGAGATGTGTCAGATCATTCACGACGCCCTCGACGAGTGGCGCGAGGATGACGCCGTGTCCGGAGTAGTGATCTACTCCAATAACCCCAAGGCCTTCTGTGCCGGTGGTGATGTGCGGGTGATCCGCGAGGCTATCCTCGCCGGCCAGCCCGAGGTGGGGGATCGCTTCTTAGACGTCGAGTACGCCATGAACGCGGCGGTGGTGGACTTCCCCAAGCCCTATATCGCCCTCATTGATGGCATTGTCATGGGCGGCGGCCTGGGCGTCTCGGTGCACGGCAGCCGGCGCGTGGTTTCGGAGCGCTCTTGGGCCTCCATGCCGGAGATGGCGATCGGTTTCTGCCCCGATGTGGGCGTCACCTACGCCTTCCAGCGCATGGTCAACGCCACCGGCTCCCATTCCTTCCCGCTCGCCAAGTTCCTCGTGCTCACTACCTGGCGGCTGAGCCCGCAGGACATGATGTGGTCGGGTCTCGCCACCGACTATGTGCCCTCGGAGAAGTTCGAGCAGCTCCGCGAGGCGCTGGAATCGGCCGCGGACGCCGACGGCATGAACGCGGTGATCGATAGCTTCGCCGAGCCGCTTGCGGGCGAATCCCAGCTGGCCGAGCTCATGGAGCATATCGAGACGGTCTTTGATGCTGCCTCGTGGGAAGAGGTAGTAACGAAGCTGCAGGAGTGCCCCAGCGAGGAGTTCCAAGACCTCGTCCGCGGCCACCTGGCCCAAGCCAACCCCGCGTCTTTGGTGGCCACCATGGAGCTGATGGATGCCAATGAGCGCGTGGAGAATGTGCAGGCGGCACTGGCCAATGAGTTCGCCGTGGGCAAGGTGCTGCGCGAGGACAAGAACTTTGTCGAGGGCGTGCGTGCCGTACTGGTGGATAAGGGCCGCGATGCCGTCTTCGATCCGGCCACGACCGCCGAGGTGGATGTGGAGAAATACCGCGCTGCCGTGAAGTAGCCGCTACAGAAGAACAACGCAGCCGACCGAGTGCGCATGAGCCTGGCCGGCTGCGTTGTCCTATGCGCCGGGCCGCCTTTGGCCGCGGCTGGCCGCCACCGGCTGCGGCTTCCCCGAACCTAAGACGTGAGTGGATACTGGCCAGCTGATAGGCACTACAGAAGCGACATGTAACCGCCGGTTTCAATCTTGTCCCCATGAGGAGAAGGTCCATGAAGAACCCGCCGGAGTCCCTAGAGGCATGTTAAGGTAAACAAAACAGCCTTGCTTCATGAACGGACAAGCCATGGGTTTCTTTAGCCGGATATTCGGAAAGAACAGCGATAGCGAAACTGAAGAAGAGTTAGTTGTCGAGAGCGAAGTTACAACGTGTGATTACTGCGGAACAGAGAGCGACGACCTCATCGGGGTCGACATTACTTTGTCTGAAGGCGACCCGTCCTATCTGAGTGACATCTGTAAAGATTGCTACGTCGAGCTTGACGCTTGGAACTACAGCTCCCCAGCCTATTGCTGTGGAATGATATACGAAGAAGGGGAGCAAGTGTGCGCCAGCTGCGGCGAATTTCTCTATTAAGAGTCGTCGCTCGGCGCACTAGGCACGTCACGCTCATTTTCTGCGTCCGCTGACCACTCCTCCACGGAGCATCGGATTCCTCAATTTTTGCTTGCCGATACCTGACCATCACTCTCTACGGTTGATGGTGACTTCCTCTTAGCCTTAACTGTGCGTTAAGCACCCCTCACATGCCGCGAATGGCGCCAACAGTTTCCTGTTAGGCTGCGCTGTGGCTGAGTTCTGCCTCGGTGGACGCCGCGCTGGTTTGGTTGCGGCGACGACGCTCCATACGGGACCATTCCACGAATCCCCACGCCACGAACCCGCCATAGGCGAGGTAGAGCACGGCCGAGGGGTAGTAGCCGGCGGCGAGCAGCAGCGGTACGCCGACGATGTCCACGCTGAGCCACAGCAGCCAAAACTCGATCCAGCCCTTGGCCATGCCAAAGGTTGCCAGAAGCGAGCCGGAGAAGATCCACGCATCCGCCCACGGCCCCCACGAGCCAAGCGCGGAGAAAATCTGGGCGCAGACGACGGTGCTGATCACCATGAAGGTGAGGATGGCGAGGCGTTGCCGCGGTGTGGCCCAGTGTGGCTCCACGGCGGCTTGATCGGAGGAGCGATCCCGCTTGTTCAGGTTGCGCTGCCAGCCGTACCAGCCATAGGCGCTGACCACCAAGAACATCACTTGGCGGGCCGCTTGGCCATAGAGATCAAGATTTTGCGGTGTGTGGAACACGCCGCCGAGGAAGACGGTGAAGAGCAAAATATTGCCGATGATGCCCACCGGCCACGCCCATACGCGCCTTTTCAAACCAAAAATGGCGGAGCCAATGCCAAAAGCATTGCCGATGATTTCGCGCCACAGAATAGGAGCACCACCGATGATGACGGTGGCATCAAGAAGCTCGACTATAGGATTCATTCGCTGACCTACACGCTTTCATGTTTCGGTTGAGCAGAAAACAAATCCTCAGGTGAAACACAACATAGGTCAGCATCGCAGCCACCGCGCCCCCGAGACTACAGGCCACAGCAGGGTGGCAGTCTCGCCTAGCGCGGCGCGCTCAGCGCCTAGGTTCTCTTCCATCCGGACTATTACCGTCGGTCCCGGAGTTTCACCGAGTCTGCTACAGCCGAAGCTGCGGCTCGTGGACTATCACCACCGGTGGGGAATTACGCCCCGCCCTGAGAACGCCTCTCACTATAGCGCGTGAGCGCGGGCGGGCACAGAAACTAGGTCGATGGAGGTTGGGACACGGGGGTAGTGCCATCGCCGCGAGGAGCACCCGCGGGGTTCTGCGGAGCCTGCGGCGCCGAGCCCTGCGACACCGAGCCCTGCGGTGGCATCCCAGGTGGTACCGTCGGCGGCGGCGGCATCGCCCCGCTGCGATAGAGCACACATCGCCGGGCGCGGTGGATATCCGCAGTCAGAGTCGCGGACTGGGCGCCCTCGATGCGCAGCAGCGCGGGGATGCCGTTGGTGTGTGCCATCTGGACGATCGCCGGATGGGCAGTCACGGCGGGATCGGTGGCGGGCGGGTAGCTGGCTGGCACCTGTTGGGCGTCGCGCAGCACCTGGGCAAAGCTCATGCCGTGGCCATAGTCAACGACGATGGACTCGCGGGTGCTCACCCCCACGATCTGCCCAGCCACCCGCAGCTCATAGCGGCCCGCGCCGCAGGGTCGATACTCGCATTCGAATAGCCGAGCCAGCCCATCGATACTGCGATCCATATCCGGTGAGGCCGGCATGAAGGCGCCGGCGTGAAAGAGGGTGCGGTGACAATCTGCGGCAGCGGCAGCGGGAACAGTGGCCATGATGGTGGCGCCATCGGCGGTGGGCAAAAAGAGTACGGGGTCATTGCAAAAGAGGGTGCGTATCGCGGCCGCGAGTTCTTCCGCGGTGGCGAGGCTGCGATAGGCGCGCGGAGTGGCATCGTCGGCCTCAGCAGCGTCGCCCGCATCGTCTGCAAGCAGCCGTGTTGCGGTCTCAAGATCCAGCTCTGGTGGCCGGGGCGCCACCCATTCGTGCTCGAGTTCAGGGATGGCGAACTCCTCGGCCGCCTCTGCGATACGCGGGTGCAGCCACTGCCACACCCCAGTGGGCAGGATCCTGGCGAGGCGCTGACCGGTGAGCTCAGTGGGGCGGTGCCCAGAGAAACTGAGCCGGATCTGCACGTTCTCGCCGTCGGTATCGCCGGCCTCCACCGCCATCGCCGTGGATAGGGTGGGAAGGAAGGCGGCGTCGAGACAGGCTTGATGAAAGTAGCCGTCGGCGCGGAGTTCAGCAATGCTGCGTGGTGCGGGGATAGTCACAAGCTCGCATTCTACCTAGCTTCCGCCGCTGAGCGGGATGCTTATCGACGCCACCCCGCACCTGCCACCACCGCCGTGGTAGCAGAAACGCAGCCCCCCTTGTGAGGGCGAAGGCGGCGGGGAAATGATTGACCCCGCAGTGTATGTTCGTTAGCCTAACCGCTCGTATATAGACGCCATGACCGGCGCATTCGCGGCGCAGGCATTCATTCGATCTGAGAATCAGAGGGGATCATCTATCCATGAACGACCAGTATTCGCCCAAGGACAACCAGGGCGAGCACAACCAGGGCGAGGATAATCCGGGCGCGTTCTCGGCGGAGAACACCAACCAGCAGGCCACCCCGCAGAGTGACCAGCCTTATACCCAGTACACCACCCCGCAGGCTAACCAGCAGTCCAACCAGCAGGGTGCGGCCCCGTTCTACCCCAGTGCTGGGAACCAGCAGTCCAACGCCACCCAGCAGGGGCCGGTGGCTGGTTCAGACTCCGCTGGCTTTCCTCAGCTCAACGCCGTAGGCGCGGAGTCGAAGAACTTCCTGCAGGCGCTGTTTGATTTCAGCTTTTCGAGCTTCATCACCATCAAGTTTGCCAAGGCCATCCACTTGGTCAATATCGTGCTGGCGCTTCTGGGCTATGTGTTCTGGGTGTTTATCTGGCTGTTCGTGGCCTCGGATGTCGGCGACTCGGAAGTGGGCGCCATGGCGACTTTCTTCGCTATCATCGCTCTGCTCTTCGGCTGGATTCCGGCGCTGCTGCAAATCGTGGGCGTTCGCCTGGCGCTGGAGATGAACATCGCCTTGGTGCGCACTGCTCAGAACACCTCTGCGCTGCGCGAAGCCACCGTGGGGCGCTAAAACAGCACCTCCCGCACGCGGGCGCTGTGACTAGAAGGGGGCCGTTGCCATCAGGCAGCGGCCCCCATCTTTGTCTTTTACCTCGCCGCCAAGGGGTATTATCGCAGGTAGAAAGAGTTCTACCGAGAATCAAGGAGTACTGCTATGTGCCGTCCTGTGCCGTGTCCCACCTGCCATAAGACCACGTGGGCTGGGTGTGGTGAGCATATCGCCCAAGTAAAGGCGACGGTGCCGCCGGAGCAGTGGTGCGATGGTAAGCACGAGAGCAAGGCTCACTAGCACCCCTGCACCCTAGCCTCGGTGTCGAGCTAGTCCGCCACCAGCGGGAAGAGCTCGAACTCGGGGTGTTCTTTCTCAATGAAGCTCAGGCGCCACTTGTCGCCAAAGAGCGCGATGAGTTCGCCGTCGGTGCGGGTGAAGATCTCCACGCCGCGCTGCTTATTCAGCTCGGGCGCGGTGGCGGCGGTGGTGCGTCGCGCCACCGAGTAGGGGACCGGCTCGGTGATGGTTTCCACGTTGTATTCCACATCCATGCGGGCCTGCATCACTTCGAACTGCATGGGGCCGACAGCAGCCATAATGGGGGCGGCGTCGCCGCGGGCCTCGTTTTTCAGGATCTGCACCACGCCCTCGGAGTCCAGCTGTTCCAGCGCTTTACGGAACTGCTTGTACTTGCCCAGGGTTTTCGCCCGCAGGGTGCGGAAGTGCTCGGGGGCGAACTGCGGCATGGGCGGGAATTGCACTTTCCGGCCGGCGTAGATGGTGTCACCCGGGGCGAGCGAGCCGGCGTTGACGAGGCCGACAATATCGCCGGGATAGGCGGTGTCCACGGTGTCGCGGGTGCGGCCGAAGACGGTGAGCGCGTACTTGGTGGAGAAGCTGCGCCCGGACTGGGCGTGGGTTACTTGCATGCCGCGGTCGAACTCGCCGGAGACCACACGCATGAAGGCGAGGGTATCGCGGTGCTTGCGATCCATGCCGGCCTGCACCTTAAAGACCACGCCGGCGAAGTCGCTGTCCAGATCGCGGTGATCGTCGATGGCAGAGGTTGCGGCGGCCACCACGGCCGGGTCCGCGGAACGGGGCGCGGGCTGCGGCGCCAGAGCGCAGAGGGCATCGAGGATCTGGTGCACACCGAAGTTGAGCATCGCCGAGGCGAAAATAGTGGGGGAGGTGGTGCACTCGAGGAACAGCTCGGGGTCATGCACCGCGCCATCGGCGGCCATGAGTTCGACTTCCTCGGCGGCGGTTTCCCACGCCATCTCTTCTTTGGCGGCGGCTTCTTCGGGGCTGTAGTGCTCCTCGGGGGCAATGGTGGAGCCGCCGGCGGTGCGCAGGAAGTGAATATATTCCTCCGCCTCGCCATCGGAGTTGATGCGGGCCAGGCCCCGGAAATCACCGGCTGCACCCACCGGCCAGAACAGCGGGGTAGGCTGCAGCCCGATCTCGGAAACGATCTCATCCATCAATTCCAGTGGCTCTTTGCCCACGCGGTCCCATTTGTTCACCACGGTCACAATGGGCAGGCCGCGGGCCTTACACACGCGGAAGAGCTTGAGGGTTTGGGGCTCGAGGCCCTTGGCGCCGTCGATAAGCATCACCGCGGCATCCACGGCGGTGAGCACGCGGTAGGTGTCCTCAGAGAAGTCGGCGTGGCCGGGGGTGTCCACCAGGTTAATCATGTAGGGCTCGCCCTGGTGGCCTTCGGGCGCGTACTCGAATTGCAGAGCGGAGCTGGCGACAGAGATACCGCGCTCCTTTTCCATATCCATCCAGTCGGAGACGGTGGCTTTACGCCCGGCCTTGCCGTGCACCGCGCCGGCTTCGGCGATCATGTGCGCGTGCAGCGCCAAAGCCTCGGTCAGGGTGGATTTACCGGCGTCGGGGTGTGCGATCACGGCGAAGGTTCTGCGGCGCGAGGCCTCGTCAACTACTCTGCTCATGGTGTTTCATCTTAACGCCTCGGTGTCTGAATCAATCGCTCGCACACATGCCTCCGCGGTGCGTTCGATTCAGCGCGTAGTGGATGAGACGGCTCCGCCCACCCCGCCTGCGGAGGCGGTGGCACAGATCGCGGAGCTCTTCGCCGGCGGGCGCGCCGCTGTGCTCACCGGTGCGGGGGTGTCCACGCCCTCCGGTATTCCGGATTATCGCGGGCCGCAGGGCTCGCTCGCCCGGTCGCGGCCGATGACCTATCAGGAGTTTCGCTATGATCGCGCCGCCCTGCACCGCTACTGGGCGCGGGCCTTTGTAGGGTGGCGGCACATGGCCGCAGCCCGGCCGAACTCGGTGCACTATCAGCTGGTGGAGCTAGAAGCTGCGGGGCTGATCACTGGGGTGATTACCCAAAACGTTGATGGCCTCCACCGCGCCGCCGGCAGCACAAGCCTGGTGGAACTCCACGGCGATCTCTCCCGCATCGAGTGCTTGAGCTGCGGGGCAATCATGCCACGATCGCTTATCGACGCCCGCCTGCATGCCGCCAATCCCGGCTACATTGAAAAAGCCGAGGCTAGGCGCGGTGCGGTGAACCCCGATGGCGATGTTGCCCTTGATGAGGAGATCGTTGCGAGTTTTCACCTAGTGGGCTGCCCCTACTGCGGTTCCCAGGTGCTCAAACCCCATGTGATCTACTTCGGCGAACCGGTGGATCCGAAGCGGAAGGCGGCGGCCCATGCCCTCGTGGAGGAGGCCGATTTCCTGCTGGTGGCTGGCTCCTCTCTGGCGGTGATGAGCGGCTATCGTTTCGCCATCGAGGCGCAGCGCGCCGGGAAGCCGGTAGTGGTGATTAATGGCGGGCCCGGGCGGGCCGATACCCGCGCTGCGGTGTTATGGCGCAGCGACGTGCGGCAGGCCTTCGATGCGGTGATCGACGCCACTGGGTTGGCCTGAGCTGCGAGGCATCGAGACTAGCGCCGGTTGGTCGTATTCTGCGCGGCGCTGAGCGAGTCGCTAGCAGCTAGCCAGGCGCCCTCGGCGGCCCGAGCAATGGCCTGCTCCATCTCTGGGGAGGGATCGATAGGCCCGAGCACCCACACGGGGATGGCGACCGGTTCGCTCTGCGGCGGGCGGCCGATGCCGATGCGCACCCGCACATAGTCCCGCGTGCCCAACGCGGCGCTGAGCGATTTCAGCCCGTTGTGGCCGTTTTCATTGCCGCCGCGTTTGATTTTCACCGTCCCAGCGGGAAGATCCAGCTCATCGTGGATCACGATCACGTGCTCGGCATCCAGCTCGAGGTGGCGGTGGAGAGCCTCGATAGCCTCGCCCGAGTTATTCATATAGGTATGCGAGCGGGCCAGCACAATGCTGCGACCCTCATGCTCCAGGGCGGCGATGCTCAAGGGGGTACCGGCGACCGGGGTGAGGATATCGCCGCGGCGCGCCAAGATGTCATCGATGGCCATGTATCCCACGTTGTGCCGAGTGGCCTCATAGTTACTACCGGGGTTGCCCAGTCCCAGAATCAGGTAATCGATGCGCTCGGGCAGGCTCGTGGTGGGGGTGGGAGTCCGCGAGCCGAGGCGAGCGAAGAAGGAGCGGAGGGAGTCGCTGAGGTTTTCAAATCGGTGCACGCATCGATTCTTGCACATAGGCTCAACCGCTATGAGTCATCTCCTGCAGGATCGGACAATCACACTTATTGCCGCCCCTATGGCGGGTGGGCCATCGACCCCACAGCTGGCGGCGGCGCTGTGGAATACCGGGCACCTCGGTTTCCTCGCGGCGGGGCGCGCCAGTGTGGAGGTTTTGCGGCAGGATATGGCCACTGCCGCGGAGCTTGCCGGCGGGCTGAATGTGGGCGTCAATCTTTTCGCCCCGCATCCGCGGCCGCGCTACCTCGAGACCCACTCCCACGAGCAGTGCGCCGCCGCGCTGGGCAGCCGTTGGACATCTGAGGTGGACTATAGCTTCGGCTGGGAGGAGAAATTCGCGGCCGTGCTCGAGGCGCGACCGCTGGTGGTGAGCTCCATGTTTGGCTGCTTTTCTGCCGCGGAGGTGCAGCAGGCCCAGGAGCGCGGGATTGAGGTGTGGGTGACTGTGACCAGCCCCGATGAGGCCCGGCAGGCTCAGCTGGTGGGAGCGGATGCGGTGATCGTGCAGGCAGCCAGCGCCGGCGGGCATCGCGGCACCTGGAAGCAGGAGGATGAGCCCACCACCATGAGCCTGCCGGAGCTCTGTGCCGCCGTCGCGGCCGGCTGCGAGCTGCCGCTCATCGCCGCCGGCGGGCTGAGTACCCCAGAGGCTGTGGCGAATGCCTTGGCACTCGAGGGCGTGGTGGCGGTGTCCTGCGGCACTGCCTTCCTCTTGGCCGAGGAAGCCGGCACCTCCGAGAGCAATCGTGCGATTCTGCGCGAGGGCCAGCTGCGCACCGCTGCCACGCGCGCCTTCACTGGGCGAGTGGCCCGTGGGGTGATCACGGGGGTGGACGAACACGCTGCGGCCACCATGCCGCCGGTGTTTCCGCATCTCGCTCCCGCCCCAGCGGGGCAGAAGGCGAGCCGAGCCTGGGCCTATTGCCTCGCTGGGGAAGGAGTGAACGACTGCCTCGAGGCCCCTGCCGCCGAGATCGTGCAGCAGCTGACATCCGCCGCCAGCCGCCGCTAAGAACGCTGGGTGATTCCCGCCCCCACGCCACTTAGGTCAGCTACACTTTCACTAGTTAAGGCTACGGTAATCAGGCCGGCTGTCTGTGGATCGCGGGGACGCGGCGCGAGGTGGCGTCGATAAGCATCGATGAGCGCGAAGGAGGGGCAAGGATGAAGCTGGAGAAGGTTCGCCGCAATTTGGAGAAGGGCAAGACGAAGAAGAAGTGTTGCCGTTCCAAGAAGCGCTGCTGCTCGTGTCCGGTGGTGTGCCATCGGCTGCGCAAGGCCAATGCCTTGGATTTGGACGATAAGGCGCTGAAGAAGGCGATCGCCAAAGCGCGTAAGTGGTAGCGCGGATCACAGCCGAGTAGGGGGTGGCTCACATCCGCGTGGCCGGATGGGGGAGAACAGACATAAAACTCCCCCGACAGGTGAGAAAGTGGGGTGAAAACGGCCCCCTGAAAACCACATCTTCGCTACCGTTTGAGGTGGACATTGAACCATTCACCCATCACTAGCGGAGGATAAGAACGTCACTATGACCGACGCCCACACCCCCAACCCCAGCGACTGGAGCAAGCGTATCGAGCTCGCGGAGCAGATGATCCCACTGATCGGCCGCCTACACCGCGAGAAGAATGTGGTCACCTCAATCTTCGGCCGTCTGCTGGTGAATCCGTCGGACATCGAGATCATCAAGATGCACCGCTATGCCCGCCGCGTGGTGGAGCGCGAGCTGCCCTTGGAAGACACCCTGCCTGTCTTCCAGACCTTGCTGGAGATGGATCTCGGCACTGCCTCCATTGACGTTGCCCGGCTGGCCATCGGCCACAAGAAGCATGGTGGCGATCTGCGTGCCTACCTGGAGGAGCAGCTGGCCGATGTGATCGGTGATAAGGGTACCGATGTGCAGCGCGATGTGGTGCTCTATGGCTTCGGCCGTATTGGTCGGCTATTGGCCCGCATCCTCGTCGCCCGCGAGGCCCAGGGGCGGGGCACCCGCCTGCGCGCTGTGGTGGTGCGCAAGAAGTGCGCGGATGACATCGCCAAGCGCGCCTCGCTGCTGCGCCGCGACTCCATCCACGGCGCCTTCGAGGGATCGATCACCATCGATGAGGAGAAGGAAATCATCTGGGCCAATGGCACCCCCATCCAGATGATCTACGCCAATAGCCCCGAAGAGGTGGACTACACCACCTATGGCATCAACGACGCCATCGTGGTGGACAACACCGGTGTGTGGCGTGACCGCGCCGGGCTGTCCCAGCACCTCAAGTCCAAGGGTGCATCCAAGGTGCTGCTCACCGCCCCGGGTAAGGGCGATATCAAAAACATCGTCTACGGCATCAACCACACCGATATCGAGGACTCGGACGAGGTGCTCTCCGCCGCGTCCTGCACCACCAATGCCATCACCCCGGTGCTCAAGGCCATCGATCACCGCTATGGGGTGGAGTTCGGTCACGTGGAAACCGTGCACTCCTTCACCAATGATCAAAACCTGATCGATAACTTCCACAAGGGCGAGCGCCGCGGCCGTGCCGCCACCTTGAACATGGTGCTCACCTCTACCGGCGCGGCGAAGGCCGTGGCGAAGGCCCTGCCGGAGCTCGAAGGCAAGCTCACCGGCAATGCCATTCGCGTGCCCACCCCGGATGTGTCCATGGCGGTGCTGAACCTCACTATGAAGAAGGACGTGGACGCCGATGAGGTGAATAACTACCTGCGCACCGTGTCGCTGAAGTCCGAGCTGCGCCAGCAGATCAACTACATCAAGTCGCCTGAGGTGGTGTCGAATGACTTCATCGGCTCCACCCACGCCGGCATCGTCGATGGTCTGGCCACCATCGCCACCGGCAATCACCTGGTGCTCTATGTGTGGTACGACAACGAGTTCGGCTACTCCAACCAGGTGATCCGCATCGTGGAGGAGATCGCCGGCACTCGGCCGCGCGTCTATCCGCCGCGTCGCGCGCTCTCTGAGCTGGACTAATACCTGCAGAAAGCAACGCCCCACCCTCGGTTTCGGGTGGGGCGTTGTGGCGCTTGTCGACGCCGACTCGGCGGGCTCTGCAGCCCAGCCGGCGACGGGGTTTAGACCGGCTCGGGGGAAGAGTCAGATTCTTGCTTGCGCTGTACCAGCTTCTCGGCGTGCGGGTCCTTGCTCTTCTTCGCCCAATAGAGCAAGCTCCACGCCACCGCGGCGATAAATAGCGCCAGCATGGGGCCCAGAATCCAGCCGGGGCCGAATTGGTAGATGATCGGCACAGCGAGCGCAGTAATCACGCCGCCGCCGAAGAAGGGCTCGAATACCAGCTGCTTATAGCCGAAGGCCTCGAAGGCGGGGCTTTCGCCATCGGGGTCGGCGATGCGCATGAGGATCAGGCCGGTAGCGGTGACACCCATGGACTGGCCGAAGTCGCCGATACCGCGCTCGAGCCAGTAGGAGGGGATGGTGCGCGGCACCAGCCACAGCAAGATGACGACGTTGATGATGATGCCGCCCACGCACAGCAGCACAAAGGGCCAGAAGTTATCGGCGATTGCCTGCAGGGAGATAGTGGCGAGTGCGGCCACGATGAGCATATCCAGCGCCAGGCCCTGCAGGCGCAGCATCATATTGGAATCCACCAGGTAGTCATAGCCGGTCTTATTCAGCAGGATCTGCACGATGATGCCGCCGATCATGGCGATCGGGAAGAGCGGCACATAGCGCAGCAGCTCGACCTTATCTGCCCACAGCATCTGCTCCACCCACTGCAAGAACTCGAGGATGCAGATACCGATGAGGATGGACAGCCCAATGAATGCGGCGTGCAGCGACATCGGCTCGATGGAGGAGGGGCGAGAGGTCATCATCGCGGCGGTGTATTGCTCATCGCGGCGGAAGAGGCCACGCTGCTCTTCGAGAGAGCGGTCTTTGACCTCGGTGACGATGGTGGTGCGGCCGGTGCGGATAGCCCAGTTGATCACACCCACGCCGATCACGATGCCGCCCACCAGGCCCACGGTGGCCACGGCCACGGCGAGATCGCCGCCCTCGGGGAAGCCCACCTCGTGGAAGACGTCGATCATGCCGGCGGCGGTGCCGTGTCCGCCCTCAAAGCCGATTTCGATGAGCGCACCAGCCATGGGGGACATCCCAAACAGGGGAGCCAGCACCAGCATGGCGAGCAGCATGCCCACCACATACTGGCCGGAGGCGAAGGCCACGCCCACCGAGAGCTGCGGGCCGGCCAAGTGATAGACCTCTTTGGGCTTGGGCAGCTTTTGGCCCAAGAAGAGGGTGGCGAAGACGACAGAGATCAACAGCCCCGGCAGGGTCTTCCATACGCTGAGCATGTCCTCGCCAAAGAGGCCACCAGCCTGCAGATACTCTGTGGCGGTATTCTCGCCAAACCAGCTGGCGATCGTGCCCAGCACCTCGGGACCGAGAAGCAGGGCGAGGGTGCCAGCAATGATAGAGCTGGGCAGGAAGAGGTTCTGCGTCCACCGAACGCGCATACGCACGACCTTGCCCACGAAGAGCACGACTAAGAGCACGACGAGCGCAAAGCCAACGGAGTTGGGGGTCATGGCTTAGGAGATCTCCTTTTCTATTTTCCGGGATGCACATGTGGCGCACCGCACACAACAGGGAAGTTATGAAGTACATTAGCCTGTGCTGTGCGGAATAAATAGAACAGCTGATACGGCCCCGAGAATGCAGGGGTGTTGTCCCTGCAAGGTGGTGCATGCTTTCCAGCCCGCGGCGGCGCCGCTATCGGTGAACACCGTGGCTAGTGTGATCCCGTGCTCGGCGAAGCCGGGCACACACAAACCCGCCTCATCCACGCACGAGAGGCTGGAATAAGGCGGGTAGAAGCGGGCACTGCCCCGAAAGCGTGCTTAGCGCAGCGCCGCGAGAGCAGCCTCATAGTCTGGTTCGGTGGCGATCTCCTCTACCAGCTGGGAGTGCAGCACGGTGCCCTCGCCATCTACGACGATCACGGCGCGAGCCAGCAGCTGGGCCAGCGGGCCATCGGTTTGCACCAGGCCGAGGTTATCGCCGAAGCCACGGCGGAAGTCCGAGGCCACCTGCACGTTCTCCAAGCCTTCGGCACCGCAGAAGCGAGCCAAGGCGAAGGGAAGATCGCGGGAGACATTGACCACCACGGTGTTGTCCAGCCCCGCGGCGAGCTCATTGAACTGGCGCACGGAAGCGGCGCAGACGCCGGTATCTACCGAGGGGAAAATGTTGAGCACCACGCGGCGCCCAGCGAAATCAGCATTGGTGACAGTCTCGAGCGAGTCATTCGTCAGCGAAAACTCGCCGAGACGCGAGCCCACCTCGGGCAGCTCGCCGGAGACGGTGACGGGGTTTCCTTTAAAAGCGGTATGAAGAGTCATGTCTCCTTTGTACCCGAATACCTTAGACACCGACGTCCGAGAGATAACGCAGCACCGCTTTGACGCGGCGGTTGTCCTCCTCGGGGGAGAGCCCCAGCTTCTGAAAAATCGCGGCAATATGTTTCGCCACCGCCGCGCCTGAGACCACGAGACGGCTCGCGATCTCCGGATTGGATAACCCCTGAGCCATCAGCGCCAGCACCTCACTTTCCCGGGCGGTGAGATCACTCATGCCCTGCTGGGAATGCACCATGGCCTGGGCTACCTGCGGATCAATCACCATGCCACCGGCGGCCACCGTGCGTAGCGTCCGGATGAAATCAGCGACATGCCCCACCGAATCCTTCAGCACATAGCCGGTGCCGGCCACACCACCGGCCATCTCCAGCACGGTGCGGGCATAGGCCGGCGCCACATACTGGGAACAGACCACGATGCCCAGCTCGGGGTAGCGCTGCCGCACCGCCACGGCCGCGTGCAGGCCGTCATCGCTCATCGACGGCGGCATGCGGACATCCGTGACCAATAGGCTGATCTCCGCGGAGTGGGCGTCGATAAGCGGCATGATCTCCTCGGCAGAGGAGCACTGCGCCAGCACATGAAAGCCCTGGCGTTCCAGCATGGCTGCCAAGGATTCGCGCAGCAGGCCGGAATCATCGGCCAAGACAATATTCATAGCGAGCGATCCTTTCTCTCCGCTGTAGAGCTGAGGGTGCCGAGCACGATGCCGGACTCCCCGCGATGCAGCAGCAGCGGCACATCCGCCACCACCTGGGTGGGCCCGCCCGGCGGCGAGTTCACCTCCATCGTGCCCCCGAATGCCGCCAAACGTTCTTTGATACCGTGCAGGCCACCACCGGCGACGATATGGGCGCCACCCGGGCCGGTATCGAGCACCGAGATCCGCAGCCCGGAATCGACCGTGAGCAACACATCCACCCGCGCCTCGGGGGCGTATTTGCCGATATTGCTCAACGCCTCAGACACAAAGAAATACCCGCAGGCCAATACCCCCTCCGGCAGGGTGGGAAGTGGATGCGGGCAGGTCAGCGAGGAACGCAGCGCCATCGATTGCAGCAGCTCCTCCACCGCGGCCACCAAGCCGGCGTCGCTGAGCATGTGCGGATGAATCCCGCGCACCGTACTCCGCAAGGCCGCCAGCCCCTCATCAAGATTGCGGTGGGCCTGCTCTAAAAGAGCACGCAGCTGCGGATTATTCTCCACTGCGGGATCCAGCTCGGCCTCGCCTAGCGCCATCGCCGCCGCGACGAAGGACTGCTGGGCACCATCGTGCAGGTCCCGCTCAATGCGCCGCCGCTCCACCTCATAGGCATCCACGATGGTGCGACGAGAATCAATGAGCTCGCGGATCTCCTCATTGCGCTCGCGTCGAGGCCCAGCGACCCGGATGCGGAATCGAGAAAACAAACCTGCCATGGCTCCCATTCTAAAAGGGCCGCCGGCCGCCATCGCCGTGCTGGCGGCGGCGGGGGTAGTGCTAGGACTACGTGGAAAACTAGCCTCTAGGTTATTGGGAAAGACCAGCGTAGAGCCTTGAATGAGAGATATGACAACACACTCACTACTCAGCGCGCAGAACCTCTCAAAGAGCTTCGGCGCGGAACATGTCCTCCACGATATCTCCCTCGAGATCGGCGCCGGCGAGGCAGTGGCCGTCATGGGCCCCTCCGGCTCCGGTAAATCGACACTGCTGAACTGTCTCGCCGGGGTGCTGGTGCCGGATGCGGGATCGGTGATCTACAACCAGCGTGATATCACCACCATCAGCGACACCGAGCGTTCGCGCATCCGGCTGCACGATTTCGGCTTCGTATTCCAGGACGGCCAGCTCATCCCTGAGCTCAGCAGCCGCGAAAACGTGGCCATGCCGCTACAGTTGCGCGGCAGCTCGCGTCGCGCGGCGCTGCGCCAGGCCGATGAACTGCTTGCGAAGCTGGGCATGAGCGGCCATGGCGGCAAGCTGCCCGGTAATATCTCCGGCGGCCAGGCCCAGCGCGTGGCCGTAGCCCGCGCCATCGCCGGCGAACCGACGATCATCTTCGCCGATGAGCCCACCGGCGCCCTCGACCAAGCCACCGGACATGAGGTGATGCAGCTACTCACCGCTTTAGTCGAGCGCAGCGGCTCCACCCTGCTCACGGTGACCCACGACAGCAACGTGGCGCAGTGGTGCGACCGGCTCATCGAGATCCGCGATGGGCGGGTACACACGGACCGGCCCATCGATGGCTCCCGTACCCGCACCGCCACCGCCCACGCGGCTATGCGACGCAGCACCGGGGAGGGGCAATGATGAACCCCACCACAGACTCCTCCACGGCGCCCACCAGCGCCCCACAGCCGCAGCGGGTGTATCGTGGCGCGGCGAATCTGCGCTCGATTGCCTACCAGGTATTTTCTGCGCGCATGAGCCGGCGCGATGGCTCAGGGCTCTTGACGCTCTTGTCGATCGCAGCGTTTACCGCGGTGACCGCAATCGTGATGATCGTGGCCTCCGGCACGTGGATGTTTGTCTACCGCGAACAGCACCCGCGCGAACTCGCGGTCCAAGCCATCGCTGCGGATCCCACGATGTCGACGCTCCTCGGGTTTTATGTATTCCTGGCCGGTTTCGCCTGCGCCCTGCTGATCTTCCCCGTGCTCTCGCTTACCAGCTCAGCCACCCTGCTGGGGGCCCGGATGCGGGAACGCCGACTGGCCTGCTTCCGCCTGCTCGGGCTCTCCCGCGCGGAAGTCAATCGCATGGGGCTAATCGACACCCTCGTGCAGGCCGCGGTGGGTGTGGTGCTGGGCACGGGCGGAACATTGCTTCTGCTGCCATTCTTTCAGCGCCTGTCCTTTCAAGGAGACACGGTGCGCTATGAAGAAATCCTGGCGCCGTTGTGGCTTTATGCACTGCTCGATATTGCGCTGCTAGGTTTTGTCACGCTCTCGGCCTGGTGGAGTTTGGTGCGGATCAATATTTCCCCCTTGGGAGTATCGCGCCGTTCCGCACCGCGGGCCCTGCGCTTTTGGCGGATCGCCGTGCTTATTGCCGCCATCGGATTGTTCCTGCTCACGCCCGCACCGCGGCTGAGTTCTGGTCCGGCCCAATACGCCAAATCTGTGGCGGTGATTGTGGTGTTCCTGCTCAGCGTGGATCTGGTGATGCCGCTGGTGATGCAGCTGGCATCGCGGCTGCTAGCCCGAGCCCCGTGGCTGCTGGTCAGCTGGCCGGCCCGCCGGATAGCGCTGGAACCGGTAAAAGCCTGGCGACGCGTCTCCGGAGTGGCAGCCGTCTCGCTCATCGTGGCGGTTCTTGCCTCCGCACCCTTTCAGAATCCCAGCGACCCTAATATCCAAGACGCAGTCACGCAGATGTTTGCTGAGTTTGACAGGGACATCACCACCGGCGTGATATTCACCATCTCCTTCACCTTCATTCTGGCCGGTATTTCCGCGATGATGAATCAATGCTCCGCTGAGTTCGAACGCGCGCCCCAAACCCTGGCGCTGCACAAGATGGGCGTGCCCAATCGCGTCGGCCTGGCTGTCTCGTGGCTCGAGATGCTCGGCCCCCTCGTGGGAACCTGTGTGATGACCTTCATCTTCGGCCGCATCCTCTTTTTGCCCTATTCCAGCTATCAGGAATTCACTGACACCGATCCCACCGTTTTCGAACACCCCGCCTCATGGATCGCTATTGTCGTTGCCGGTGCGGTGGTGATGGTGGTGGCACTGAGTGTGACTCTGCCGGTGCGTTCGCGAGTGCTCGCCGGGGCGAAACGGGTGCGCCGCGCCGACTAGCCAGTGACGCTCTGCTCGATCAGATCGGCTGCATCGCTGCACACAAAGGGCAGCTCGCGGCGCTCACGGGTACTGAAGGGCTTGAGCACAAAGCTCGCCGGTGCCTGGGAACCCGGCGGGCGCCCGATGCCCACCCGAATGCGCGGAAAGTCCTGAGTTCCCAGCGCTTGGGCGATCGAGCGCAGCCCATTATGGCCGGCCATGCCACCGCCCATCTTGTGCGCGACCTGGCCAAAATCGAGCTCCATATCGTCGTGCACCACCAGGATCTTGCTCGGGGGTAGCGAGAAGAAACGCGCCAAGGCCTGCACCGGCCGACCACTGAGGTTCATCGCACACAGTGGCTTGGCCACGATGAGCCGCTGCTGGCCCAGGCGCAGCTCCGCGATCTGCGTGCCGGATTTTTTATGCACGCTAAAGCGTGACGACGCCATCCCGCGGCCCGCCAACTCATCGGCCACCATGAAGCCGATATTGTGGCGGGTCTCGGCGTATTTTGAGCCGGAGTTTCCCAGCCCAACCACGATAAAACTGTCCATGGTTCCTCACCCTAGTAGCAGCGCTACCGCCGCGGTTTCCGGGCCTAGGATCAGCTGCTGTGGGCTCTAGCCGAGCTCGGGCGCATCCTCCGGCAGCGATGAGGCGCGGGGAATGAAATGGGAGGGCAGCAGGAGCTTGCGGTGGGGCTTGCCCTCCATCAACCCAGCGAGTTCATCAATGACCACACCAGCGAGTTCGGCGAAGTCCTGGCGAATAGAGGACAGGGGAGGGGTCAGGTAGGAACTGACTTCATCATCGTCAATCCCGATGAGCTTATAATCCTTGCCCGCGGTGAAGCCGTGCTCGGCGAAGGCGCGGGCGCAGCCGACCGCGATTTTGTCATTGCCGCCGATGACGGCCTCGGGGAGGCCAACGTTGAGGATCTCCTGCGCGGCAGCATAGCCATCGCAGGCACCCCAGCCCCTGCCGCCAAAAAGCGAGAAGGAGTGCTTCTTCAAACGGCTATAGCGCTGGTAGATGACCATACGTTCCCGGGCGTCGATATATTCCCGATCGCCGGTAATCATGGCCGTATCGGTTATTCCTTGGTCCCACAAATGGTCCAAGGCGGAGTGGAGGCCGGAGACTTGGTCGATGCCGATGGTGGACATGCCCTCAATGCCGTGGTCGACGGAGCTGATCATCACCCCGGGCGCGCCCGTCCAATGCTCGAAGAGCGGCAGAAGGCTGCGATGCTGGAAGAGGATGACCGTCGCCAGCACTTGCCGGGAGCGCAAATAGTCAAGGGCGGATTGCGCCTCCGCGAAGTCGGCATTGGCCGAGGAGGAGGTGAGCACATGCCATCCCCGGTGTTTGGCATGGGCCTGCAGCTCGGCAAAGAGGGTGATCAAGCCATGAGACATCGTGCCCACAGAAAGGACACCAATGGAGCGGGAGGAGCCGGAGGCAAGCATTTGGGCCGCTGCGTTGGGCCGGTAGTCGAGCTCGCGCATCGCGGCATAGACGCGTTCACGGGTGGCTGGTCGCACGGAAGAATGGTTATTTACCACTCGAGACACAGTTTGCGTGGATACCCCCGCTAACTGTGCCACATCCTGCATAACTGCCTTTTTACGCACGCCGGTAAGTGTACATGACGCCCAGGACACCCGAGAATGCGGGTGGCCTAGGCGCCATACAGTCTGTCGAAATACGTGAATCTATTCTGGAATGACAATTCCTTTCGTGAGAATAATATTTCCGTAGAGAGCGGTGTCCGTGGTCGCAACAACTGCGAAACACTTCTTTACTTGCTCATAGAACTCGAATCGCTCAAAGTGCTTCACGGTATGGCCCGGATAGCTGCGTTCGGCGATCTCTGCGAATTCGCTCCATACGGGAGGCTCTGGATCGTCTCCCACAGTTTCCATGAGACCGATCTGCCACGGATTATAGGGATCCAAGGGCATGAGCTTGAGGATTGCGTCCATCATGCCAGCCACGGTGTGACCATCTGCGTGGATGACCGTGGAATTGAGGGTGTAGCCTGGGAAATTTCCATCTCCGATGACGATGCGATCGCCATGTCCCATGCGGGCCAGAGTGTAGAGGAGTTCCGGTGAAATCTTCTCCGGGATATTGCGGAGCATGTGTTCTCCTTAGTGTGAAAAGAGGTGACGATGAGGGGGCGTGAGAGTGATTATGTATTCAGCCTCCTATGCGGCAGCCGGCGCGGTTTCGCCAGGGTTCTTGAAGCGGAGAGTAAATACTCCGTAGGACAGCACCACAATGAAGCAGACGAGAACAACAATGAACGAGTGGGCGGTGCCGATAGTATCGACGAGCAGGCCTTGTACCGGAGGAAGAATAGCGCCACCGACGATGGCCATAACAAGTCCAGCCGAACCGAATTTTGTGTCTTCTCCGAGTCCGGTGAGTGCCTGGCCATAGATAGTGGGGAATAGCAAGGAGATACAGGCGGAGAGAGAAGCGATAGCGATCAAACCGATGATGTTCCCGGTGAGAATACCGACCAAGGTGAGCACGACACCCAAGGAGCACATGATGATCAAGAGTCGGCGGGCGTCGATGATGCCCATCAGGGCGGTCATGACGAAGCGGGCAACGAGGAAGCAGATCAGGGAGACCTGGAGCCAGATTCCCGACTCGGCGTTGGTCTTGCCGACGACATTGGTGGCGTAGTGGATGACGTAGGTCCAGATACAGGTTTGGGCGCCAATGTTGAAGAACTGGGCAACCACACCGAAGGAGTAGCGGCGATTGCTGATCAACCGGCCCAGGCGGCCCGAGCTCGGTACCGGAAGCGCGACTGCGTCGTCTCCGGCGCTTCGAGAGCGATCAGGAATCTTGACCAGCGCGATGGCAATGCCGAGCACCAAGTACAGGATGGCGAGGCCCACGAAGGGAATCATCACGGCCTTGAGCTCGCCCGAGACCATAGAGGTGAGTTCCTCTTGGGGCAGCGATGCTCGTTCTTCTGCCGTGTGCTCGTGAATATTGGGCAGGATCATGATGGCCGCAACCAGCACACCCAGGTTAGAACCGATGGGGTTGAAGGATTGGGCGAAGTTCAGGCGCCGCGTTGAGGTCTCTTCCGGACCCATGGCGATAACAAACGGGTTAGCAGAGGTCTCGAGGATAGACAGGCCGGCGGCGAGGGAGAACAGGGCCCCGATGAAGGCCACGAAGGTCATGCTCAGGCTCGCGGGGTAGAACGCAAAGGCGCCGGCAGCAGCGAGGAAGAGGCCGATACATACGCCACCCTTATAGCCCAACTTGGAGTTAATGTAGGCCGCCGGAATGGCGAGCAGGAAGTAGGCCCCGTAGTAGGAGAACTGCACGAGCGAGGATTGGAACGTCGACATCGAGAAGACCGAACCAAATACCTTGACGAGAGGCGCGGTCATGTCGGTGGACATGCCCCAGGCTGCGAAGCAGGACACCAGAAGGATGAAAGGAACGAGCATTCCATCGTTCAGGTACTTTTTCCGTTCCTTCTTCGGGGGTGTTGTTTGTGGACTGCTAACGGAAGTGTCAGTCATGATCTTTTCTTTCAGTCGTCCGTCGGGCAGACGGTGGTGATCACCCCAGCGTTGCGAACCCATTCCGCTAGGTCTGCAGGGGGAACGTTCAGGGTGAGGAGCTGGTTGATGATGTTTCCTAGGGCCGTGGCCTCAGGATCCGTCACGTGAATGCTTTCGCCGAGGGCGGCGGCTGTCCTTTGCATGAGGAAGAGGTTCTTTACCCCGCCTCCCATGACATAGGTTTTCCCCGTGGATCCGGTCAGAGTGCGAAGCGTGTGGATCGCGTCTGCTTGGGCTCGGGCGATGGAATCAAATACGACGCGCAGGATTTCGCCTCGTGTCGAAAGGGTGACGTTATGTTCACGTGCTGCCTGCACGACGCGATCCGGCATGTCTCCAGGGGCACTGAAGCGTGGGTCGCACACATCGATGATGGCGCCTGGATTTGAGGCGTCCGCTAGCAGCCGGTTGAGTTCTTCGTAACTTGGATTTCCCCAGGCGCGCCGACACTCTTGAGCGACCCAGAGCCCAGTGAGGTTGAGCTCGGCTCTGTTATCGCCCCGTGCGGTGGCTTCATTGGTGACCCCTCGGGAGTAGGCCTCCTCTGTCACCACCGCTTCTGAGGTTTGCGCGCCAACAACGGACCATGATCCGCAGGAAATAAACATGGCGTCTTCGGGATAGCCACACTCCCGAGACAACGATGAAAGTGCACAGGCGGTGTCATGAGAGCCAGCGGCGATGACGCGCACGCCATCGGAACGGGTGCCGATCACGCGCCGCTCGCTGGTGATAGAGGGGAGTCGTTGCCGGTCGATACCCGCTGTGGCGAGTATCTCCTCGGACCAATCCTCATGACTTGCCGCGAGAAGCCCCGAGGTAGAGGCGATTCCTCGCGACGCCCACGCCTGGGTGGGCTGATCGAGCAGGCAGCGGGCGATGAAGTCCGGGAGGAACATCACCGTGCCGGTGCTGGGCGGTTGCAGTGCGAGGCGATATACAGAGTTAATGTCTTGGGGGAGAACACCGGAGGCGTGGTACTGCTCCGCCTCCGGCATTCGTGATGCCATCAGGCTTCGGCCTCGGGCGCCGGCACTATCCCGATAGGAGCGTGCCTGCGACAGAGGATTATTGTTCTCGTCGACGACGACGAAATCGACTCCCCATCCATCGACAGCAACTGAGTCGATATCTCCGGCCGCGTGGAGTGCCTGGGCGGCTGCGTCTTTCAGCGCCTCCAAGACCCAGTACAGGTTTCCCTGCTCATCGGTGCAGACGTGGTGTTCTGCACGAAACACTTCCGACCTTGTCAGCTTCTTGGAATCTGTGTCCCATGCACCAACAATTCCACGAACGGAGGACGAGCCCATGTCGATTGCCAAAGTCCTGATGACCCGTGACATTATGTGATCCTTATCTCTTGTCGCTCAGTGCACTGCGCAATTAGGCAAAGAAGGGACCATAGTTTTCGCAGGCGCGGAAGTCGGCGCTTTCCTTGTCTGCGGTTCCATGGAGACCCCATGCGCGCGGGCGGAAGATCTCTGCATCGTCCACGTTGTGCATGTTCACTGGGATACGGAGCATGGCGGCGAGAGTGATCAGCTCCTTGCCGAAGTGGCCGAAGCCGATGGCGCCGTGGTTCGCGCCCCAGTTGTCCATCACGTCATACACCGAGGTGAATGCGCCCTTGCCCGTCAGACGCGGGGCGAAGAACGTGGTGGGCCAGGTGCGGTCCGTGCGGTTCTCGATCTTGGTGGTGGCCTCTTCGCTCAGGGTGACGGTCTCACCCTCGGCGATCTGCAACACCGGGCCGACACCCTTGATCAGATTCAGGCGAATCATGGTGACAGGCATGTTCGGAGCGGTGCGGAAGTGGGTGGAGAATCCACCGCCACGGAAATACTCGTGGGTTGCCGCATGGAAGGTGGTGGCCTCCATGACAGCCTTCTGGTCCTCTTCGGTGACTTCCCAGAAGGGCTTGGTGCACGGATTGCCCTCGGCGTCCTTCATCACGCCGGTGGCGTCGAGAGTGGTGGCGCCGGAGTTACGCAGGTCCAGGAAGCCATTCGCGGCCCCGCCGGTGGGCTTTTCACCAGTGACGCGCTCGATGGCCTCGGGGGACCAGTAGGTGCGCACATCGGAGAACATCTGCGTGCGGTTGGTGAGCAGGTAGTTGAGGAGCATGCTGGCACCATTGAGGGTGTCATTCTCCGTGGCCAACACCACCGGGCGGCGGGCGCCGTTCCAGTCGAAGGTGGTGTTCAGCATGGTCTCCATGAAGTCACCATTGGGGTAGGTGTCGGTCCACTGACGCTGACCCTGGAAGCCGGAGGCGATGGCGTTGAAGCCGCATGCTTCCTCCTCGAAGCCCAGTTCGGCGAGCTTGGGGTTGCCCTCCATCATGTCGCGGCCGATGAGGGCCATCTTGGTGATGAAGTCCCACTGCTCTTCGGCATCGTCGCGCGGCTCGGGGTTGAAGTCCTTGCCGATCTGGACGTTCTCACGCACCCATGCGCGTGCCTTCTCATACTCTTCGGGATCGAAGATGCCTTCGTTGATGCGGCGGATGAACTCGGTCATGTCCACGGACTCCACGCGCATGCCGAGATAGTCCTGGAAGAAGTGGCGATCGATGGAGGAACCAGCGATGCCCATGCAGGTCGAGCCCATCTGCAGATAGCCCTTACCGCGCATCTGGCCCGCAGCAACGGCTGCGCGGGAGAAGGTCAGGATCTTGTCAGAGACTTCTTCCGGGATGTCGGTGTCATCGGCATCTTGAACGTCGTGACCATAGATGCTGAATGCGGGAATGCCGTACTGAGCATAGGCGGCGAGATTTGCGGCCAGCGTGACGGCGCCGGGGCGCTCGGTGCCGTTATAGCCCCAGATGGCGTGGAAACGGTTGGGATCCATGTCCATGGTTTCCGTGACATAGCACCAGGCGGGGGTCACGGTGAGTTCGGCGATCACGTTCTGGCCAGCGAAAAGATCGTCGCAGGCAGCTGCTTCGCCGGGGCGGCCGATGGTGGTTTCGGCGATGACGACCTCGACGGGCTCGCCGTCGAGGTAACGGAGATTCTTAGTGATGAGATCGGCGGCAGCGTGGGCCATCCACATCGTTTTATCTTCGAGTGATTCGCGGACTCCGCGACGACGGCCGTCAATGGTGGGTCGGATGCCAATCTTCGGATGATGAACCATGAGTACTTCTCCTTCGGGAGGTAATGTCACCCCAGTATGGGGGATCTGGAGCGCCGTGGCCGGTGGGGGCGATTGGGCCTAGCCATCGGTCCGTGGGCACTGTCTCATGCCCGTATGTTAGCGCTATCAAAAGTCTAACACCGGCCCTACAGGCGGGGAAGGGGTTTCGACATCTTTCCCGCTAGCCCCACACATACGGGGTGGGTTTTGTGGCGTTCGCCCAGCTTAGGGGCGGCTGAGACGGTCGTCACCCTGGCTTGTGAGGGTGGGAAAGGCTGGAGGAAGGGGCCGCCCAATGGGGGTAGTTATCCGGCGGCGCGGGGCGGGGGAAAAGGGTGCGGCATGATAACGCTCACACATGACAGCGCAAAAGAGCCCACCATGGCGATGGTGGGCTCTTCGTAGTCTGGCTGAGTGGTTGTGCGGCTTAGCGCTTGTGCGGCTGGCCGTAGGTGGCGATGGCGGCGCTGGCCTCTTCCATTTGCTCGGGCGTGAGGATGCGCGGCGTTCCTGCGGCGCGGGCGTTGAGGTAGACCTTGGACAGCCATTCAATGGACTGTGCCTTGGTGTAGGCCTCGGCCAGGTCCTTACCTGCGGCTACGGAGCCGTGATTGCCGAGCAGACATGCGGTTTTGCTCTGTAGTGCGGCCTCGACATTGTCGGCGAGCAATTGGCTGCCATAGCGGGCATATTCGGTGACGGGGATCGCTCCGCCCATGGTGGCGGTGATGTAGTGGATATTGGGCAGCTCTGTCACGCCTTCCAGGCTGGCCACGGTGGTGGCATAGGCGGAGTGCGTGTGCACGATCGAGTCGAGCCCAGTGGTCTGCAGTGCCTGGAGGTGGAGATGAATCTCGCTGGTGGGGCGATACTGACCTTCGACCTGCTCTCCAGTGTCGAAATTGACCACGCAGATGTCTTCTGGGGTGATTCCGACGTAGGGCAGTCCGGTGGGGGTGATGGCGACGAGCTCACCGGCGCGAATAGAGATATTTCCGGCCGTTCCCACGACCAGCCCGTCGGATGCGAAGTGCTGGCAGTAGTCGGCGATGAGTGTTCTCTCTTCTGAGAGAAGCATGGTGTCCTCCTGGCGATTGGGTCTGCGAGTAGAAGCCGTGGATGGCTATCACTGTCGTGTCTATGTGGTGACTAGCGATATATGCAGCTAGAGGCTATAAAACGAGAAATGATAGCGCTCTCATTTGTCATGTTACTACTCTTCGCAGCGATCGGCATAGCGTACGTGGAATAAAGTGAGTTATGGCAAGTACGACACAAATACCCACTAAAAGGGGTGATTTAGCGGATATGGCTGTGTTTATATCCGCTGCGGTTCGCCGCGGTTCGCTTTGCTCGAATACAGTGCAGCACCAGTCCACGGTCTCCTCAGCCGAGAAATGGAAGATAGAAACACGCTGCACGCAGGCGATTGTTGCCTAGGCGGCGGCGAGCGCGGCGCAGCACAGCGCGGCCGCTTGCCCCGCAGGCGGCGCAGGGCAGGGCGTCAGCAGCGGCCCGTGCGGGGGTAGTGGCCTAGGCGGAGGGTTCTGCTCGGAAATCTGAGGTGAGCAGCTGCACTTCGAAAGGATCCTCGGCCAGGCCGGTGAAGCCGCGGCTGCTGAGATGGATCTGCTCGACGGCGATGGGCTGCACCGCGCCACTGGCGAGAATCTCCCGAGCGATCTGTGCGGCCGCGGTCTCGCGGCTCTCGGTGTCTGTGGTGGTTAATGCGGTGGCAATCTCTGCGTCCACGCTCCCATCGCAATAGCGGGCGATGTTATAGCGCTTGCCGCAGGTGGCATCGGAGGCGAGATAGCTGAGTGTGTCCGCAGCACCACTCATGTAGTTGCGGGAGCCGAGAACAAGATCGAAACGCCCGTCCAGGATCCGGTTTTCCAGCGCCCCATAGCTATCAATGCTGAGCTGGACCTGGAAACCGGCCTGCTCGAGCTGTTCGGCGATCTCCGATGCGAGCTGGGGAAGCTCGGGGATATCGGAGTAGGTGGCCATGGTGATATGCGTAGGGCCATCCTCGAGGTCGTCTGTGGCTGGGGTGTTCAGCTTGATCGGCTTCGTTGTGCCATCGCCGCGCTCGGCGGCGCGGAAGAGCGTATTCTGCAGCGCATCCTTATCTGCGGGGTAGCTATCGCGGACCAGTGCGGGCACATCGAGCGCCTCAATCGCGGCGCTGCGCACATCGGCACGGGTGAAGATGCCTTTGCCCGTATTGAAATACAGCAGACTGGTGCGCGGGGTGGATACCGTCATCACCTCGGCGCGCTCGCTCACGTCACTCAGGCTCTCAGCCGGCAAGCCGGCGGCGACATCGAGCCGCGAGCTTTGCACCTCGCGGGCCAGCTCGGCCGGATCGGCGGAGAAGGTGACATCCACGCTGGGCACTCCGGGCTGATCGCCCCAGTAGTCCGCATTGGCCTCAAGGTGTGCGTGCTGCGGGGTGGCGTCCTTCCACACATAGGGGCCGGTGCCGAAGCCGATCGGGGTGATCACCAGGCGCTCGTCTTCTGTGGTGTAGGCCTTGGGCGAAAGAATCATGGTGCCTGGGTCTGCGAAGCGCTGCGCCAAGATCGGGTCCTGGCGATCGGAGGTGACCGTCACCTCGAGAGTGTCTGTGGCGGTGGCCCGCAGCGCCGCCGAGCCGAGTCCGCGCGGCCGATAAGGAGAGGCAAAAGCCTCGTTGAGCGAGTTGGCCACGGCCTCGGCATCCATGCGGGTGCCATCATGAAAGTCCACCCCGGAGCGCAGTTCGAATACCACGGTGGTGGAGCTGGGCTGCTCCCAAGACGAGGCCAACCAGCCTTCGGGAGTGCCGTCGGGGGCGATGCGCACGAGCGTTTCCGAGGAGCCTAAACGCGTCGCGATGGAGGCATCCGCACTAAAGGGCGCGAAGCCGGCGACGGGGGAAAACGCCACGCCGAGACGAGCGGAGTTGGCGTTGGGGGTGCCGGAATCGGCGGAACAGGACACAAGCCCAATCGATAGGGCACACACTGCCGCAAGGGCAGTGGTGGTGGCAACGTTCATGAGGCAAGAAGCTTTCTAGATAAGCACCGAGAGTCACCTCATGGTAGCGCGCCCAGATACACCACCACCCTAGGCACGCACGAAGGGCGCCTAGGGTGGTGGTGCGAGGTGGCGTCGATAAGCATCGCGCCAGGGTGAAAGGAGATTACTCCTTGTCCTCGGAGTCGGAGTCCTCGTCGGAATCCGCATCGTCCTCGTCCACGGTCGGGACGTCCTCCGGATCCTCGTTCTCGGCCTCGCCCGGCTCGACGTCCTCGGTCTCCGGGTAGACGACGCTGAGAACCAGCACGTCTTCATCGGCAGCCAGGGAGCAGTTGCCGGGCATAGCAACGTCCTTGGCCAGGATCTGGGTACCGACCTCGAGGCCCTCGATGTCGATCTCGATCTCTTCCGGAATGGAGAGCACGTCGGCCAGCAGGAGCAGGGTGTCTGCATCCTGGTAGACGAGGGTGCCCGGAGCCGGCTCGCCGGTGTAGGAGATCGGCACCTCGACCTCGACCTTCTCGCCGCGGGAAATGGCGTAGAGGTCGATGTGGTCGATGTCGAAGCTCAGCGGGTTCTGATCAACGTGCTTGATCATGGTGAGGTGCTCCTCGCCATCGACGTTGACGTTCACAATCGCGTTCACACCGTGGTTACGCACGATGGCGGTGAACTCGATGCGGTCGACGGTGGCGTGCACCGGGGCCTCCAGGTGCTTGGAGTACACCACGAGGGGGATCAGGCCGTCGCGGCGGGCACGGCGGGCAGCGCCCTTACCGAACTCAGTGCGAGCGCTTGCCTTGATATCAATTGCCTTAGTAGCCATTGTTATCTCCTTAAAAGTTTGTGTTAGTGGTCAGCGCACCGCAGACGGATTGTGCTTGATCGCGCCGGAACCATGTGCAGGTCCACGACACGAAAAAAGCCCGCAGGCAGTGCGTGGCATCTCGCATCGCCGCAGGCTAGAAGCCCCAATAGGTGGGGCTGAGCTCTTGGATCGCGTCGATAACGGGGCTTGGGTTACAAACCCCCTCGCCGAGACGAACGGAAGTCTAGCACAACCCGCAGGTTATCCACCAAAGACAACCCGATTTCGGATACGGCCGATCCCGTCGATAGAGACCTGAACCACATCATTATGGGAGAGATACTCGCCGCGACCATGCCCCACACCCGCCGGAGTGCCGGTGGCGATTACATCGCCAGGATTGAGCGTGTACAGCTGTGAGCAGAAGGAGACGAGATCTGCTGGGCTAAACACCAGATCCGATAGCGGCGCATTCTGGCGCTCTTCGCCATTGACCACGGTGTGTAGCCGCGCCTCCGCATCCAACTCATCAGGGGTGACCAGCCACGGCCCGAAACCGCTGGTGCGCTCCAAGGACTTGCCCTGATGCCATTGTTGCGTGCGTTTTTGCAGCTCACGACAGGTGAAATCATTGATTACCGAGAAGCCGGCGATAGAATCCGCGGCCTCTTCCGGTGTGGCATTGCGGGTGCGCTTAGCGACGATCACTGCCAGCTCACCCTCGTAGTCTGCAGTGTCCTGAGCGAAAGACGGCACCTGGATATCGTCGAAGGGGCCGATCAGCGCCTCGGGGAACTTGATGAACAAGGTGGGCACATCGGGGCGTTCGTGGCCCATCTCCGCGATGTGGGCCGCGTAGTTCAGGCCGACGCAGATGATCTTGCCGGGGCGCGGAATCGGCGGGGCCAGGGTGTGCTGCTCAAACTCGACCGTCAGCTCCGAGGCGTGTGCGGCGAGCTCTCGCCAATTGGGCTGCTGGAGTAGCTCTGCCACATCGGCAAACTCACCAACAAGAGTGGCCGAGTGGTCATCGTCGACGCGTCCCACGCGAGTCCGATCCGGGGTAAGCGGGGAGCGAAAGGTAGCAAGCTTCATGTCCACCGAGGCTACTTGCCCCGTGGCTGGAGTGCAGTGCGGCTGGCGCGGAAGGGGTGGGCCGCGCACCGGTGGGGCCAGCGGGTGTTTAAAGTTGAAAGGACACACACAGGTGCGAGGAAGGAGGATGCGGGTGCGGCTCTTCAGGAAGAAAGCAGCGACCTCCACGGACGAACACAGCCAGGCGGAGAAGCGCGACAGCGCTCACGATGGTGATGCCCGAACGCACAGTGGCGCCGGCCACTGGTGCGATGCAGGAGCAGCGGCAGACATTGCACCCGAATCCGCGATCGTGCTTGAACCCGCGGTGACCGGCCTCGATGCACCCATCGCTGTGTTTCGCACCGAGGATGACGAGTTCTACTGCATCGACGACACCTGCACCCACGAGGATGCATCGCTCGCTGAGGGCTGGGTGGAAGGCTGCGAGGTGGAATGCCCCGTGCACGTGGCAGCCTTCTGTCTTAAAACTGGGGACGCGCTCACCCCACCCGCCAGCGAGCCCGTGCGTACCTACCCAGTACGGCTGAACGACGGGCACGTGTGGGTGCTGCTAGGGGAGTGAGGGGCTAGGCCTCGGCTCCGCGGAGATAGCTCAGATCTGCGGGATTTACGGGGACCTCAAAATCCAACTTCATGCGCACAATGTCAACGTTGCCATCTTTCACCGGCATCCGTTCTTGAGTCGCGTCGCGTGAGGTCACTGGGCCAAGGTAGAAGAAATCAGTGCCTTCGCGATCATCCCGCTTCGCGAACATGTGGAGGTCGACCGAGTTGTCGATGATCGGGATGAGCTCCTTGCTCTGCAGGGTACGTCGTCCACGGGTGTACCAGGTCATGGTCTCCGGGGAGTCGAGATAATCCTCGTAGCGGGTGCTCTCAGAGAACGCATCACCCTTGTGGTGGGTGATGTAGATCGGGCAGGTGTTCGTCTCTTTATCTATCTTGTAGCCGTTAATTACGCCGCGTTCATTGCGCCTCCAGTTGAAAAGCCGGCAGAAATCTTCGCGGTTGTATAGCTTGCCTACGATCATCTTTCCGTCGATGGAATGCTTCTCCTTGTTGAGGAATAAGCTGGTCTCGATAATGTCGTCGACATGAGCCTTGAACAGCTCGGATGAGCGATAATTCTCCTGGAATATCGAAGAAAGCCTGAGGTCGTTGCCTTCTCGCGTGATGACCGGAAATTCTGGCTCAGTTTTCCAGCAGTCGAACTCTCCGGTGAGCACGCGGACCGCGCTATCAATGGTGGCGCGATCGGATGTTGTGCCGTAATCGGCAAACAAAGCGCGGGTCTCGTCGATTGTTGTGGGGCCATCGATGAGACGACGAAGCAGGAGCGGTTCGTGTGGGCGCTTACCGTCGAGAATCCTCAGAGAGAGCAGATTGAGCAAGCCTACTTGAGTCTCGCTTGGGCTCTCCTCGCAGAACTTCGCAGAATATAACAGCGACCAATAATTCTTCTTCTTGAGAGCCATGACCTCCGGCTCAACATGGTCGAAGCGGGCGAAGTCATAAAGCGTGGGTACTTTGTTGAGGCGAGCGCGCAGATCTGCTATATCCTGCTTCAATAGGTGGAAGTTGTCCATTGTTGCCGTGCTAATAGCGTCGAGGATGCGTTGCTGGGCAATGTTATCGAAGGAGATATGACTGAGTCCGGACACTGCTTTCGCTGCACGTGCGCCGTCTCGAAGGACGCCCTTTATTCTGGTCTCACCAGTGAGAGCCATCGGTACCAGATAATTGTTCTTGTAGTTACCGATGAAGTCGATGACACGAAGGTTCTCTTTACCCGGGTACTTCCTTAGACCGCGACCGAGCTGCTGCGTAAATACAATGACTGACTGCGTGGGGCGCAGCATTACGATCTGATTGACCTTCGGAATATCGATCCCCTCATTGAAGAGATCCACCGTAATAATGTAATCCAGCTCGCCGGCCTCGAGCCGCCGCACCATGCGCTCGCGCTCCTCGTGTGAGTCGGTGGCGCTGAGAGCTACAGTGCGAAGAGGTCGCCCGAATAGTTCAGACTCATTGAGCATGCGAGAAAGGTCCTGCGCCTCTTCGGTGCGACTGCAGAAGATAAGACCACACACATCCCGCACGCGACCATAGACGCGTAGTTTCTCCAGAAGATGCTGCACGCGTTCCTTGGCGACCAGATATTTCAAATCTGTGACGTCATCTACGGTGTTGCCGTCTTCCGCGACATAGTCAGCTACACCGTAATAGTCGAAGGGCGCCAGCATATCGTTCTCCAGCGCAGTGCCGAGGCGGATCTCGAATGCCACGTTGAAATCGAAGAGCTCATAGACGCTGCGATCATCCGTACGCTCGGGAGTCGCAGTGAGCCCCAAGAGGAAATCAGGCGTGAAGTGGTCCATGATCCGGCGGTAGGAGTCAGCAGCTGAACGGTGAGCCTCGTCGATAATGATGTAATCGAACTGATCAGGGCTCAGGCTGTCTAAGCTGCTGTGGCGAGACATCGTCTGCACGGTGGAGAATACGTAGCGAGGCGTGGCATTCCGTTCATTGCCGAGGAATACAGAGAACTCGTCATCCTCTGCGTCAATCACACGGCTGAACTCCTCGCGCGCTTTACGCACGATCTGTTCCCGATGAGCAAGGAACAAGAGGCGAGTCGGTTGCGCTGCACGTGCGGCAAGTGCGGCCAGAATGGTTTTACCGGTGCCTGTGGCGGAAATAATCAGTGCTTTCTGAGCGCCGGTGCTGCGCAGCTTAGTGAGCTCTTCCAATGCATGAAGCTGCATGTCATTGGGGGTGATGCGCTCTCTCGTGCGTAGTTGGGTGTCCCACTCAGGAAAAGCTGGCGCCTGACGGCGCGAGCGATACTCCTCGATCCAGTCCCGAGTCAAAGGAACGGAGATACCACGTTGGTAGCTCGTGGCGTCGTGTAGCTGATAGGCGATGTCCCCGTGTTCCATCGCGCTGAATTTGACGTTCCACTCCTGATTTTTCATCAGTGCTTTACGGGTCATATTCGCACTGCCGACAATGGCGGTGACACCGAAAACCGTGGAGAAAATATAGCCCTTGGCGTGGAATCCATAAGCGTGGTCATCCACCACGCGAACTTCAATATTCGGAAGTTGGAGCAGCTCCTCAAACATTTCCGGCGAGTTGAAATCCAGATAGGTGGACGTGATGATCGTCGCCTTACCCGTGTACTTGAGTAGGTACGGCTTGAGGAGGGCAAGAGCGCCCGGGGTAATAAACGCCACCGAGAAAATAAAGGAACTACACCGCTCCATCTCTCGGGTGATAGCGGCCAGCATCGTGTTGGGATCGCGATTATCGATCAGATGAGGGGTTCCATCGCCCTGTGGTGCATGGTCCTGATCAATAAAGCCATGGTGAAGATCATCCAGCAGCTGCGGTGTGGGATTGGTGTTGCTCATGCGTGTGACAGGATCTCCACGGTAGGAACATCGGCCGGCGCCCATTCCACGTCCTTTAGCTCCTCTTTACTGAGCCAGCGGACCTGCTCGTGCTCGGTCAGTGTGGGCTCTTCCCCGGAGGGCAGAGAGCACACGTATGTGGCCAGTTCAATGATCGCGAAATCATACTCATGCCGCGTGGTGGTGATGTGTTCTTCGATCCGGGCGTCGATCAGTAGCTCTTCTTTGAGCTCGCGGGCGAGGGAAGCCTCCGGTGTCTCTCCCTCTTCAATCTTTCCCCCCGGGAACTCCCAGAAGCCGCCGAGGCTCTTTCCCTGTCCTCGTTGGGCGGCAAGGATCTTTCCGTCTCGTTGGAGTACGGCGCCGGTCACTCGAATGGTCTTCTTCATCACGCCTCGCGTCATCGGGGGTTAGTGCTGTTTGACGTTGCAATTGTAGCAATCGCCCCGGACACCAGACCCTGATATTGGCTCATGCGGAGTGTTCCATCAATCGGAACGAGAGCTGTCGATCATAGTGACCTGAACCATATTGTGGATTGGAACGTAAGGACGCTAATAGGAAAGAGGGGCGCTAGGGGCATGTCTACACAGTTACTTGCGATGTCGCACAGTCCATTGCTCAATGTTCTTGAACCACCGAAGGACGTGCTCGAAGAACTCCACAACGCTTTCGAACAGGCTCGAAACTACGTGAAGTCTTATGACCCGGAGCTTGTGGTCCTCTTCTGGCCCGACCACTACAACGGATTCTTCTATGATCTGATGCCGCCTTATTGTGTGGGCTACGAGTGTGTGAGCGTTGGAGACTGGGGCGGACAAGTTGGGCAGCTCAATGTTCCCACCGAGTTAGCAGAGGAGCTCGCTCAGTTCATCATTTCCAGTGATATCGACGTCGCTATCTCGCGTCGCATGGAGATCGACCACGGGGGAGTACAGCCGCTAGAGGTGATCTACGGCGATATCGAGGGAGTCCCAGTTATTCCTATCTTCGTCAATGGAGTCGCTCGCCCCTTCGTATCAATGGAACGTGTACGGCACCTGGGTGAGGCTGTGGGGCGCTTCTTCGCAGACCGCGATGAACGGGTGCTGTTCATGGCATCGGGAGGTTTGTCCCACGATCCTCCGGTGCCGCAATGGGCTACGGCCACCGAAGAACAAAAGAAACTCTTGCTCAACGGCCGTCATCCCACGGAAGAAGCCCGGCACGCTCGAGAGCAGAACGTGATCAACAACGCTGTCGCATTTGCCAAAGGCGAGGCCCCTATTCAGGACCTTAACCCGGAGTGGGACACAGCATTCATGCAGGTGTGTGCCGGCAACGATCCAACTGGATTCGATAGCTACACGGCTGACGAGATGGACGAACAAGCAGGTCACTCCTCCCACGAGGTACGCACCTGGGTGGCGGCGTTTTCCGCACTTGCGGCCGCCAATCCCGAGGCAGAAGTCCGTTATCAGTACTACAAGCCAATCAAGGAGTTCATCGCTGGCTTCGGAATCATGGCGAAAGGATAGGGCGCAGCTATGAATGATGCGAAAGAGAAGGTTGCCGCAGCACTGCTCGCAGCCTATGAGACTAAAGAAGCCATCGAGCCGCCGCGCAACACCATTCCTGATCTAGATCTGGACGGTGCCTATGCCATCCAACAGTGGCAAGAACGTGCACTAAAAGAGGCAGGGCGCACCATCCTTGGTAGGAAGATTGGGCTCACGTCCATCGCGATGCAGCAGCAGCTTGGCGTTGATAGTCCCGATTTTGGTTTTTTCACCGATCAGCAGCTATTCCACGATGGGGACCACATTGATGTCTCTCAGTTTATCGCTCCAAAAGTGGAGCCTGAATTGGCTTTTAAGATCAATCGCGATCTGGGCGCTGATGCCACGTTTGACGAGGTTGTCGACGCAGTAGAGGAAGCCTATCTCGCAGTAGAGATCATCGACTCCCGCGTTCGGAATTGGGATATCCGTCTCGTTGACACAGTGGCAGACAATGCCTCGTGTGCGGCAGTCATTTTGAGCTCCAATCCGGTTGACATACCTATTGAGCAGTTGGCTGAGGTTGAAGCCGAGATGACGGTGGGAGAAGGCGCGCCGCAATCAGGAATCGGTTCGGCAGTCATGGGGCACCCTTTAGAGCCCCTCGTCTGGCTAGCCGGCGTGCTTGCTGAGCAGGGAACCCCGCTCCAGGCAGGAGAAATCATTCTTACAGGTAGTTTCTGCGGCGCCGCAGCGGTACACGCGGGAGAAAGCGTTCGCGTGGATTACGGCAAATATGGAACTTTGACAGCCACTTTTAGTGAAGGGCAACAATAATGAGTAAAAAGATCACGGCAGCCATCGTTGGTCCGGGAAATATCGGCACCGACCTCATGTACAAACTCCTCAAGTCAGAGGTCATTGAGCCGGTGTACATGGTGGGAGTCGATCCACAATCGGAAGGGCTCAAGAAGGCAAAAGACAAGGGCTTGATTACATCGGCCGAAGGTGTCGAGTGGCTGGTCAAGCAGGACAGGTTGCCGGATATCGTCTTTGAGGCAACCTCCGCCAATGCGCATCTCGCAAATGCCCCGCTTTATCGGGAAGCGGGAATCCGGGCAATCGACTTAACCCCCGCGGCTGTGGGACCCTACTTCTCTCCCAGTGTGAATCTGGACGAGATCAAAGACCTCGACAACGTCAATATGATCACGTGTGGCGGACAGGCTACGGTCCCTATCGTCTCTGCTGTGTCCAGCGTTGTTGACGTGGAGTATGCGGAAATCGTTGCCTCGATTTCCTCTCGATCCGCAGGACCAGGCACGCGTGCCAATATTGACGAGTTTGTAGAAACTACAGCTACCGCGCTGGAAAAGCTGGGCGGGGCGCGGCGAGGCAAGGCCATTATCGTGCTCAATCCCGTTGAGCCGCCGATGAATATGCGTAATACCGTCTATTGCTCGTTGCCTGCCGAGGCGGCACAGGAAGGCGAACTGCAAGACAAGGTTCTCGCTGCAATCGAGACCATGGTTGAACGCGTGAGTTCCTATGTTCCCGGCTATCACGTCACTGCTACTCCGCAGTTCGATGAAGCACGACCGGAATGGAATGGCTGGGGTCGCGTCACTGTGTTGCTTGAGGTGACCGGTGCCGGCGATTACTTGCCGGAGTACGCAGGCAATCTGGACATCATTACTGCAGCAGCTGTGGCCACAGGCGAACGACTCGCGAGCCTGATCTAGGAGAGGAATTTTCACCCATGAGTATTCGTATTAATGACACAACGCTGCGTGATGGTTCACACTCGGTGCGCCATCAGTACACCGAGGAGCAGGTGCGCACAGTCGTACGAGCCCTCGATGATGCCAATGTAGAGATGATTGAGGTTACTCACGGCGATGGCCTGGGCGGATCCTCCTTCAACTATGGCTTCTCCAAGGTCAATGAACTCGATCTGATCGCGGCCGCACGCGATGAAGCGAAAAATGCCAAAATCGCTGCTCTGGTTCTACCTGGTGTCGGGCGCGTAGATGACATCAAGGAAGCACAAGCGCGAGGGGTAGACGTGATTCGCGTTGCCACCCACTGCACCGAAGCCGACGTGTCTATCTCTCACTTCCAAGCTGCCCGCGAGCTGGGACTCGAGACAAGTGGCTTCCTCATGCTCTCGCATCGTTCGGAGCCGGCTGCTCTCGCACAGCAGGCGCGGATCATGGTGGATGCTGGCTGCCAGTGCGTGTTCGTCGTGGACTCGGCCGGTGCAATGATCATGGAGCAGGCATCAGACCGTGTGAAGGCGCTCGTGGACGAGATCGGTGACGATGCCCAGGTGGGCTTCCACGGTCATCAAAATATGTCCTTCGGCGTGGCTAACTCTGTTCTCGCGGTTCGCGCAGGTGCGAGCCAAATTGATGGTTCTCTCGCCGGGCTAGGCGCCGGGGCTGGCAACTCACCGACGGAAGTCCTTGCCGTAGCATTCGAGCGGCTAGGAATTGACACTGGTGTGCAGACCAAGGAAATCCTGCATGCCGCGGAGGATGTACTCAAACCTATGGTGGATCGACTGCCCGCTATGGACCGCGGGTCGATCGTTCAGGGGCAGATGGGCGTGTACAACTCCTTCTTGCTCCACGCTGAGCGCGCGTCGGAACGCTATGGAGTGCCTACGCAGGACATCCTCGCTGAAGTGGGGCGCCGAGGATACGTCGGCGGTCAAGAAGACATGATTATCGATGTTGCTGTCGACCTCAAGCGAGCCGGCTAGAAGCAGAGCGCGAATGCCCTACAGTGGCCTTCCACCCGAGAAGAAATCAGGTGGGAGGCCACACGTGGTGTGTGCACCAGTGCATCCCGGCGATAGCAGCAGGCGCGTATCGCGATACAGGAAAGCGCCTGCATGCCGGGTTAGTCGTCGAAAATCTCGGGGCGGTTTTTTCTTTGCCACTGTTGTACAACGCGGCTTGCTGCTAGACAGATCTTCCTGAGCGGAGGAAGAACCCTTGTCGGATCAAAAGAATCCGAGGGGCCAGACACGCTCATTGCCGCCTGTGGCACATTGTGTATGCCGAATATAGGCGCTGCTACACAGTTCAGGCCGAGTGTGATCTCTTGGCGGTCGTAGGCGATTCCGGTGTCATGAATTGTGGCGAGCTCGCGTTTAAATTGCGCAGGATCCGTGATCGTGAACGGGGTCCAGCCGCGCAGCCCCGAGGCCAAGACAGTTTCGGTGGCACCTTCATCAAAAGCGAGCATCGCTTTGCCGACGCCTGTGCAGTGTGCTGGCGCCCGGCCACCAATACGGGATGGGGCATCAACTCCACGCGCAGAAAACAGCTTGTTGACGTACACGACCTCGGTGCTGTCGAGATAGGCCAGGTGCACGGTGTGCCGGGTGTGTTCAAAGAGTGCGGCGAGATAAGGCGTGAGCTGCTCGCTAACGAGCTCTGAATGCTTACTGCTTCGCTCTGTGATGAGTTCGAAAAATAGCGGGCCAAGCCGGTAGACATCGCCGGAGCGTTCAAGTGCGTCGTTGTCTACCAGCGTTCCAAGGAGGCGGTGTGTCGTTGTTTTCGAGAGCTCGGCACGTCGGGCGAGCTCACTGAGTCCGATGCCCATCGCATCGTGGGTGGTGAAGCATCTCAACAGACTCATCGCTTTGTCTACTGCTCCGCGGGTGTCTTTCGTTGGCTGTTCTCTTGTCATTGCGGGCTGACCTCATAAGTAACTGATGTACGTAGGAGACGTACTGCGATCTTTAAGCACTGGGTGGGTGCGGGGTGGCATGGTGAACGGGTGCCACGGTTAGAGTGTCATCTTTTCTACTTTAAATACCTGTAAATACCCCTATGGGTGGGTGGTTGGGCTCGGGGTGTGGGGTGGGGTGAACATCTAGTTGAGACTGTACTCTTTGCGCGACGTTCCGGAGGGTGGAACGGACTCTTTAGAAAAGTTTGACACCAGTCACATAATTAAGCACGCAACATATGAATCAGCTCACATAGCACCGCCCTTATGGTTGTTGGCCACCCTCTGTGCAGAGGGGAACGGACCGTGATGGCGCCGGTGGGTTGATTCAGCACAGTGGAAAACCGCGCCGTAGCAGTTGTGGTCTTTCGGGTTCGATCTATCCCCTGGGATGGCACCGCCGAGCATGGTTTCCACAGTGTGACACGACAGGACAAGGAAAGTAGGGACGGAGAACATGGCAACTCCGAATAACCCGAGGCCTCTTGCAGGGCTGCAGCGCCCCGAAGGCCTTGATGCCAATACGGACATTGGTGGAATGGTCGACCCGGATGCAGGGCTGATTGATCGCCGAATTTTCAGCGACCAGGAAATTTACCGGCAGGAAATGCGTCGGATTTTCGCACGCTCCTGGCTGTTTATCGCGCACGAGGACCAGTTCGAAAAACCGGGCGACTTCTTCCAGACCTACATGGGAGAAGATCCGGTGATCGCCTCGATGAACAAAAAGAGGGAGATCCGGGTCCTGCTGAATAATTGTCGCCACCGCGGTGCGCGCGTGTGCCGTGCTGACCATGGGCGCACGAAAAACTTCACCTGCACCTATCACGGCTGGACGTACGATCTCGACGGCGAGCTCATCAACCTTCCTGGTAAGGACAACTATGACTCTTCCTTCAGCGCAGCCGACTGGGGACTAGTTACCGCGCCTCGCGTGGAGTCCTACAAGGGACTCATCTTCGCTAACTGGGACGAAAATGCAGAGCCGCTCGAAGAAGCGCTGGGTGATCTCACCTGGTATCTCGATGCTTTTCTCGATCGTGACCCAGAAGGCACCTGCGTTGTTGGGGGAGTGACCAAGTGGGTCCTCGAGGGCAACTGGAAGCTCGCGGCGGAGCAATTCGCCACGGACTGGTACCACGTCAATATGTCCCACGCCTCGGCGTTGATGGTGATGTCGCCATCGGGCAAGGGGCCGAAGAAAGCGATCGCAGAGCGAACTGGCAAGCAGTTCACCAGCGAGGCAGGCCATGGTGCCGGCTTCCCGGTGCATCCGAAGAACCGCTTTGATGCCCAACCCGTGCACGAGTACTACGACTACGAGTTCCTGCGCGATCGTCTGTCGCCGGAACAAGTCACGGGTCCGATGACCAATGGGCACGGCAACGTATTTCCTAACTTCTCCTATCTTCCCGTCAACGGCTCGATCAGAGTGTGGCACCCCAAGGGGCCAAACAAGATGGAGGTCTGGGCGTGGACGGTACTGGATAAATCGATGCCGGAGGACGTCAAAAAAGCCCAGCGGTTGTATAACCTTCGCACCTTCGGGCCATCGGGAATTTTCGAGCAGGACGACGGAGAGAACTGGTCGGAAGTACAGGCGAACGCCCATGGCTTCATGATTCAGGGAACTGCTCTGAACTACCAGATGGGAATCGGTACCGAGAAGCATAACGAGGGCTTCCCCGGTACCACCTCGGAGCTCTATTCCGATGCTGCCGGTCGAGGGTTCTACCGCCGCTGGAAGGAACTCATGAACACCCCGGCCTGGCACGAAAACTAAGACCGCGCCGGTTCACCCACCACTATCTATGTCACTAGAAAAGGTTCACCCATGTCTGAAGCAGTAAAAGTCGCCGTCATGGACGATATCGAGCCTGAAGAGGCCATCGTCGTCGATACCGATGTCACCGGTTTCTCGGAGCCCATCGCAGTGTTCCGCACTGAGGATGATGAGTTCTACGCGCTCAATGACACCTGTTCCCACGAAGACGCCTCGCTCGCCGACGGTTGGATTGAAGGCTGCGAAGTGGAGTGCCCAATTCACACTGCGAAGTTCTGTCTGAAAACGGGTGCGGTGCAATGCATGCCTGCTACCGAAGATGTGGCAAGCCACAAGCTCGAGCTGCGCGGAGAAGAGATCTGGATCTATCCCGGTACTCCCGCTACCGCTGAGTAGATACCGCTCATCGGCATAAAGAATCGTCTTCATACTCAAGGAGCTGAGAACTCGTGGCACACACACTCATTATCGGCGGCGGAATCGGCGGATTCAGCCTCGCTCAGTCGCTGCGCAAGCTGGGGTGGGATGGGCTCATCACCATCGTGGACCCGCATGGCCTGCCTTATGATCGCCCACCTCTGTCTAAGGAGATCATGCAGGGCACGAAACAGCATGACGATCTATTGCTCGCCCCGGCTGAGTGGTTCGAGGAAAACCGAGTTGAGGTAGTCCAAGGAGAAGCTATTGCCGTGGACGGCGTCAATAAGACCGTCACGCTGAAGGACTCGCAGAAACTCGGATACGACAATCTCGTTATCGCCACCGGTGGCGTGCCCCGGGTGCTGCCCCTACCCGGTTTCAACCACCCCGAGATTCTCTCTCTGCGCACCACCGAGGATGCGGAGACTCTCAAGAGCAGGCTTAGCCCGGGGGTTGATCTCGCGATCGTCGGCGCGGGGTTGATCGGTGCGGAGCTCGCTGGATCTGCTGTCGATCTGGGAGCGCAGGTGACGCTTATTGACCCAGCGCCCGTTGCTCTGGTGCCAGCAGTGGGCGAGGAGATCGCTACTCGCCTGCACAACATGCATGACGATCATGGCGTCACTTATATCAATGGGCTTACTGAAGAGATCAACTACCACGACGATGGTGATCACGCGTTCACCGTGAAGATCAAGGGGCACGACTCCCTGGCCGCGGATGTCGTCGTTGTCGCAGTGGGAATCACCGCAGAGGAAGCGCTTGCCCGCTCAGCAGAGCTTGATTTCGACAACGGCATTCTGGTGGACGAAGCACAACAGTCCAGCGTGCCGGGGATCTGGGCTATCGGTGATTGTGCTCGTACACGGCGCGAGGATGGAGCGCTCGAACGGCGCCATGAGCATTGGGAGAACGCGGTACACACTGCACAGACTGCCGCCGCCGCGATTGCAGGGGCGGATCTTCCGCAGCATGGTGCGGGCTGGTTCTGGTCGGATCGCTATGGCGTGCATGTCGAGGGAGTAGGGGACATGAGCCTTCCTGGAAGCACGGTCGTTCGCAAGGACAGCAAGGGGCATCCCGCGGTGGCCTTCCGAATCGCTAACGACGGTCGTGTCGTTGGCGCCGCTGCCGTTGATGACTCGATGGCGGTGCGTGCAGCACGACGAATGATTGATCGAGGCTTAAGCCCCGATCCGGACAAGCTCGCCGACCCCGGCGAGAATCTCAAGAAATTGGCTCGATAAGTAGCCGGGGGATTGTAAGAGGAGACATGTAATGACTGACTATTTACGCAGGGACGATGCGGTCGTGGGGGAGCTGGTGGACATCCAGCGCGCCTATGAGCTGCAGAACTTTTATTATCGCGAGGCGGATCTCCTGGACGATGGCCGCTACACCGATTGGTTGGAGCGCTTCGATGATGACTTGCTGTATTGGGCGCCAACCCGATCTAACCGCCTGCGGCGGCAGCAGGCGCTGTCCATCGCCGCGTATGGAGAGGCAGCCTTCTATGACGAAACCAAAGAATCGCTGGCATGGAGAATCCGGCGCTTTGACTCAGGCATGGCGTGGGCCGAAGACCCGCCTTCACGCACGAGGCATCTGATCACCAATCTCGTGTTCCGACACGCAGAGGTCGACGGCGAGGACGTTATTGAAGCCCGCAGTAACTTTCTCGTATGGCGTACTCGGTTGGAAGAAGAAAAGGATGTCTTCGCTGGTACCCGGACGGATCTCATTCGTTCCACTGACGAGGGATACAAGATTTTCGATCGGCGCATTCTCCTGGACATCAACGTCTTGACCTCGAAGAACATTTCGACGTTCTTCTAGCTGGCAGCCACGGACAGGAGAGGATTCATTATGGCGCAACAGAGGTTTCACGATCAGACAGTCTTTATCACCGGTGCGGGTTCCGGATTGGGAGCAGCGCTCGCGCGTCGATTCCACGAACAGGGCGCGAATGTGTCCTTGGTGGATGTGTCGCTGGAGCGGGCACAGGCAGTAGCTGATGAATTAGGAACATCCCGGGCGTTGGCCTGCAGCGCCGATGTGCGGCAGCCGGAAGCACTCCATGCCGCGGTGGAGGAGACATGCCGTGCCTTCGGCGGGATCGACACCGTGATTCCCAACGCCGGCATTTGGGACTACAACCGCTCGCTCACGAAGCTCAACGGAGCGGAACTAGCCGCGGTGTGTGACGAAGTGTTCGGCATCAATGTCAAGGGCTATGTCCTCACCGTTGAGGCCACGTGGCGAGAACTTGTGAAATCGCGCGGCTCCATCATTATGACCCTGTCCAATGCCTCCTTCTACGCCGCCGGCGGCGGTCCGGTGTACACCGCAGCCAAATTCGCCGATAGAGGGCTCATGCTTCAGTTCGCACACGAACTGGCACCAAAGGTCCGCGTCAATGGAGTGGCGGTCGGTGGGATGCGTACTGACCTTCGTGGCCCGGCGGCCGCGGGCTTGGACAGCCGCAGCTTCAAGGACACCATTGATCGCCGACCAGAAGGCGGCAATCCCTACATCCCATTGCACGACATTTCGACAGACCCAAGCAGTTTCACTGGGCCCTACATCATGCTCGCAGATCGCGAGGACGGGGCCAACATAACTGGTTCGGTAGTTCAGATCGACGGAGGCATCGCCGCGCGCGGCTTCCAGACAGCCGCAGGAGGCGATTCCTTATGATGATTACCGGCGTAGTCCACAATCCGGACACCCTGGACATCAACCCCGTGTCACAGATCGCACGGCATGCCCAGTACAGGCCCGACGCCGTAGCGTTGGTCTATGAAAACAGAAATATCACCTACGCGGAGCTACACGAGACTCTGCAGCGTTGGGTTCTGCACCTCGATGAGGCAGGTGTGCGCCAGGGCGATCGCGTGGCTTATGTCGGTGTGAACTCCGCGAGCTTTTTCTACACCATGCTCGCCACATGGTGGCTGGGCGCGACGTTCATGCCCTTCAATTTCCGGCTCTCAGCGCCGGAGATATCAAAGCTGTTGATGCAGGGGACTCCGCACACAGTCGTTGTCGAAGGCGAATATGTGGGAAAGGCCATGACGGTCTATGGAATCGAGCGGCAGCATATTGTGGCCGTCGACGATGATGAGCTCAGCCCACCGGATAAGACGATTCCTGTGTATTGGCACTCCACGTCAGCTTTTATCACCCCGGATGAGACCAATCCCGCGCCAAAAATTCGGCCCATGGGGATGAAGGATCTTGCGCTGTTGCTCTTCACCTCCGGCACAACCGGATTGCCCAAGGGGGCGCAGCTCACCTTCGGCAATCTCTGGTGGAACCAGATCAACGTGGACTCCATGGTGGATGTGCGCCCGGGTGATGTCACGTTGGCCACGGCACCCCTTTTCCATGTGGGTGCACTGAACTCCTTTTCCATCCGGTCTCTTGTGCGTGGCAATACCGTGTTGATTCACCGCCAATTCAATCCGGGCCGAGTGCTGGAGGATATAGAGAAGTACTCTGTGTCCACATCGTTTCTTGTGCCCGCCCAACTAGAGGCCATGTACAAGCACCCGAACTTCGGTTCCTCGGATCTGCACTCGATGCGGGCCACGATTTGTGCCGGAGCGCCGGTTCCGCCTGTGTTGATCCATCGCTATATGGAAAAAGGGATCAACATTCAGCAGGCGTGGGGTCTCACAGAAACCTCACCTTTTGCCACCTACCTTCCGCCAGAAATGACTGTCTCTAAAATCGGTTCCTGTGGCATTCCGATGCCCTATACCGAGGTGAAGCTCATGAACTCTGACACCGGGGAAGAGGTGAAAGAGCCCGGCGTTTCGGGTGAAATGTGGGTGCGCGGACCCAATGTGGCCACAGGATATTGGAATAATCCCGAAGTCACGAATACCGCCTATACCGCGGGATGGTTCCATTCTGGGGACATCGGTATTCGTGACGAAGACGGCTTCTACTACGTGGTGGATCGTCTCAAGGACCTCATTATCTCCGGTGGCGAGAATGTGTATCCGGCAGAGGTTGAGCGTGTGATCGCTGGAGCCGAGGGCGTGCTGGCCAATGCGGTTGTTGGCCACCCTGACCCCGATTGGGGCGAAATTGTGGTGGCGGTTGTTCAGCTGGATGAGGGTGCGACCCTGACGATTGAGCAGCTGCGGGAGCACTGCGAGCATCACCTTGCTCGCTACAAGCTGCCGAAGAAGCTGGTGCTTGTCGACGCCATCGACCGCAACTCAGCCGGCAAGGTAAACAAAATCGCTATCCGGGAACACGTGCGAGAAGTGTTTGCGGTGGAACATGCTCGAGACGCAGCTGCGACACGAGAGGATGCCGATGCTTAAGATCACGCCCATTGTTCGCTCGTCTTTGAAGCACACGTATCCCTATGGCGCAGACGATGTCGAGATGTCGCTGGGCACCGCGGAACGTATGCGCGCCAGCATTGCGGAAGCCTTTCGAACTCATCCCCGCTGCCGCCGCGTGATTGTGGGGGTGGCTATCGACGATCTCGATGGGGTGAAAGCATGCGAAGCGGCGGGGATGCATTTCGTCGTGGACGTCGAGACTCGTGAGGGTGAGGAGCTCAATCTCATGGTCGCCGAACCCGAGCGGGTCAAGCAACAAGCTACAGATATTGACTCATTGGAGCTGACATGACATTTGAAGACAAGTGGAACGACTTTTACTCCCGTGTGGATGACATCGCCATCACCCTCGGGCTCTATCCGATAGAAGGCTCGGCTGAGTGCGTCAAGGTGGGGATGCCCTTGACTAAGGAAGTCTCGCAGCCGGCCGGAATGTTCGCCGCTCCCGCGCTCTTTGGTCTCGCGGATATCACTGCCACATGGTTGGCGATGCACAACGTAGCGGAAGGCGTGTTCCCTCTTGCAGTGTCATCGACGGTGAACGTCGTGGCGAACACCAGGAAGGGCGATGCGATTGCCACCGCGCGGATCGTGCGCGCCGGGAAGACGATCATCGTCACCGATACCGAGGTTCATTCCAGTGCTGACGGCACTCTGCTCGGAAAGTTCCTAACCACCTACTCGGTGCCGCGGCCACGGGACTAATCCTCCACACAGGATTGTCCCGCCCAGTGGAACATACACCCACCCAAAGAATGTGATGGAGGATACAGTAACCGCTATGACTGAGACACAGATCCCTGACTTTAAGACAGACCCCTTCTTCGGCCTGGAAGATAAGTGGCTTGAAACCGCACCAGGTGAAATCACCCACTACCACGAGCTCGGTGAGGGCACCCCGATTCTGTTCCTGCATGGCTCCGGAACGGGCGTCACCGCTGCCGCGAACTGGTGGCTTAACCTCCCGCAGATCGCTGAGTTTGGCCGCTGTATCGCGATCGACTCGATTGGCTATGGCCAAACCGTGGTGGCAGAGGGCACCGAGTACGGCATTCGTCAATGGGTAGAGCATGCGATCCGCGTTCTCGATGCACTGGGCATTGAAAAGACCTGGATTGTGGGTAACTCCTTGGGCGGCTGGCTCGCCTTCCAATTCGCTATCGATCATCCGGAGCGCCTCGCTGGAATCATCTCCATGGGTACCGGAGGAGCCAAGCTCACCGGTGCGCTCAAGGGGCATTCGAACCCCACCCTGACCCGGGAAGGCATCCGTGACACCCTCGAACTGTTCGTGGTGGATAAGAGCCTGATCACCGAGGAACTTGTGGAATTGCGCTACAACTCCGCGCTCAATGACACAGCCAGCGACCGTCTCAAGGAGGTTGTTGCTGCCCGTGATCGTGACCGTAATGAGCTGCCGCTAGACTTCGACAAACTCGCTGAACTCGACATTCCGGTGTTGCTGATCCACGGCACCCAGGACAAGGTGATTCCCGTATCGCGCACCTGGGACCTGCTGAATGTTGTGCCACATGCAGATGTGCATATCTTCTCCCAGTGTGGTCACTGGTCGCAGGTGGAACGTGCTGATGAGTTCAACCGAGTAATTAAGCAGTGGCTTGCTGAACGTCTCTAGGACGGATCACTCTTCTCACTTCTCGCTCCACGCTTCGGCGCGGGGCGAGTTTTTCTGTCTGGACTAGCAGCACACGGCGTCGATAAGCGCAGAAGCGGCCGTCGCCTCGAAAGTGAGGAGACGGCCGTCCTAGACGCCGGAGCGGGTTTAGGCCTCGCCCTCGAAGAGGGTGGTCACCGAGCCGTTTTCGAAGATCTCGTGGATCGTCTTGGCCAGCAGCGGGGCGATGGGCAACACGGTGAGGTTGTCCCAGCCCTCGGGGTTCTGCGGCAGGGTGTCGGTGGTGATGACTTCCTTGGCACCGCACTTGGAGAGGCGCTCGCGGGCGGGGTCAGAGAACACGCCGTGGGTGCAGCCGATGATGACATCGCCGGCGCCGGCTTCCTTGAGCACGTTCACGGCACCGGAGATCGTGCCGCCGGTGTCGATCATGTCGTCGAGGAGCACGCAGGTGCGGCCTTCGACGTCGCCGACCACGCGGTTCGCGGTGACCTTATTGGCTTCGTCCACGGAGCGGGTCTTGTGCACGAAGGCCATGGGGGAGTCGCCGAGGATATTGGCCCACTTTTCGGCCATCTTCACACGACCAGCGTCCGGAGAAACCACGCAGATGTTGTTGAGCTCGTAGTTGCTCTTGATGTAGTCGGTGAGGATCGGCATGGCGTGCATGTGATCGACGGGGCCGTCGAAGAAGCCCTGGATCTGGTCGGTGTGCAGGTCCACAGACACGATGCGGTCCGCGCCGGCGGTCTTGAGCAGATCAGCCACGAGGCGGGCGGAGATGGGCTCGCGGCCGCGGTGCTTCTTGTCCTGGCGGGCATAGGGGTAGAAGGGCAGGATCGCGGTGATGCGCTTGGCGGAGCCGCGCTTGAGCGCATCGATCATGATCAGTTGCTCCATCAGCAGCTTGTTCAGCGGCTGCGTGTGGGACTGGATCACGAAGGCGTCACAGCCGCGTACGGATTCCTCGAACCGCACAAAGATCTCGCCATTGGCGAAGTCGCGGGCGGTGGTGGGGGTCAAATCGGTACCCAGCTCACGTGCCACTTCCTCACCGAGGGCCGGGTTGCCCCGGCCGGAAAACACCATGAGGTTCTTTTGGTTATCTGTCCACTGGCCAGTCATCGTTATTCGATGCCTTACCTTTCCTTATGCTTGCTTGGGTTTGCGGGCGGCAGCTGCAGCGTCGGCAGCTGGGGTGTTTGGTCGCTTGCGCTCAACCCACCCTTCGATGTTGCGCTGTTTGCCGCCCGAGACTACGAGCGAACCTGCAGGTACATCATCTTTAATTACTGTACCTGCCCCGGAGTACACGCCGTCACCAATGGTCACCGGAGCGACAATCATGGTGTCGGAACCGAGGCGCACATGGCTGCCAACGACGGAGCGGTGCTTGTCCACGCCGTCGTAGTTGACGAACACCGAGGAGCAGCCGATATTGGAGTCCTCGCCCACCTCGGCATCGCCGATGTAGGTGAGGTGCGGAACCTTGGAGCCGCGGCCAATCTGGGCGTTTTTGGACTCGACGAAGCCGCCGAGCTTGCCGTTCTCGCCAAGATCGGTGCCGGGGCGCAGATAGGTGAATGGGCCAACGGAGGCGCCGGCGCCGATGCGGGAGTCAAAGCCGTGGGTGCGCACCACCTGGGCGCCTTCGCCCACCTCCACGTTGCTCAGCGTGGTGTCGGGGCCGATCTCGGCGCCATCAGCGATGGTGGTGCTGCCCTTGAGCTGGGTGCCGGGGTGAATGGTCACATCCTGGCCGATCTGCACGGTGCAGTCGATGAAGGTGGTGGCGGGATCGTCGATGGTGGCGCCGCCGCGCATGGCGGCCTCGCAGAGGCGACGGTTGAATTCTTTGCTCATCGCGGCCAGCTGCACGCGATCATTGACCCCCGACACGTAGTAGGGGTCGGCGAGCTTGTGGGCGCGCACCAGCTTGCCGGAGGTGCGGGCGATCTTGATCACATCGGTGAGATAGAGCTCGCCCTGGGCATTATTGGTGTCCAGTTGGGTGAGTGCCTGGCGCAGCAGCGCGGCATCGAAGGCGTAGACGGCCGAGTTGATCTCGGTGACGGCGCGCTGGGCGTCGGTGGCGTCTTTTTCCTCCACGATCTCGGTGACACGCCCATCCTCATCGCGGATGATGCGGCCATAGCCGTGGGGATTATCCACCGCGGTGGTCAGCACGGTGACCGCAGCCTGCGGGGCGCTGGTGTGCGTGCGCACGAGCTGCTGCAGGGTCTCGGCGTTCAGCGCCGGAATGTCGGAGGTGGTCACCACCACGGTGCCGGTGAAGTCCGCCGGCAGGGCCTCCAGGCCGACGCCAACAGCATGGCCGGTGCCGTTTTGCTCCTCCTGCACCGCGGTGTGCACGGTCGGGGAGTGCGGCAGGGCCGGGGCCTCGGCCGCAATGGCGGGGACCACCTGTTCGCGGCCGTGGCCGACAACAGCAATGAGATGGGTGGGGTTGATGCCCGCCGCGGCGTGCAAGCCATGCGCCAGCATGGAACGGCCGGCAACAGGGTGCAGCATTTTCGGAGTGGCGGACTTCATGCGGGTGCCAGCGCCCGCAGCGAGCATGATCACTGCGGTGGCGGCGGAAGTATGGGAAGTATCTGACATAAAAGATTAGGCAACTTTGTCTCGATAGCGTTTCGTGTACGGCTCTAAAAGTACCATTAGCTGCGCCCAGAAACGGGTGACTTCGAGGCACTGGGGTGAGGTGCCTGCGTGACGGCGTCGACAAGCGAGAAGAGGCTGCTGGGGCTGGAGACAGCGGCGATGCTGCGGGAGAAGAGCAATCCCGTCACCGAGCAGCGCGGAGACCACGAGCACTGAGCTAAGAATCACACACTTAGAGAAGTCCTGATCCCCGCCACGTAGGGTGCGCACAGCGCTGATCCAGCCGATCAGGGCGAGGATCACGCATGCTTTTTATGCAGCTCAGAGGCGCCTTATCGACGCCGCGATGGCGGGGAAGCGTGTGCGAAAAGCGCCGTGGAGGTGTCCGAGGCGTCGTTACACTAAGTGAGGTACACACACCGATCGCAGCAGCGCGCAGGGAGAGACGCATGAGCACACCGAGCAGGAGCACAGAGACCGACCAGACATTCCGAGGGTTCGCCGTCCTCGACCTTGAGACCACAGGTGTGCGCAGAAACGACAGGATCCTCGAGATCGGCATCGTTGTGCTCGATACCCAAGCGCGGCCCGAACGCTATTGGCGTAGCTTGGTGCAGCCGAATCGCGGCTTCGATAACTCCCATATTCATCACATTGAGCCGAAGGATCTCGTCAATGCCCCCAGCTTTGAGCAGCTGGCCCGCCGCCTCGCCGAGGTGCTGCAGGGGCGCATTGTGGTGGCCCATAGCGCCAGCTTTGAGCGCCGCTTTCTCAGCGATGAATTCGCGCGAGTGGGGGTGCAGCTTCCGAGTTCTGCCTGGACGCTCGATACCTGTGTACTCTCGCGCCGGCTCCTGCCCGGCGCACCGGGGAAGCTCTCAGCCTGCCTCGAGGTGATCGGGGTGAATAACCTCGCCGCCCACACCGCGCTCGCCGATGCCGCCGCCACCACCGAGCTCTTTGTCGAGCTGCTGCGTAGGCACCCCGAGCTGGGCGCCGCTGCGTCACCGCTGATATTCACTGCTGCGCAGCAGGCAGCCCTGCCGGAGTCTCATGCCCCCTGTATCGCTCGGGCGGATGGGCTATTCGGCAGCGAACCCTCCGGTCCGATCAGCGAGTGGGCGGCGGCGAGTGAGGACGCCGCCTTCGCTGCGGAGTCCGCGTGGCTGCGACGGCTCACCACCGCCATGCCCTCCACAGGCGATGCGCAATCCGATCGCTACTGCGCGGCGCTGGCGCAGGCGATGGTGGACGGCCGGCTGAGCAAGGAGGAGCTCGAGGAGTTGGGGCGGGTGGCGCAGAGCTATGGGCTCGAGGCCGAGGACATCAGTGAACTGCATGAGCATTATCTGAAGCAGCTGGTGATTGAGGCGTGGGCCGATGGGGTGGTCACCGAGCGTGAGCGCCTCTGGCTCGGCCATATCGCCGAACAGCTGTGCATCGACCATGCGCGCTGTCAGCAGCTGCTCGCCCAGCCAGGAGAACAGGAGGGGCAGGACGGGCAGGATGGGCAGGACGGGCAGGCTGCGGCGCAGGTCTGTGCGCTCGCGCCGGGAGATCGTGTCACCTTCACCGGGGCGATGGTCACCCCGCGCGAAACCTGGGAGGCCCGCGCCCGCGAGGCCGGATTGAGTGTGGGTGGGGTGATTACATCCTCGCGGCTCGTGGTGGCCGCCGATGTGCACACCATGTCCGGCAAGGCGAAAAAGGCGCGCGCCCTCGGCGTGGAGATCATTGATGAGGTGAGCTTCGCCCGGGCGTTGGCGGCCATGACGGCGTCGATCAACGCCACAGAAAAGGACACCGAGGCCCACGGCCACGCCGAGCTTATCGCGGCAGTGTTCCCGTGGCTGGAAATGGAGAATGACACCGCCGCGCCCGACACGATGGCTGTGGTGGAGGCCTGGCTGGGGCAGGGGAGCACCACAGCCCTGGGGCAGCTATCGCCCTATCTTCGGCCCGGGTTGGTGCCGGAGAGTGCGCTGTGGACCAAGGTGCAACGCCGGCTAGGCATTCGCTCCGAGACGGGTATCACCGAGCTCACCGTCGAGGAACTGGCGGATCTGCCCGGAATTGGGCGGGTGCGGCTGCAGAAGTTGCTGAACGAGGTGGTGCTGCTCGCCCTCGATGAGTACGAGACGGGCGGCTCTGAGGACGCAGCAGCGGAGAACGAGGCACCCGTGGACGCCGATCACCCAGTGGAGCAGCTGCTCTATGACGACTCCGCCCATAGCGATGCGTCCGCGCTGCTGGATTGGCTGGCGGTGACCGGTGCGGCCACGGCTGTGCTGGGGGAGAAGGAGAATATTCCCGACAGCGTCACAGCTGCAGCGGCGAGCTTGGAGGGGCGGGCGGAGACCGTGGCACGGGCCGCCTGCGCGGAGATTGCGGAGGTGGTGGCCGCTGATGCACGCTTTGCCCCGATTCTCGATGAGCGCCTAGCTGGGTCGGCGTCCCTGCAAACCCTCGGGGATCGCTTCGAGGTGAGCCGCGAGCGCGTCCGGCAACTCGAGGGCATGCTCTGCGCTGGGCTCGGCGCTATCGGGCCGGTGTGCGAGCTGGTCCAAGCCGCCGTGCGCGAGCACGTGCGCATCGCGCGGCCGGTAGCAGAGATCTATCGGGCGCTGCCCGCGCTGCGGTCGACTCCTGGGGGAGTGGAGACGGACCTATTAACAATCCTGCCCATGGTGGGCGCGCCCGGATCATGGGGGCTGGAATTCATTGACGGCCCCGAGGCCGGGGCGGAGGAGGCGAGCCGCTGGCTCGTGCGGGCCGGCTTTGCCACCGCAGTGGAGAAGGCCATTGCCGCCGCAGCCGATAACTATGGCGTGCTCACACTGCAGGAACTCGCGAGCGCCGTGGGCGCGGATACTGCCTTGACGCGGGAGTGGATAGAACAGCACACCCCCTATGTGATCTATAAAGAGCATGTGCTCAGCGACACCGGATCGGTGATTGCTCGAGCCAGTGCCGTGCTGGCCATTGAGGGCGAGCCCATGAGCACGGAGCAGCTGCACGCGGTGCTGTCTGATCGCACTATCCGCTCTATCGATGGGGCACTGGCCAGTGCCGAGCATGTGCAGCGCTGCGGGGCGCGCACGTGGGCGCTGCGTGAGTGGGGTAAAGAAGAGTGGACCACGATCTCGGATTTCATTGGGACACGGCTGGCGCAGGCGAATGCGGCCGATCCCGAGCGGCGCACATCGCTGCCGCTGCAGGAGCTTATCGCCGAGGCCACCGGATATGGGGTGGCGGAAAACTCGGTGCGGGCCTTTGCCTCTACCGGCGACTTCGTGGTCGAGGACGGTCAGGTGCGCTACCGCACAGATGAGGAGGCACTGGTCAATCACGCCCTGCCCGAGGAGACCAAGGGGCTGTATCTCCGCGACGGCGAGTGGAATCTGCTGCTGCGGGTGAGCCACGATCATGTGCGCGGCTCCGGCACCGGCATCGGCCTTGGCGTGCTCGCCATCTACGATGTGGCCTTCGGTGAGTCGCGGATGATTCCCAGCCGGCTGGGGGAGCAGCGTCTGACCTGGGGCAAAACCACCAGCTCGCTGGGCACGATCTCCCGCTTTATTCAGGATCTCGGGCTGGAAGAGGGCGAGCGCATGTGGTTGCGTTTCGGCGAGAGCTTCGACATCACCCGCGCCCCCGCCGAGCGGGACGACGCCGAGGGCCTGGTGCTGCTCATCAACCGCATCGGCCTCGACGAGGAGTTCCTCGATGCCGAGGGACAGCTCGCGGACTGGGTATGCCCCGAGGTGGTCATCGCCGCGCTCAATCTCGCGATGGGGCTGCCGGCGGAGTGCGCTCGCCGGAAAACCGTGCGCCGGCTGCGGGATCGCGGCGATGATGAGCTGGCCGAGCTGGTCCGCACCTTCTAGCTGGTGCGGGGAGGCGTCGGCCGCGCCGCACCGAGCCTCCCCCGCGTACCGAGCGGTCTAGAGTAAAGCGCCAGCTAGGGAGGGTACAAACCTTATGAAATAGCCATTTGGCGGGGGTAGCGTGCAAAATAAGTAGACAGAGATGTCTATGATGGCGGCATGCACACACTCAATATTCCCGTCATTGACTTCTCTCGGCTGCGCAGCCCCGAGCATCCCGGATATGAAGACGAGCTTCATTCCTTGCTTGAGGCGGCGCACGAGGTGGGCTTTTTCTACCTTGCCCGCCACGGCATCGACCCCCGCGCCCGCGATGGGCTCTTGGCCGAGGCTCAGTCCTTTTTCGCCCAGCCCGCAGCACAGAAGCGGCGCATTTCCCAGGTGCATTCCCCGCACTATCGCGGCTATACCGCCACCGGCACCGAACGCACCCAGGGTTTGCGCGATTGGCGCGAGCAGCTGGATATTGGCCCCGAGCTGCCCGCCGAGCTCGAGAAGGTGCCAGAGGAGCCGTGGAAGATCCTGCAAGGGCCCAATCAGTGGCCTGCGGATCAGCCCGAGCTCAAAGAACGCGCTCTGGCGTGGTTTGCGCAGCTCGAACACATCGGCGCTGGTCTGCTGCGGGCCTGGGCGGTGGCCTTCGGCGAGGAGGAGGACTTCTTCGCCGAGGCCTTCCGCGCCCCGCACTCGCTGCTGAAGATCGTGCACTATCCCGCCCACGATCTCTCGGCCACCCGCCAGGGCGTCGGCGCGCACCACGACGCCGGTTTTATCACCCTGCTCACGGTGGAGGAGGGCTCCCGCGGCCTGCAGGTGCTTATCGACGGCCGCTGGGTGAATGTTCCCGCCATCGAGGATTATCTCATCGTCAATATCGGCGAGCTGCTCAGCGTGGCCACCGGCGGCTATCTTAAGGCCACCCCGCACCGGGTGCTGCCCTCCGCGCCGGGCACGGAACGCTTCTCCATTCCCTTCTTCTATAGCCCCGCGCTCGATGCCGAGGTGCCCCGCATCAGCCTCCCTCCGGAGCTAAGTGGCTCGCCCACGGAGGTGGGCGTGGATCTCGATGGCGAGCAGATCTACAGCACCAATGGTTTAAATGCCCTGAAGTCTCGACTGCGCGCCCACCCTGATGTCACCCAGAAATATCACCAACACATCGCGGATAACTTCGCGGATATCGTCGATAAGCACAAGAAAGCAGCCTAAAACCATGATTAAGAAGATTGCCGCCGCCGCAGTGTGCGTCCTGGGCCTTAGCGCCTGTAGCGCCCAGCCGGATGAGAACACGCTCACCGTTGTCGCCTCGCCCGAGCCGCATGCCCGGATTCTGGAATATATCGCGGACGAGGGCCTCGCGGAGGGAGTGGAGCTGGATGTGAAGGTGATCCAAGGAGGAATCGATCCCAATCACGTGACCACCCACGGCGATGCCGACGCCAACTTCTTCCAGCACCAGCCCTACTTAGAAGAATGGAGCGAGGAGAATAACGATCACAGCCTGCGCAGCGTCGCCAACGTGCACCTAGAACCGCTGACGCTATTTTCTACCAGCATTGATTCCCTCGAGGCGCTGCCCGACGGCGCCACGGTGACCATCCCCAACGACCCGGTGAATCGCGCCCGCGCCCTGGCGCTGCTTGCCGATACCGGGCTGATCGAGGTGGAGGATCGCGGCGCCGAGACGGCCGTGGCGGATATCACCGCCAATCCGCGCGAGCTGACCATCACGCCCGTCGACGCTCGCCTGCTGCCGCAGACGCTGGAGGACGAGGATGTGGCCGCAGCGGTGATTAATGGCAATTTCGCACTCGAAGCTGGGCTGGACTACGCAGAAGATGGTCTTGCCGCAGAGAAGCCGGAGAATAACCCCTATGTGAATATTCTGGTGGCGCCGGAGGATAAGGCAGACTCGCCGGCGGTACAGGCCCTCGCCCAGGCGCTTGAGTCCCAAGAAGTCGCCGATTTTATCCGCGCCGAGTACCAAAGCGCAGTGCTGCCCGCGCACTAATACTGTGACTCGAGCCGCACGCGCGGGGCGGCGGGGACTCTTACACTGGAGACTATGAGCGCAGATACCCCACGGAAAATCATTCTCGATTGCGATCCCGGCCACGATGACGCCGTGGCCATCATCCTCGCCGGCGGCAACCCCGCCATCGACCTGGTGGGCATTACCACCATCGGCGGCAACCAGACCCTAGAGAAGGTCACCCACAACGCCCGCGCAGTGGCCACTGCGGCTCGGCTGGACACCGTGGTCTATGCCGGCTGCGACCGCCCGCTGGTGCGGCCGCTGAGCGTCGCCGCCGATGTGCACGGCGAGACCGGCCTCGACGGGGCCACCTTGCCCACGCCGCGGGTGCCGCTCGGTGAGAAGCACGGCGTGGACTTCATCATCGACACCATCATGGCCAGTGAGGACGGCGAGATCACTCTCGTGCCCACCGGGCCGCTGACCAATATCGCTCTCGCGGTACGCAAAGAGCCGCGCATTGTGCACAAGGTGCGCGAGGTGGTGCTCATGGGCGGCGGCTATCACACCGGCAACCGAACTGCCTGGGCCGAGTTCAATGTCTACGTGGACCCGGAAGCCGCGCATATCGTGTTCAATGCCGGCTGGCCGGTGACCATGGTGGGCCTGGATCTCACGCACCAGGCGCTTGCGACCCGCGAGGTCGAGCAGCAGATCGCGCAGCTGGGCACCGAGTGCTCTCAGTTGGTGGTGGATCTCTGCGGTTTCTTCCGCGAGGCCTATCGGGAAAACCAGGGCTTCGATGATCCGCCGGTGCACGATCCCTGCACGATCGCCTATCTCATCGACCCCGAGTGTGTGGCCACCCGCCGCGCCCCCATCGACGTCGAGCTGCAGGGCAGTCTCACCACCGGCATGACCGTGGTGGATTTCCGCGCCCCCGCCGGCCCCGAGTGCCCCACCCAGGTCGCCACCACCCTAGACCACGGCCGTTTCTGGCAGCTGGTTACCGAGGCCATCGCGGCCGTAGAGGATAAGCCTGAGCTTTAAGGCGCGCGGGATTCGCAGCCTGCAAGATACGCCAACGCCCAGCCTCGCCCCGATAGAACAGGGGAGAGGCTGGGCGTTCGTGTATAGAACCCGTGGCCCGCGTGGGGTCGGTGCGGGTATTAGGAGCGGGCGGTGTGGCTAGCGACCGCGTGCAGGCCGGCATCGGTCATGTGGAACATGAGCTTGTGCGGGCTGCGGGCGGTGGTGTCCACGATGCCGGTGATCCAGCGATCATTGGAGCACATTTCGTGGCCATCGGAGATCGGCTTGGTGTCTACGAAGGTGGCGCCACCATCACGAGAGGCGTTCACCTGTGCCCACTGCAGGTGGCGCTCGACGTCATTGACGGCGCGAGCAGGAATGCCCAGCGGCACATTGGGGATCACGTTGATCAGGCACACGCCGCCTTCCGCATTGGCCACATGCGGCATGCCGACGACCTTCACGCGGGCGTTCGGGGCATAGTGCTTGGCCTTGGCGATGGAGTGGCGGATCGCGCCATAGAGATCGCGCTCAATATCGGGCAGGGACTGGCTGCTCATGCGCGAGTAGGTGTCATTGCCGCCGGCGAAGATGACCACCTCGGAGGTGCCGTTGTTGAGCTTGCCGCGCTGTGCCGCGGTGTCAATGGCGAAGTCCACGCGCATGCCGCCGCTCATGAAGCTGGCGCCGGGGCAGGTGAAATCATCCACGGGCTTGCCCGAGACGCGGGCATAGGTGCCGGAGAAAAGACCATCGCTGCCGCATCCCACCTGGTTGAGGTGGGCGTTCGGGGTGATGACGCGAGCCTGCTCAGGGAGCTTGGAGGCAACGAAGTCCTCGATGCTCGGATTGGCGGGCATGGAATCGCCGACCACGACGACATTGCCAGGTGCCGCGTGGGACGGCGCCGGCAAGGCGGCGGAGATGCCCATAGCAGCGGCGGCGGCGGTCACAAGAGACAGCACCTTAGTGCGGGTCTGAGATGCAGACTTCATGAAGTTCTTTCCAATCGGGTCACGGAAAACATCGGCACCGCCCGTCGGCGGCATCACTGATGTATATCGCTGGGAAGCTTAGCAGGTGTTACCTAAATGAGACTTTACTCTTGTCACAGAGGTTAGCGAGCGAGTGTGTAGGGTCGCAAAAATATCTCCCGATACTGAGCGAGCGTTATGCCCGAATGGGGGGATGGGCGGGTGGTGTCCGTGGGAGCGCGAACCGCGCGGGAATACCGGGCAGGCATCGAGCGTGTCACCGGCGAAAGGCAGCAGTGCGGCAGCTCTGCGAAGAAAGAGGGTGACCCCTCTCGATCGGGGGTACACATTGTGTTCCGACTGGCGGACTATGTGCAGTTCAGGTGGGGAAATAAAAAAGCTTCCCCACCAGGACTCGAACCTAGAATGACGGTACCAAAAACCGTAGTGTTGCCAATTACACCATGGGGAAACGCACATGCCCAACGGCCGTGCGCTAGAAATCCTACAACATAGCGTTGGGGGCGTGCCAATCGCTGCTGGGGGACAGAAAGACTAAAGATGCGGCTGAGAGAGGGATAAGCGTATAGGCTTTACGGCATGGTGAAGCGGAGGATGACCGGCAAGCAGCGCCGCGAGCAACTAGTAGAAGTAGGACGCACAGTATTTGCAGAGCGCGGGCTCAAGGGCACCAGCGTGGAGGAGATTGCCTCCCGCGCAGGGGTGTCCAAGCCGGTAGTGTACGAGCACTTCGGTGGCAAAGAGGGGCTCTATGCCGAGGTTGTGGACCGCGATACGCAGCTGATGCGCTCGGTGATTGAAAATGCCCTGAACTGTTCCGGCTACCGCCGTCGGGTGGAGTCCGCGGTGATGGCCTTCCTGTCTTTTGTGGAAGACCACACCGATGAGTTCACCATCCTTACCCGCGATGTGGACCCCGAGCAGCACAACACCTATTCCACGCTGCTCAATGACACCGTGGGCAAAGTCTCCTATATTCTGGCCGGCGCTTTCGAAAAGTCGGGGCTCAACCCCGATGTGGCGGTGCTCTATGGCCAAGCGCTGGTGGGTATGGCCTCCTCCACGGCGCAGTGGTGGCTGGATGTGCGCGAGCCCAGCAAGGAAGTGGTGGCCGCGCATATCGTTAATCTCTGCTGGAATGGCCTGGCCGGCATGGTGGCTGATCCCAGCCTGCGCGATCCGGAGCTGAAGACGGTCGGCGAAAACGCCAAGTACTATCAGCCCACCGAAACCCCCGAGGCCCTGCAGCGCGCCCATAGCCGCCGCACCGCCCAGGGCGAGAGCGCCCCGAAGCCGGCAGGCGGGGACTCTGCAGCAGACTCCACCCCGGCTGCGGACTAGCCCGATACCTGATACCCCTGCTACCGGCGCGCTATCGCGCCGGCTCTGCTGCTGCCCACACCTCGCCCACGAGTAGTATCAGCGCGGTAAGGTGCACGGCAGCGCAGGGGACTGGCCTGCCGTGCTTACGGCGGGGCTCGTCGGCGACCGCGCTGTGTAGTATTCATCCACCGTTTTTAGGAAGGCATCGCCCAGCCGTGACTCACGAGGCGTCCGCATCATCCACCCCCATGCTCAGTGGCCTGGCCCGCACGGCCGCAGAGGATAAGAAGTTCGCTGGGTTGCTCACTCATGTGGGCGATCCGCGCCTGCATCTCTCGCTCGTTGATCAGGCCCGGCCGTGGACGATTGCGGCCTTGGCGCAAAAAGCACGGCTGTTGGTGGTCACTGCCAATGGCCGCGAGGCCGAGGATCTCACCGCCGAGCTGAAGGCCATGCTGGGGGAGAAGGTGGCCTTTTTGCCCTCCTGGGAGACGCTGCCGCATGAGCGCTTGAGCCCCGGTATGGACATCGTGGGCCGCCGCGCCCAGACTCTAGACACCCTGCAGGATTATCGCGTGGTGGTCACCCCGGCGCGCAGCTATTGCCAGCCGGTGCTGAATACCGAGCAGCAGTCGATTCGCCTGCAGGTCGATACGGAATGCGATTTTGAGCAGCTGCGCAGTCAGCTGGTGTTTTTCGGCTACTCCCATGTGGATATGGTCTCTCGCCGCGGCGAGTTCGCTACCCGCGGCGGGATTATCGATGTCTTTCCCACCACGGCCGATCAGGCGGTGCGCATCGAGTTCTGGGGCGATGAGGTCAGTGAGATGCGCGAGTTTGCGGTGGCGGATCAGCGCGCCATCGCCGACCGCGTGCTCGAGCAGCTCTCGATTTATCCCGCACGCACGCTGCTTATCGACGATGCAGTGGCTGGCCGCGCCCGCGAGCTGGCGCGCACCTATGCGCATCACCCGGCCCTCGGCGAGCTGCTGGATAAGATCTCTACCCACACCTACGCCGATGGCATGGAGGCGCTGCTGCCGGTGCTCAGCCCGCATGAGCTGGTGCCGCTGCCGCAGATCTTGGGCAGTGGCTGGCATGTGCTGGAGCTGGCACCGCAGAAGATCATGGCCCGCATCAGCGATCTCATCGCCACGGATGAAGAGTTTTTGGCCGCCGGCTGGGAGGTGGCCGCGATGGGCGGCACGGCACCGGTGGCCAGCGCCGATCTGGACCTTTCGGCCGGCTCCTATGTGGGCATCGAGGCGCTTCACGACGCCATGCTCGCCCAGGCCCAGCCGCACTGGACCGCGGCGGAACCGGGGATTCTCGAGGCCAGCGAGGATCTCACCCTACCCTTGGAGTTGTCGCTGCCGCCGCAGCCGCGGGGTGATCTCAAAGAGATTGAGTCCATGATGAAAGAGCTGCTGGCGCATACCCTCGCCGGCGGCAAGGTCGCCTATATTGCCCCGGCCAAGGGGGCGATTAAGCGCATGCGGGAGCGGTTTAAGGAGCAGGGAATCGCCACCACCGTGGCCACCCCCGGCTGGCAGCCGAGCGCTGGCGAGGTGACGCTCTATCAGGCCTTCGCCCATAACGGTGTGGTCTTTGACGGCCCGAATCTGGTGGTCATCACCGAGACCGATCTCACCGGTAACCGCGTGGGCGATATTGCGGGAGCGAAGCGTCGTCCAGCGAAAAAGCGCAATCGGGTGGATCCGCTGGCGCTGAAAAAGGGCGACTATGTGGTGCATGACACCCATGGCATCGGCCGCTTTGTGGAGATGACCGAGCGCACCATCACCACCGGCGATGGCACCTCGCGGCGCGAGTATGTGGTGCTGGAATACGCCTCCTCCAAGCGGGGCGCGCCGGCCGATAAGCTCTATGTGCCCATGGACTCCATCGACCTGCTGAGCAAGTATGTGGGCGGGGAGACCCCGACGCTGTCGAAGATGGGCGGCTCGGATTGGAAGAACACCAAGCGCAAGGCGCGCGCCGCGGTGCGCGAGATCGCCGGCGAGCTCATCGAGCTCTATGCCAAGCGCCAGGCCGCGCCCGGCTATGCCTTCGCCCCGGATTCGCCTTGGCAAAAGGAGATGGAGGATAACTTCCCCTTCGTCGAAACCGAGGACCAGATGCTGGCGATCCAGGCGGTGAAGGAGGACATGGAAAAGCCGGTGCCGATGGACCGTGTGGTCGTCGGCGATGTGGGCTATGGCAAAACCGAGGTGGCGGTGCGCGCCGCCTTCAAGGCCGTGCAAGATGGCAAGCAGGTGGCGTTGCTGGTGCCCACCACGCTGCTGGCGCAGCAGCATCTATCCACCTTCGAAGAACGCATGGCGGGCTTTCCCGTGACCATCCGTGGGCTCTCGCGCTTTACCTCCACCGCGGAGGCGAAGGAGATCATCAGCGGTTTGGCCAGCGGCGAGGTGGATGTGGTCATCGGCACCCACCGCCTGCTGCAGACCGGTGTGACCTGGAAGAACCTCGGGCTGGTGATCGTGGATGAGGAACAGCGCTTCGGTGTGGAACACAAGGAACACATCAAGGGCCTGCGCACCCACGTGGACGTGCTCACCATGTCTGCCACCCCGATTCCGCGCACCTTGGAGATGTCCATGGCCGGCATCAGGGAGATGTCTACCATCCTCACCCCGCCGGAGGATCGCCACCCAGTTTTGACCTATGTGGGCGCGGCCGAGGACAAGCAGATCGCGGCGGCGATTCGGCGCGAAATCCTGCGCGATGGGCAGGTGTTCTTCGTGCACAACAAGGTCAAAGACATTGATAAGCGAGCCAGCGAGCTGCGTGATCTTGTGCCCGAAGCCCGCATCGTGGTGGCCCATGGCCAGATGAGCGAGCAGCTGCTGGAACAAACCGTGCAGGGCTTCTGGAATCGCGACTATGACGTGCTGGTGTGCACCACGATCGTGGAAACCGGCCTGGATATCGCCAATGCCAATACCCTCATCGTGGAAAACGCCCACCATATGGGCCTGTCCCAGCTGCACCAGCTGCGCGGTCGCGTGGGCCGCTCCCGGGAGCGCGGCTATGCCTACTTCCTCTATCCCAAGGGAGTGCTGCTCTCCGAGATCGCCTATGACCGGCTCTCCACTATCGCCCACAACAATGATCTGGGCGCGGGCATGGCCGTGGCGATGAAGGATCTGGAGATGCGCGGCGCGGGCAATGTCCTCGGCGCCGAACAATCCGGGCATATCGCCGGGGTGGGCTTCGATCTATATATGCGGCTGGTGGGCGAGGCCGTGGAGACCTTCCGCGCTCTCGCCTCCGGCCAGCCGCTGGATGCCACCGAGAAGGAATCCACCGAAATCCGCATCGACCTGCCGGTGGATGCCCACATCCCCGATAGCTATATCAACTCCGAGCGGCTGCGCCTGGACATGTATCGCACTCTTGCCGCCGCACACACCGAGGCGGAGCTGAGCCGCGCCGTGGACGATATGAGCGATCGCTTCGGCCAGCCGCCGGTGGAGGTCCAGCGCCTGCTCACCATGGCGCGGCTGCGCCGGGTGGCTGCCCGCGCGCAGGTGGCCGATATCGTGGTCCAGGGCAATCGCATCAAGATCCACCCCGTGGAGCTCAAAGACTCCCAGCAGGTGCGGCTCAAGCGCCTCTATGGTGGCTCCACCTATCGCGCCGCCGCCAAGGCCGTGATGGTGCCGCTGCCCAAGGCGGGGCGCACCATCACCGATCCGCAGCTGCGCGATGTCGAACTCGTGCAATGGGTGGCGGACTTTTTGTCCACCATGTTCCAGCTGGATCGGGTGAATGTGAGCACCGGCGTGGAATCCGCCATGGAGACCGTCGCCCCGGTGGTGAGCAGCTCCACCGCAGACGGCGGCCGTGCCACGAGCAGCAGCGGCCCTGCTGCCGGGACGCGGCGGCGTCGGGCGGGTCGGCGCGGCAAGCGCACCGCCGCCGAGATTAATGAGCAGATGGATATGGAAGATAAGCGCGAGGCCCGGCGGCGGAAATACCGCTTGCGCTAAGCCACAGCGCCGCCGTACCGGCACGAAGACTAACGCCTCCCGGCGGGAGAGAAAATTCCTGCGGGGAGGCGTCGATAAGCGCGGCGGGGCAGCCGCTAGAGCGAGAGGCTGCCAGTGGACAGCCCGTAGATGGCGAATCCGCCACCGATGAGAACGAGCGCCACAATCACCCATTCCACCGGGTTGAACACCCGATCGCCGCTGGCTTTGCGGGTCCACACATAGGGCACCAGCCCAGGAATGACGAGCAACGCGCCAAAGAGCACATAGGTGACATCGGCGGCATAGAACAGCCACAGCGAATACACGGTGGCGATCAGCGCCACGAGGCGATGCTTCCCATTGGTCCGCGCGGAGATCTCCGGGCCGGAATCGTCGAAGCGAATCCCGGCCTGCGGGTGGGCCACACCGCGGCCGCGGGTGGTCAGCAGCAGCAAATAGATAGCCGAGAACACATAGGGCAGCATGTACATCATGGTGGCCAGCTGCACCATGGAGACATAGGTGGTCTCATTGACAAAGAAAATGATCACCGAGATCTGAATCACCACGGTGGACACCAGCTGCGCCCACACCGTGGCGCCCTGATCGTTGACAGCGCCCAATTTCTTCGGCAGCAGCCCGTCCGTGGCCATGAGCGCGATCGGCTCGGCGCAGAGCATCTGCCAGGACACATAGGCGCCCAGCACCGATAGGCACAGGCCCAGCGAGATGAGCGCTCCGCCCCACGGGCCCACCACGGCCTCCAGCACGCTGGCCATGGAGTTATCCGGCAGCGCCGCCAATTCCTCTTGGGTGAGCACACCATAGGAGAGGGTGGCCACGGTCACCAGCAGCGCGAGCACGGTGAAGAAGCCAAAGACGGTGGCTTTGCCCACATCGGAGCGGGTGCGGGCCTGCTTGGAATAGACGCTGGCGCCCTCAACACCGATGAAGGCCCACACGGTAAAGAGCATGATGCCCTTGACCTGATCCATCGTCGAGCCCACCGAGCCCTCGCGCGCCCACACATCCAGGGTGAAGGTATCCCAGCTAAAGCCGAGAAACGCCACCAGCAGAATGAAGGCGGCAATCGGCAGCAATTTCGCCACCGTCGTCACCATATTCAGCACCGCGGCCTGGCGAATACCGCGGGTGAGCGCGAAATAGATCACCCAGGTCATCAGCGAGACGGCCACCGCCTGAATCCAGCGGTGCTCATCATTAAAGAGCGTCACATAATGGCCGATCGTGGAGAAGAACAACGTGGCATAGCCAACCTGGGCGATCACGGAGCCAAGCCAATAGCCCCACGCCGAGGCGAAGCCCACGAAATCGCCGAGGCCGGCGCGCACATAGGAGTACACGCCCGAATCGAGATGGGGTTTGCGCACCGCCAGAATGTGGAACACGAAGGCAATCGAGAGCATGCCCACGCCCGCAATGGCCCAGCCGATGAGCATCGCGCCGGGACCTGCGACAGAACCCGCATTTTGCGGCAGGGCAAAGATGCCGGTTCCGATCGTGGAGCCGATAATAAGCGACACGAGCGTCCACACGCGCACGGTCGGCCGATGAGAGTTCGTGCCCGCAACCACGGGCTGAGATGTAGTGCTCACCCACATACCCTAAAACACGCTGCGGGAAAACTGACAGCATCGGCCTTCCGTCTGGGGGTAACGCGGTACGGTGAGGCCATGCGCACTATTGTTCTCGATGCCAATAATGGTTTTGCTGTACCGCTGGAGCACATCGCAGACCTGACTGGGCCGGTGCTTATCGACGCAGACCTGCCCAGCAGCGTTCGCTCCCAGCTCTGTGCCCTCGGCGCGGAGCCCGCCGCGGAGGCGCCGGTGCGGATCTGTGCCAGCTCCAGCACACACGCCATGGCCGTGATGGAGCGGGCGCTCGATATTGGAGAGTGGGAGCGCAGCCAAAGCCATAGCTCATTGGTGCCGTATCTGCGGGAGGAAAGCGAGGAGTTCATCGCCGCCGTCGTCGCCTGGGAGCGCGGCGAGGCCAGCGCGGAGGAGTTAAAGAAAGAACTCGCCGATGTCTATCTCCAAGTCCTATTCCATGCCGAGCTGGCGCGGCGTCGCGGGGATTTTTCCATGGTGGAGGTAGCCCAGGCCTTTGTGGAGAAACTGCAGGTGCGCGCGCCGTATCTTTTCGATGGCACCACCGAGATCGTGGCCGTGGAGGAACAGAAGAACTTGTGGGAGAAGGGCAAGCAGACAGAGCAGCGCCGCGAGCGGGGCGATTCTGTATATTAAACGTCCATGGCTACTGGAGGACGACGCGCGCTCGGCTGCGGCTGCAGCACGGTTTTGGCGATCATTATGGTGATCGCCGTGGTGGGGTGGGCGCTCTCGCTCTTGGAGGGTGCCAGCCCCATCCGCCAGTTGCGGCCCGTGCCCGATAACGTCCCGCCGGCCGCCGGGGCGGAGGTGCCGGCCATCAATGTCGATGACGCCGGGCGCACCTCCGACAAGCTCGGCTACTGGGCCGATCCGCTGGCCGCGGAGATGTCCATTCCCGCCCCGGCGCTGCGCGCCTATGCGAATGCCGAGCTCATCGCTGCCGCCTCCTGGCCGGAGTGCCACCTGAAATGGAATACCCTCGCCGGCATCGGCTTTGTAGAGACCCGCCACGGCACCTATTCCGGCAAGGTTTTCGGCGGCTCCAGTATCGGCGATGATGGGGTGGTCTCCCCGCCGATCATTGGCGTGCCGCTCGATGGTTCGCCCGGGTTTGCCGAGATTCCCGATACCGATAATGGCGAGCTCGACGGCGATACCCAGTGGGATCGCGCCGTGGGCCCGATGCAATTCATTCCCGAGTCCTGGGGCCGCTATGGGCGCGACGCCAATGGCGATGGGGTAGCGGATCCGCATCAGATCGACGACGCCGCGCTCGGTTCGGCCACCCTGCTCTGTTCGAATGGCCGCGATCTGGCTACTCCAGAGGGCTGGGTCGATGCCATCCGCTCCTACAACATGTCCAATGACTATCTGGTGCGGGTGCGCGATGCCGCCGCCTCCTATGCGCTGGGGCAGCCGGCGCTGTAACGGTGTGAGTTTGTTCCCACATTGCCGCCTGCGACGGCAGGGGCGCGCATTTCGTGCCACAATTGAGCGGTGAAGCGTGACTTTCGCAACCATCTCGCAGCCTATCCTGCAGAAATGTTGGCTATCGGACATCAAACATGTGGTTTTGAGTCCGTATGTCGCAAAAATGCGCTAGAATCGGGCATGTTGGTGGAAAGATCGCACACGCATTTCCACACCCCAGCAATCTGTCTAACGGCTTAGGAGGCCATAGTGGCTGAGATTATGCACGTATTTGCACGCGAGATCCTTGATTCCCGCGGTAACCCCACCATTGAGTGCGAGGTCATCTTGGATGATGGCTCGCACGGTCGCGCCGATGTGCCCTCGGGTGCATCCACCGGTGTGCACGAGGCACACGAGCTGCGCGATGGCGGCGACCGCTACCTGGGCAAGGGTGTGCAGAAGGCAGTGGAGAACGTCAACGAGGAAATCGCTGACGCTCTCGCTGGTCTCGAGGCCGATGACCAGCGCCTGATCGACCAGACCCTCATCGAGCTCGACGGCACCGACAACAAGTCCCGCCTGGGCGCCAACGCCATCTTGGGCGTGTCCATGGCTGTGGCTAAGGCTGCCGCTGACTCCTCCCTGCTGGAGCTGTTCCGCTACGTCGGCGGCCCGAACGCCCACGTTCTGCCCGTGCCGATGATGAACATCCTCAACGGTGGCGCGCACGCCGACTCCGGCGTGGACGTCCAGGAGTTCATGATCGCCCCGATCGGTGCCGAGACCTTCTCCGAGGCTCTGCGCGTCGGCGCCGAGGTCTACCACACCCTGAAGAAGGTTATTAAGGACAAGGGCCTGTCCACCGGCCTGGGCGATGAGGGCGGCTTCGCTCCCTCCGTCGAGTCCACCAAGGCTGCCCTCGACCTCATCGTCGAGGCCATCGAGAAGGCCGGCTTCACCCCGGGCAAGGACGTCGCCCTGGCACTGGACGTTGCCTCCTCCGAGTTCTTCAAGGATGGCAAGTACCACTTCGAGGGCGGCGAGCACACCGCTGAGGAGATGGCCAAGGTCTACGAGGAGCTCATTGGGCAGTACCCGATCGTCTCCATCGAGGACCCGCTGCAGGAAGACGACTGGGAGGGCTACACCAACCTCACCGCCACCATCGGCGAGAAGGTCCAGATCGTCGGCGACGACTTCTTCGTCACCAACCCGCAGCGCCTGCAGGAGGGCATCGACAAGAAGGCCGCCAACGCGCTGCTGGTGAAGGTGAACCAGATCGGTACCCTCACCGAGACCTTCGACGCTGTCGAGCTGGCCCACCGCAATGGCTACCGCTGCATGATGTCCCACCGCTCCGGTGAGACCGAGGACGTCACCATCGCCGATCTGGCCGTGGGCCTCAACTGCGGTCAGATCAAGACCGGCGCCCCGGCCCGCTCCGAGCGCGTTGCCAAGTACAACCAGCTGCTGCGCATCGAGCAGATCCTCGGCGACGCCGCTGTCTACGCCGGCGCCAACGCCTTCCCGCGCTTCCAGGCCTAAACGCCTAAAGAGCGCGCGCTTACCCGCGCTGATCACCACCGCGCCCCACGGCCGGCACCCACACTGGGTGTCGCGTGGGGCGCGCTGTGCTGTGTGGGGCTAAACTTAGGCACATTATGGCCACAGGAGACACCCCGCGATCGGTACCGGTGAAAAACAAGGCGCACTTCGCCACCCCCACGCGCAGCGCCAGCCTGCCCCGCACCTCGATGACCCGGGGCATGAGCCCTGTGGGGATTGTCGTTCTCGTCGTCGCCCTGCTGCTCGCGCTCTGGCTCATCGTGCTGCCGCTACGCACCTACTTTGACCAGCGCTCCGATATCTCCAACCTCAACTCCTCCATCGCGGCCAAACAAGCCGAAAAGGAGCGCCTGCTCGACGAATTGGAGAAAAACAACTCTCCGGCCTACCAAGACGAGCAGATTCGCCGCCGCCTTGGCGCCATCCCAGAAGGGGAAACACCCTTCCGTATTCTCGATCCCTCCATCACACCCAGCGACGGGGTGACGTCGACAAGCGCAGAGGAGCAGGCCGAGAACCACACCTGGTACACCGACCTATGGCACAGCGTCACCGACCCCCGCGCCACACTCGTGGAGCTCAATCACGACGTAGACAGCGATCGTGGGGACGAACCCGATATCTCCAATTTGCCGCTCGAACCCCTCGAACCACAGCAACAACCCCAGCCCGCCGACGCCGAGCCCGCAGCGCCGCCACAGAATTAACTCCGCGCCCTGGATCGTGAGACACTAGAGCGCATGAGCGTACGCGATGCAGATCTAGACGAGATCCAGACCCAGCTTGGCCGCCGCCCCCGCGGCGTGCGCGCCGTCTCCTACCGCTGCCCCGATGGTGCCCCCGGGGCCATCGAAACCGCGCCGCGCCTCGAAGACGGCACACCCTTTCCCACCCTGTACTACCTCACCGATCCGCGGCTGACCGCGGAGGCCTCGCGGCTCGAGGTGGCGCACGTGATGAAATGGATGACCGCGCGGCTCGACAGCGACGCCGACCTTGCGGAGGACTATCGCCGCGCCCACGAGTTTTATCTCGCCAAGCGCAACGCCATCGAGGATCTCGGCACCGACTTCTCCGGCGGCGGCATGCCCGATCGCGTCAAGTGCGTCCACGTGCTCATCGCCTATGCGCTGTCAGAAGGACCCGACCGGGTGCGCCTCGGCACCGAGGCCGTGGCGATCGCCGCCGATCACGGCAAGCTGCGCGGCACCGCCATCCCCGCCGACTGGCCCACCTGCGCCGAGCTCGGCATCGACCTCGAGCAATTCGACTTCTCCAACGCCGAGGTGAAATAACATGACCCGCCTCGCCGCCGTCGATTGCGGAACCAACTCCCTGCGCCTGCTCATCTCCGAAGTCCGCGATGGCAACGTCCGCGACATCTACCGCGGCATGGAAATCGTGCGCCTCGGCCAGGGCGTCGACGCCACCGGGGAATTCGACCCCGAGGCGCTCGAACGCACCCGCACCGTGCTCGAGCGCTATGTGGACATCATGAAGATCGAGCGCGTCGAAGCCGTACGCATGGTGGCCACCTCCGCCACCCGCGACGCCGGCAACCGCAACGAGTTCTTCACCATGACCAGCAAGCTGCTCAACCAGGTGGCACCCAACCGCGGTGCCGAAGTAATCAGCGGCGAAGAAGAAGCCCAACTCTCCTTCAGCGGCGCAGTCAGCGACCTCACAGAACTCCCAGGGCCCTACTGCGTGATCGACCTTGGTGGCGGATCCACAGAATTCGTGGTGGGCACCAGCGACGGAGAGATCCTCGGCTCCCACTCCAGCCAGATGGGCTGCGTGCGCCTGACCGAGCGCATCATGCGCTCCGACCCGCCCACCAGCACCGAAATCGACATCGCCGCCGACTACGTGCGCGAACGCCTCAGCGAAGTACGCGCCATCGTGCCCATTAGCGAGGCCGCCACCTTCGTCGGCTGCGCCGGCACCTTCACCACGCTCTCCGCGCTCGCCCAAGGACTCGAAGCCTATGAAGCCACCGCGATCCACGGCAGCACGCTGCGTTTCGACGCCCTCCGCGTGCTCTGCGGCGACCTACTGGCACAAACCTCCACCCAGCGCGCCGCCCACCCCGTGATCCACGAAGGCCGCGCCGATGTCATCTCCGGCGGGGCGATGGTCGTCGACGGCATCACCACCATGATCGAAGAGGAAACAGAGGTCCACGAGATCATGATTTCCGAAAAAGACATCCTCGACGGGATCATCAATGAGCTCGCGCGGCAGCGCGGGGAGATCGAATAAAGAAGCGTTGCAGCGGCGGCGAGATGGCGTCGATAAGCGCAAAAGAGCGAAGGCAGAAAAACGTCCCCCCAGTCGGACTCGAACCGACACTGAATGGATTTTAAGTCCACCGCCTCTGCCAATTGGGCTATAGGGGGATCACGCGCTGCGCGCGCTCGAACCAGTGTAAAACATCGCGCGTGCGGCGAGCGAATTCGCCCTGCCCGCGGGTCGGAGAAGGAAAGTAGGACCCGAGGGAACTAACACGGGGGCGGAAACGTTGAATAGGACGTAAGCGCGATAACGTGACACAACAATCGCAGATAAACGAAGCTATGAAAGCCATGAAAGGACACGGGCAAACTAGTGCGTAGCAGCAATCCAGTATTTAGCTCTCTCACCCAATCGGGACAGCGAGGCGGCCAAGCCCCCGGTTATCAGAACGACCCCTATGGGCAGGGCTATCGCGGCCAGCAGGCGGCACAGCAAGCCGCCATGCAGGGCTACTACCAAGACCCCAGCTTCAACCAAGCCAGCGCCCAAGGCGCTGAGCGGCCCATGACCGTCGACGACGTGATCGCTAAAACCGGCATCACCCTCGGCGTGATCATCGTTGGCGCCATCATCACCTATGCGATCGGTGTTGCTAATCCGGGCCTCGCCATGATGCTCGCCGGCATCGGCGCCATCGGCGGCCTTATCACCGTGCTGATCTCCGCCTTCGGCAAGAAGTACGGCTCCGCCCCCATCACCCTGACCTACGCAGCCTTCGAAGGCCTCTTCGTCGGCGGCATCTCCTTCATGTTCACCAACATGGTGGTCGCCGACACCAACGCCGCCGTGATGATCGGCCAAGCCGTCATCGGCACCGTCGGCGTGTTCATCGGCATGCTCTACGTGTACAAGACCGGCGCCGTGAAGGTCACCCCGAAGTTCCAGCGCATCATGACCGGCGCCCTCATCGGCGTCGTCGTGCTGGCCATCGGCAACATGCTGCTCTACATGTTCACCGGCAACAACCCGCTCACCGACGGTGGCCCGCTCGCCATCATCTTCTCCCTCGTGTGCATCGGGCTCGCCGCCTTCTCCTTCCTCAACGACTTCAACATGGCCGACCAGCTCGTGCGCCAAGGCGCACCCGCCAAGATGGCCTGGGGCGTCGCACTCGGACTCGCCGTCACCCTCGTGTGGCTCTACACCGAGATCCTGCGCCTGCTGTCCTACTTCCGGAACTAGGGCAGACACAACCCACACGTGGCGGCGACGTCATGTGTGGGTTTTTTCGTGCCTTAGTGGAGGGGCGTGGGTGGTTGTTTTGGGGTTGTGGGGCTGGGGTTGTGGGGCTGGGGTGTGGGTTTGTGGGGCTGAGTGTGGGTGGCTGGGTGTGAGCGCGGCCCGGCGGCGGTAGTTTTCGCGGCCCCAAAAAGCCCCCCATAACCCATCAGAGCAAGGATCGCACGCCAACAATGCACGCCAAGACGTGCACTTTCAGCGAGCGCGACCGGCAGGGGAGGGGTTAGAGTGGGTGCTGGATGAACAGAAGTACGTTTTATTCGGGGGAAAATCAATGTACTCGGGGGATCAGCACGCACTAGACAGCGCTGCGCAATGGCTCGAACACCACTCTGCGAGCCTTGAATCCGGCGACATCGATCTCGCCGCGATTCACCAACACCGTGATCGCCTCAAGTCCGTGCTCACGGCCCTCGCCCGTTTCGAGCTCCAACTCGCCCGCGCCGCCGATACCTGCAGCACCACCGAGCTCTGCGGCTCGAACAAATCCACCCTGTACCTCACTGAGTCCTATGGCTGGTCCAAAGCCAAAGCAAAGGACTTACGAGCCCAGGGCCGCGGCTGGTATGACAGCGTTATCGACGAGCCCGCAAGTACAGATGAAAACCGCATCGCTGTCACTAGGCGGCGGGAAGAAGCAGAACGCATCCGCGCCCGCGCCCGGGACCTCGCCAACCGCCAGGGCCTCACCGCCGAGCAGCGCCTCACCATCGAGCGCGGCCTGAAATGCTTGCGCTCCAAGGCCGCGATCCCGCGGGAAGCGATCCGCCTCCGCGCAGTCGAGCGCGCCGCGCACTGCAGCGTCGAGGATCTCAAGGCCTTCGTGATGAGCCTCGTCAACGAACGCAACGACGAGCTCCCCCGCGACACCCTGCGCGCCCACCGCAACCGCGGTTTCTTCATCGGTCCCCAAGACAGCGATGGCGGGGCCCGCATCGGCGGCTACATCCCGCCTTATGCCCTGGCCATGCTCAAAACCCAACTCGATGTCGCACAATCCACCGCGCGCCCCCTCCGCACCGACACCACCTGCCACCGCACCAAGCGCCAACGCCTCGCCGACGCCCTCTTCGCCATCCTCGGCCGCCCCGCGTCACCCCAGGAACCGAAACACCCGCTGGCCCACGTTCTCGTATCGCTGTCTGCCAAGGACCTCGAACTCCCACCGCGCGCCGGCGCCGACGCCCTCTTCCATACCACCTGCGGTATCCAACTCTCGGCCCTAGACTTGAGCTTCCTCGGCATCGACACCACTGGGCACGTCGCGCTTCACGACGCCACCTCCGGGCAAATCAAAGCCCTGCGCACCGAAAAACGCTTCGCCGATGTCGCCCAACGCATCGCCCTTTTCGCCACCGAGCTGGTGTGCTCCCACCCCGGATGCAACCAGCCGGTCACGGCCTGCCACGTCCACCACATCGACCCGTTCTCACGGGGCGGCCCCACCGACTTAGACAACCTCACACTCATGTGCCCGCAACACCACTCGGACACAGATGACAGCGGCATTCATCCGCACAAATATCACGCTGAACGAGATCCCGACAGCGGCATCGTCTATCACACCAAAGCCGCCACCCCAGAAGATCCCTACCCAGAGAAACGCTTCAACCGAAGCACCTTCTCCCAACAATCAGCCGCGGCAAAAATCCGCCGCCAACATTGGCCCGATAGCGCCCCACCGACAAGAGACGACCCCTAGCGTCGAGCTCCACACAGCGCTAGTCCCCGCCGGCATACGACTTAAGCCTGGCCACCAGAAGAGGTGACCAGGCTAGAAGTCGTGGCGGATACGCCCTTAGGGCGATTGCTCCTTGCCATCGATAGACAGCGACGTAAAAGCGAGCCCAAAAGGCGTGTGCACGGGATCGCCGAGAGTGACAGCGACGCGCTTTTCTTCCTTTTTTGAGCGATCAGCGGAGTCCCGGGTGCGCTCGCGTTGCTTAGAGGCGGACTCAGCGCGCTTCTTCTTACTAGACAGCGATGCGGTATGCAGTCTCGCGGTTCCGGTGGCGCCATCGATGAGCCATTCGTCCCACGTGATGTCGTCTACGTAGTCGCTGTCTGTAGCGCAGTTGAGAGAAATCCGCTCGGGCCGTATTTCCGGGGCGGAGACGCAGTCCATATAGCGCGGCAGGTTCACCGGAATCGCATCGCTGTCTGGAGTGGCGATTTTATGTGGTGAGTCCTGCTCGAGACTAGGCGTGCAAGCCGAAAGCGCGACCGCAGTGCAGGTCACTGCGATCGCGAGGATCGTTGAACGCATGAAAAGTGGATCGCTGTCAGCGTTGGTTGCGCAGGGTGGCGTACTTCTCGGAGTTGTAGGGCTCCGCGGAGATCACGGTAACGCTGATGCTCACGCCGGAGGGCGCGGTGTATTCCCGGGTTTCGCCTTCGGTGGCGCCGAGGACTGCGGCGCCGAGGGGGGACTGCTCGGAGTAGGTTTCGAGGTCCGGGTTTTCGCTGGCGGCGGCGCGGGTGCCGATGAGGAAGGTTTCTTTGTCGTTTTCGTCGCCGTTGTAGTAGACGTGCACGACGGAGCCGACGTTGGCGACGCCTTCTTCGACGGCGGAGCGCTCGGTGGTGGCGTTGGCGAGGATTTCGGAGATTTGCTTGATGCGGGCTTCTTCTTGGTCCTGCATCTCGCGGGCGGCGTCGTAGCCTGCGTTTTCCTTGAGGTCGCCTTCTTCGCGGCGCTCGTTGATTTCGGCGGCGACGACGGGGCGGTGCGCGATGAGCTCGTTGAGCTCGGCTTCGAGCTTGGCCTTGGTCTCCGGGGTGATGTACTGCTTTCGGGCGTCAGACATAGTTAGCCTTTATACCTTCCCGTCGTAGGGTGGTGGGTTGGGTGCATCGCTGTCAGCGAGAAATTCTAGGTCGCCATAGTATCAGACGCCCTAGTCCTCGCCTTTGAGGTAGTCAGGGATGGTGTTGGAGCATCCGTAGAAGTCGGCGACCACGGGAATGTCGCGGGTGGTGATTGTGGTGTTGTGCCGGGTGGTGTGCTCGCCGCCGCTGGGGATGTAGATTTCGCGCCGCCCAACTTCCACCGCGTCGTAGTTCATCGCTGTCACTATGCAGTATGCAGGCTTATCGACGTCATCTCGCGTGATATCCACCGTCGCTGCAATCATGTTGTCCTCGACCCGTTCAAACTTGGTGACTTGCCCGTCGACGCTTCCCGCCTGCAGTTTCTGGGAGTATTGCACGATCACGATGACAGTCACGATGGCGAAGATGACAGCGCCGACAGCGATGATCTTTCCGGAGATCGTTCCGCGATTGCTGTCATAGGTGGCGGTGGGCTCTGTGCTCTGGTTACGCGACTGCGACGTGGGGCTGGGCATGGCGTGCTTTCTGGGGTGTCGAGGCCTTCGATATCAAAATGTTGATCGCTGTCATTCTAGCTTGTTGGCTTCAGCTATTACGATGGTGGGATGCTTGTGCCTTCGCGCAGGCGAATGAATTTTATTTTCTCAACGTTTATGGGAGTGACTGTCACGTGACTATTCCTTCGGATGCTGTATCTGAGCCGGGCACGGATCGTGCTGGCGCTGCTCAGCGGCCTCGCCCCAAGGAGGGTTTGCGCCTTCTGGCTATCCATGCCCACCCGGATGATGAGTCGAGTAAGGGCGCGGCCACGATGGCTCGTTATGTGGATGAGGGCGCGGATGTGCTGGTGTTGACCTGCACTGGCGGCGAGCGCGGTAGTATTTTGAACCCGAATATGGACCGCTCTGGCGTGCTGGAGAATATTGCGGAGGTGCGTCGCGAGGAGATGGCGGCGGCGATGCGCGCGCTCGGCACCTCTAATATCTGGTTGGGTTATGAGGATTCTGGTTTGCCGGAGGGCGATCCTTTGCCGCCATTGCCGGAGGGCTGCTTTGCTCTCGCAGACAGCGATGAGGTCACCCGCGAGGTGGTGCGCGTGGTGCGTGATTTCAAGCCGCACGTGATCATTACTTATGACGAGAATGGCGGCTACCCCCACCCGGATCACCTGAAGGTGCACGAGGTGTCGATGAAAGCGTGGGCGCTGTCTAGTGATGAGAACTTTTATCCGGAGGTGGGTCAGCCCTGGACGCCGCTGAAGCTGTATTACACCCACGGCTTTATCCGCCAGCGTTTGCAGATGTTCCATGATCGTCTGGTCGCGGAGGGACGCCCGTCGCCGTATGGTGGTTTTTTGGAGCGTTTGCGTTCGGATAAGGGCGATACGCTGGCCCGAGTAACGACGCAGGTGCATGCTGCGGAGTATTTTGAGCGCCGTGATGATGCGTTGCGCGCGCATGCGACGCAGATTGATCCGGCGGGTACGTTCTTTGCGACCCCGGTGGAGTTGCAGCGCGAGTTGTGGCCCACGGAGGAATTTGAATTGGCCCGTACGAGGGTGAAGACTGAACTACCAGAGGATGATTTGTTCGCTGGGATCGATAAGGATTAACTGACGTGCTGTACGAGATTCTCGCCCAGGCTGACCAGCTGGAGGGCCCGCTCGGCCCCGAATTCGGTAAGGCTTCGCCGATCGGCTTGTTTGTGCTGGTTGTGTCGTTGGTGGCGGTGTTGTTCATTGGCTGGCGCCTGTCGCGCCGTATCGCTCGGTTGAACCGTCGTCAGCGTTTCGCTGAGGACAATGGCCTCGATGTGTTCGATACGGAGGCGATCGATAAGGCCCTCAAGGAGGCTGGCCTCTACGACCAGGCCAAGCGCACCTGGTTTTAGCTTCTTTTCGCTTATCGACGCCCACCTCTCGGCCCACCATCGCCGGGCCCGCGGGGGCGCCGCCGCTGTCGTGTTCCCACGGCAGCGGCTTTTTGTTGAAGACAGCGGGCGCGGAAAATCGCGATCGCTGTCTAGTGGAGATAAGCTAGTGGTTTGTGAGGATTGTGCCGAAGGTTTTGTACCCGCTCTATGAGAAGCGTCTCGAGCGGGACGTTCGGCGTATCACGAAGGAGCTGCGCGGCGCCCGTTTGCCGAAGCATATCGCGGTGATGGCGGATGGTAATCGCCGGTGGGCGCGCGAGGCGGGTTTTTCTGATGTCAGCCATGGCCACCGGGTGGGGGCCCAAAAGATTGCTGAGATGGTGCGCTGGGCGGATGAGCTCGGTATCACCTTGGTGACGGTGTATTTGCTGAGCACGGAGAATCTGGCGCGTTCCTCTTCGGAGCTGGAGCAGCTCTTTGAGATTTTGGCGGATGTGGCGCGCGAGTTGTCGGATCCGGATATTAATTGCCGGGTGCGTTTGGTGGGGCACACGGATTTGTTGCCGGATTCGCTGTCTGCGGCGCTGGGGGAGGCCGAGTCGCACACGAGTGAGCACACGGGCGTGGTGGTCAATGTGGCGGTGGGCTATGGCGGCCGCCAGGAGATTGTGGACGCTGTCCAGGCGTTGATTCGCGATGAGCTTGCTGCTGGCACCCCGAGTGAGCATTTGGCGGAGGCGGTGACGGTGGATGCTATTTCTACGCATCTCTACACCAAGGGGCAGCCGGATCCGGATTTGGTGATTCGTACCTCTGGCGAGCAGCGGCTGTCGGGCTTTTTGTTGTGGCAGGCGGCGTATTCGGAGATTTGGTTCACCGATACCTATTGGCCGGCTTTTCGCCGTATCGATTTCTTGCGGGCGTTGCGTGAGTATTCTTCGCGTTCGCGTCGTTTTGGGAAGTGAGTATGGCTGCGATCGTTTTTTCGTCCACCTATGGCTCCACTGAGCGCTATGCCCGCGAGCTTGCCGCTCGCGTTGCTGCCCCCTGCATGGCGCTTGACGACGCCATCTCCCAGCCCCTCGAGCCCTCCGGCCCTGTGGTGGTCTTATCGCCGAATTATGGCGGCCAGTTCCGGGGCGTTGATTGTGCCCGTTCGCTGTCTCAGCAGGGGATTCCGACGGCGTTTGTGGCTGTGGGGATGACTCCGCTGCCGCAGGCGCGGGAGAAGGACCAGCTGCGCGGCGTCGTCAATTGCTCGGAGATTGCGCGTTTTTATTTGCCGGGGCGTTTGGCCTATTCGGAGCTGTCGCGGGTGCATCGGGCGACGATGTGGACGATGACGAAGCTACTGCGGGCGAAGCCGTCGTTGAGTGTTGCCGAGCAGGCGATTGTCGATGGCTACGGCGAGGATATCTCCCGGATCGATTTCGCCGAGCTTGCCCCGATCGAGGCGTGGCTGCGCGCCCACTAGCACCCGGCGAGAGCCGCAGCCGCTACTGAACCATGTTCATACCGCGATCGCTGTCATAGTTTGCGCATCCGCACTCGCTGCACGGAGTGGTCGATATTTTTCCGCAGCACCAGCGACGCCCGCACCCGGGTGGGCAGGATGTTTTCCACGAGGTTGGGCAGGTTCACGGATTGCCAGATTTCGCGGGCGACCTCGCGGGCGGAGTCGTCGTCGAGGGTGGCGTAGTGGGAGAAGTGGGCGTTGGGTTGCTGGAAGGCGGAGTGCCGTAGCTTGAGGAAGCGCTCGATGTACCAGCTTTCGATGTGCTCGGTGGCGGCGTCGACGTAGACGGAGAAGTCGAAGAGGTCGCTGACCATGAGTGTCGGGGAGGTTTGGAGGACGTTGAGTCCTTCGAGGATGACGATGTCGGGGCGTTCGACGTCGATGGTTTCCCCGGGGATGCGGTCGTAGAGGGTGTGGGAGTAGACGGGCGCCTGGACGAGGGCTTTGCCGGCTTTGACATTGGTGACAAAGCGCAGCAGTGCGCGCCGGTCATAGGATTCGGGGAATCCTTTGCGGCTCATCAGGCCGCGGCGGTGCAGTTCGGCGCTGGGGTAGAGGAAGCCATCGGTGGTGACGAGGTCGACGCGGGGGTGGCTGTCCCAGCGGGAGAGGAGCACTTGCAGCAGGCGGGCCGTGGTGGATTTGCCGACGGCGACGGAGCCGGCGACGCCGATGATATAGGGCACCCGGGTGAAGGGGTCGTCGAGGAACTCGGCGGTGGCTTGGTGTAGGCGCTGTCGGGCGGCGACTTGCAGGTGGATGAGGCGCGAGAGCGGCAGATACACCTCGGCGACTTCGTCCAGGTCAATGGATTCGCCGATACCGCGCAGCTGAATGACTTCTTTTTCCGTCAACACCTGCGGCATGGATTTACGCAGCGTGCGCCATGAGTTGCGGTCGAAGTCGAGATAGGGGCTGGAATCGTTGGCGCGGACCATAGTCTCTATTGTGCCCTCTTGCTGGCGCGGCGAAAACATCAACCCCGCTGTCTAGGCGTGTGATCGGAGTAGGGTACTAGATGTATGTGGCTTTAGTCTCGCCCCGAGAGTTAGCTACGGTTAGAAGTACGCTCGCGGCACTACTGGCTTGTCGACGCCACCCCGCTGCCGCACGATCACCGTGATAGGGAAGGACCTTCATGAGCGAAAATACCCCGGACATCCGCTACCAGTCACTTGCCGAGCTCGATCCCGATGTAGCTGCCGCGATTGGCGGCGAGCTGGGCCGCCAGCGCGACACCTTGGAGATGATCGCCTCGGAGAATTTCGTGCCGCGCGCGGTGCTGCAGGCCCAGGGTTCGGTGCTGACGAATAAGTACGCCGAGGGCTACCCGGGGCGCCGTTACTATGGCGGCTGCGAGCACGTGGACATTATCGAGGACCTAGCGCGGGAGCGCGTCAAGGCGCTGTTCGGTGCCGAGTTCGCCAATGTGCAGCCGCACTCGGGTGCGCAGGCGAATGCCGCGGTGCTCATGGCTTTGGCTAATCCGGGGGATAAGATCATGGGCCTGTCTCTGGCCCACGGTGGTCACCTCACCCACGGGATGAAGTTGAACTTCTCCGGCAAGCTCTACGAGGTCGCCGCCTATGAGGTGGATCCGGAGACGTTCCGCGTGGATATGGATAAGGTCCGCGAGCAGGCCCTGGCCGAGCGCCCCGATGTGATCATCGGTGGCTGGTCCGCCTATCCGCGCCACCAGGACTTCCAGGCCTTCCGCGAGATCGCCGATGAGGTGGGCGCGAAGCTGTGGGTGGATATGGCGCACTTCGCCGGCCTGGTGGCCGCGGGGCTGCACCCCAGCCCGGTGCCGCACGCCGATGTGGTCTCCTCCACGGTGCACAAGACCTTAGGTGGGCCGCGTTCGGGTGTGATCCTGGCCAAGCAGGACTATGCGAAGAAGATCAACAGCGCTGTCTTCCCGGGCCAGCAGGGCGGGCCGCTGATGCACGCCATCGCCGCGAAGGCCGTGACCTTCAAGGTGGCCCAGACCGAGGAGTTCAAGGATCGCCAGGCCCGCACCATTGAGGGCGCGAAGATCCTGGCCGAGCGCCTGATGGGCGAGGACTGCGCCGCCGCCGGCGTGGACGTGCTCACTGGCGGCACCGATGTGCACCTGGTGCTGGTGGATCTGCGCAATTCCGAGCTCAATGGCCAGGAGGCCGAGGATCTGCTGCATGAGGTGGGCATTACCGTCAACCGCAATGCTGTGCCTTTCGATCCGCGCCCGCCGATGGTCACCTCGGGTCTGCGTATCGGCACCCCGGCATTGGCCACCCGCGGCTTCGATGCCGCGGCCTTCACCGAGGTCGCCGATATCATCGGCAGCGCCCTGGCCGCCGGCAAGAACGCCGATGTGCAGGCGCTGCGCCAGCGCGTTGATGCCCTGGCCGCGAACTATCCGCTCTATGACGGCCTCGAGGACTGGAAGCTCGCCTAAAGGCCGCGAAAACGCCGCAACCACCATCTCGAAGCGAGATGGTGGTTGTTGTGTGCTTGGGGGCTAGGAGTTCGTATTCTCCTGGAATTTCTCGCGCTCCTCGGCCAGCCACGCGGGCATGGTCGAGAGCAGTTCCTCGATCTCGGCGGTGGTCAGCGGCTTGTCCATGTCATGGCGCTTCAGCGCGGCGATGGTGACGCCGAGCTTCTCCGCGAGCACTGGGCGCGGGTGCGGGCCCTTCTCGCGCAGCTCGTTGAGCCACTCCGGCGGGCTGGTGCGCAGGGCCTTCAGCTCCGCGTGCGTGATCGCGGTCGTGCGGAACTCCTCTGGGCAGGCGGGAAAGTAGATTCCCAGCTTCTTGGCGGCAGTCTCCGGCTTCATTGCGGTGCCGGAGGGCTGGATCGGGGTGCGTGCAGATTCTTCGTTCACAGGGTTCACGGTAGCATTTATCGTCATGGAACTCGTGATCTCGTATGTGAAGGGCACCGCCCCCGGAAAATGGTTTGCCCGCATGCGGGAGCGCACCGATATCAGCTTCCGCTCCTTCGAATCCTATGATGCGCTCGCCGACGTCGCTTCCGGCGAGGCCACCGTGGCGCTGGCGCGGCTTGTCGACGCCACCCCGCCCGCCAGTCTCGACCCCTACCACGTGGTCATCCTCTACGAGGAGCAGCCCGGCATCGCCGTGCCGGTGGATTCCGAGCTCACCCTGCTCGATGAGCTCGACGCCGAGGACATCGCCGAGGAGATCATCACCATCACCGCCCCAGATGAGCAGGGCGTAGTGGATGTCGCCGCGGTAAAACAGGCCCTCGATGTGGTCGGTGCGAATGTGGGCGTGGCCCGCGCCCCGCGGCCGCTCTTGCGCTCCTTCAACGTCAAATCCTGTGCGCACCGCGACTTCCGTGGCGGTGATCCGACTAGGATCGCTGTCATATGGAAAAAGGAGGATGACTGCGAGGAAATCCAAGAGTTCATCGGCATCACCCGCGGCCGCACCCCGCGCAGTACCCGCCAGGATCCTGCTGCAGGAGAACAGAAGAAGCGTTCGGCCCGAGAGAAAACCCGTGCCAAGCAGCAGCGGCGTGGACAGCGGCCAGGGGCTGCTGTGAAAAGAAAGGGAGCGCGGCGTGCGAGAAAGCGTCGATAAGCGCGAGAAAAGCGCAAGCTCACAGACATATTTTGCGGCGCAATTCCGCAATGAGAGAAGATAATGCGCATGGCACAGCGAGATTTCCGTATCCGGCCGATGACGAAGGCCGACTATCCGCAGGCCCGCGCGATATATGAGCAGGGGCTAGACAGCGGTCACGCCTCCTTCGAGACCAGCGGTCCTACGTGGGAGGAATTCGCGCAGAAGAAGCTGCTCAAAACCTGCTTCGTTGCGGTGGAAGAAGACGATGACGAGAAGGTGCTCGGCTGGGTGTCCGGGGCGCCGGCATCCTCGCGCTCGGTGTACTACGGCGTGGTGGAAAACTCGATCTACGTGGGCACGGACGCCGTGGGGCGCGGTATCGCCGGCGCGCTGATGGATAAGCTCATCGACGTGTGCAACAGCCTGCACTATTGGTCGCTGCACGCCTGGATTTTCCCCGAGAACGAAGGCTCTAAGCGGCTGCACGAGTCCCGCGGCTTCGAGCGCGTGGGCACCATGCACCACATGGGGCGCATGACCTATGGGGAGCTGAAGGGGCAGTGGCGCAACGTGGATCTCTACGAGCGGCTGCTGGATAAGCCGGACGATTATGATCCGGACAATCACACCCACGAAACCCTCGACCGCCTCGACCACGACGACGCCGAGGCTTAATACGACGGCCACAACGCATACAGCCCACCGGGACACGCATAGCGCATCCGGTGGGCTGTTTTTATGGCCGAGGTTTATCGCAGCTAGCGCGCGCCGGGCTCAGGTTCAGCGCTAGGTTCTTGCTGGGGGATCGGCGCGGAGTGCGCGACGGTGGGTACAGCCCCAGCATCGCTGTCAGCGTCGAGGGTCTCCCGCAGTTTCTCGTGCTTGATAAAGAGCAGCAGCAGCAAGGACAGCGCCGCCATCGGCATCACGTACATAAACACCGGGGTGAGGGCGTCGTTGTAGCTGGAGACGAAGGCCTCGCGCACCGGCCCGGGCATTTCGCTCACCATCCCGGGAGTGATCGCATTGGTGTCGAGGCCCTGGCGCTGGGCGATGGCCGCCTGCTGTTCGGGCGGCAGCTGCTGTATGGCCGCGGGGATGCGGGTGTCGAGTAGGGAGGAGAGATTACCCACGAAGAGCCCGCCGACCAGGGCAGATCCCAGCGCGGAGCCGATCTGGCGGAAAAAGTTATTCACCGCGGTCGCTGTGCCCACCACGGTGGCGGGCAGCGTGTTTTGCACGATGAGCACCAGTACCTGCACGGACAGCCCGAGGCCGAAGCCGAGCAGGAAGAGGTAGGCGGCGATCTGCCATACCGGGGTGCTGGGATGCATGGAGTGGAAGAGCACCAGGGTGGCGAGCACGATCACCATGCCGAGGATGGGGTAGATGCGGTAGCGGCCGGTGCGGGTGATGCGTATGCCGGTCCAGAGGCTGGTGCTCAGCATGGATACCAGCATGGGGATCATCATGAAGCCGGCCTCGGTGGCGTTGAAGCCGTGCACCATCTGCATGTAGGTGGGCAGGTAGCCGAGCACACCGAACATGGTGATGCCCAGTACGAGGCCCACGGTGGTGGTGAGCGCGAAGTTGCGGTTGGCGAAGAACTCCAGCGGCACCAGCGGATTGGCGGCGCGGCGTTCCACGGCGATCAGCGCGAGGGAGGAGATCAGGAAGGCGATGATCAGCCCGAGGATGATCGGATCGGACCACGCATAGCGCGAGCCGCCCCAGGTGGTGAAGAGGATGAGCGTGGTGGCGGCGCTGACCATGAACAGCGTGCCGAGATAGTCCCAGCGCAGCGTCGTCGAGCGTGCCGGCAGCCGGAGGACGACGGCGGCCACCACGATCGCGATGGCGCCCAGCGGCAGGTTCATCCACAATGCCCAGCGCCAGCCGGGGCCTTCGGTGAACCAGCCGCCGAGCAGCGGGCCGAGCACCGCGGAGAGGCCAAAGACGCCGCCCATAACGCCCATATAGCGGCCGCGTTCGCGGGGCGGCACCACATCGGCGATGATCGCTTGGGAGAGAACCATCAAACCGCCGGCGCCAATGCCTTGCACCGCGCGGCCGCCGATGAGCATCGCCATGCCGGAGGCGAGCCCGCCCATGACGGAGCCGAGTAAGAAGATCACGAGCGCGGCGATAAAGAGCTGCTTGCGGCCGATGAGATCGCCCAGCTTGCCGTAGATGGGCAGCATCACGGTTTCTGCGAGCAGATAGGCGGTGATCACCCACATCATGTGGTCCACCCCGCCGAGTTCGCCGACGATGGTGGGCAGGGCGGTAGCGAAGATCATCTGATCCAAGCTGGCCAGCAGCATCGCGACCATGAGCGCGGATAATACCCACCAGACGCGTTTTTGTTCTTCAGCAGACAGCGCGGAGGGGCGAGGCTGTTTCTTCGTTCTGCTCATAGCTAGGCGTACTCCTTCACGGCTTCGGAGAGTTGCTCTAAGGCGCGGGCGCATTCCTCGCGCAGCGCGGTGTAGTTCGCGTGCGGGCGCTGCAGCCAGCGGTGATGCCCCAGATACAGGCAGGTGGATAGCAGGGCGGTGGTGGCCTCCGCCTGTTCTTCTTCACAGCCTAGCGCCTCGCGGACAAGCTCGGTCAGCGCGCCGAGGGCGGTCATCATCTGGGCATTGCGCTGGGCGGCTAAATCGTGATTGCGGTGCATAATCTGCTTGCGGTGCCGCCTTAAGGCGTCCTCGTCCGCGCCCATGCCGTCGATGACGGTGCTGAGGTGCAGCTCGAGGAGATCGGCGAGCAGATTGCTATGGGGCGTGGCCAAAAAGGCGGCCCGTTCCTCCGCTGAGAGCGGCCGCGGTCCGGGGCCGATCACCGCCTGCTCTTTGGAGTCGCAGTAATTAAAGAAGGTGCGCTTCGAGATGCCGACTTGGGCGCAAATCTCGTCCACCGTGACAGCATCAAAGCCACGCGCGGCCACCAGCTGTGCCGCGCTGCAATAAATGGCCGCCTGGGTTTCGCGGCGCTTTTTGTCTCTGAGGTTTTCGTGTGTCATAGCAGCCATTTAACGCCTCAAATTGCACTGAGTGCAAACTTGCACCTCGCGCATTTTTCTCGGCGCGCAGCGTGGCTGGGATGCTTATCGACGCCCACCTCTAGGCCCTCCACCACACCGGCAGTGTTCATCGCCTCCGGCAGGGGGGCTAACGCAGACAAGCGCGCCCGAAGGCGCGCCTGAAAGCTAGGGAAAGAAGTGAGGGTTTAGGAGTCGCGATCCGTGTTGCACATATCGAGCACGTTCAGGCGACGATCCAGCTCCTCTTCGGTGAGCTTCTCGCCATCGACATAGCCCAGATCGATCACGGTCTGACGGATGGTCTTGCCTTCCTTCAGCGCGGTCTTGGCCACCTTGGCCGCAGCCTCGTAGCCGATAGCCGAGTTCAGCGGAGTAACGATGGAGGGGGAGGACTCGGCGAGGGTCTGCATGCGCTCCTCGTTCGGCTCGATGCCATCCACCAGCTTCTCGGCGAAGACGCGGGAGGTATTGGCCAGCAGGCGGGCGGACTCGAGCACGTTGCGCGCCATCATCGGGATGAACACGTTGAGCTCGAAGGCGCCCTGGGCGCCACCGAATGCCACAGCGGCGTCGTTACCGATCACCTGGGCGGCGACCTGGGTGGCGGTCTCGCACAGCACCGGATTGACCTTGCCCGGCATGATGGACGAGCCCGGCTGCAGATCCGGCAGGTGGATCTCGCCGAGGCCGGTGAGCGGGCCGGAGCCCATCCAGCGGATGTCGTTGGCGATCTTGTTCAGCGACACGGCGATGGTGCGCATGGCGCCGGAGAATTCCACTAGGCCATCGCGGTTAGCCTGAGCCTCGAAGTGATTGACGCACTCGCGCAGCTCCTCGACACCGGTGAGCTTCACCAGCTCGGCGGTGACCTTCTCGCCGAAGTCGGCCGGGGTGTTCAGGCCGGTGCCCACGGCGGTGCCGCCAATCGGCAGCTCGCCCAGGCGGGGCAGGGTGGCCTCGACGCGCTCAATGCCGGCCGCGATCTGGCGGGCATAGCCGGAGAACTCCTGGCCCAAGGTGACCGGAACGGCATCCATCAGGTGGGTGCGGCCGGACTTGACGACCTCTTCCCAGTCCTTAGCCTTCTTCTCCAGGGACTCCTGCAGCACCTTCAGGCCGGGGATGAGATCCTTCACGGCCGCCTCGGTGGAGGCCACGTGGGTGGCGGTGGGGAAGGTGTCATTGGAGGACTGGCCCATGTTCACGTGGTCATTGGGGTGCACCTCCACGCCATTGTTCTTGGCGATCGAGGCGATGACCTCGTTGGTGTTCATGTTCGACGACGTGCCGGAACCGGTCTGGAAGACATCGATCGGGAACTCGGCGTCATGCTTGCCCGCGGCGATTTCCTTCGCGGCGGCAATAATGGCATCGGCCTGCTCGGCCGGGAGATCGCCGGAGTCCTTGTTCACCTGGGCGCAGGCTGCCTTAAGCAGGCCCATGGCGCGGATCTGAGCGGACTCGAGACCGCGGCCGGAGATCGGGAAGTTCTGCACTGCGCGCTGGGTCTGGGCGCGCCAGAGAGCGTCGGCGGGGACCTTCACTTCGCCCATGGTGTCGTGTTCGATGCGGTACTCAGTCATAAAAACCACCTTAAAAGTTGGTGACAATGTGTCAGTCGTGCGAATTGCCCAGCACCTCAGCCACACGCAGACGCGGGGCAGGGGGTAGTGCAGGCACTGCTTTTAAGTATGACTGATTTTTCTGCCGCGGGTAGGTCTGTGGCCGCCAAGAATCCCCCGAGCTTATGTGAGCTTCTTCACTAACATACAGATCGGTTTACTATTTATAGACAGATATGTCTACTATCGTGTGGTCTATCCCCCGTGGTGCCGCTACGGCATACACGGGGGAAGAGCAGTACCTCATCCGCTGTGCGCTTAACGCACATGAGTTATAGACACAAAGGTTCGACCATGATCATCACTGGCCTTGCGCTCGGCACACTTCTTGGCGCAGTTCTGCAGCGCGGACGCTTCTGCGTGACCGGCTTCCTGCGAGATATCTACCTCCGGCGCACATTCCGTCCTTTCGTCGCACTGCTGGTTGTTATCAGCGTGCAAGCCCTCGGAGTGCAGCTTCTCACCAGTATGGGGCTCATCCAGCCCGAATTTGATCCCTTCGCGCCGGTGGCGGTGATCGTGGGCAGCCTGCTATTCGGCATCGGCATCGTTCTCGCCGGCGGCTGCGCCTCCGGTACCTGGTACCGCGCTGGCGAAGGGCTGGTGGGATCGTGGATTGCACTCATCGCCTATGCCTTGTCCGCGGCAGCGATGAAAACGGGCGCCCTGCGTGGACTAAACGATTGGGGGCGTAGCCTGCAGACGGAGCATGTCTCCATCGCCGAAGACTTCAACATTGCGACGTGGGTGCTGGCGCTGGGGCTCAGCGTTCTCACGGCCGTCCTTGTCTGGCACTACAGCTCGACCACTACGCAGCAGCCGAAGCGAGCCGTGCGCACTGATACACCGCGATTGACGCGCGTGCTGTCTGCACCCATTCCGCTCTATCGCGCGGCCGTGCTGGTCGGTCTGATTGGAGTGGTGGCGTGGCCGCTATCGGCTGCCGCCGGGCGCAATGATGGTCTGGGAATCACCGGCCCGTCCAAGAACGTGATGAATTATCTCGTCACTGGCGATAGCGCCTTCCTCGACTGGGGAGCGCTGCTCGTGCTCGGCATTCTTCTCGGCTCGCTGATCGCTGCCTCTCTCAGTGGCGAGTTCCGTGTGCGCGTGCCGGATGGCCGCACCGCCGTGGCTTCCCTGGCAGGCGGGGTGCTCATGGGTGTGGGCGCCAGCTGGGCCGGGGGCTGCACCGTGGGCAATGGCATGGTGCAAACCAGCCTGTTCAGCTACCAAGGCTGGGTCGCGCTCCTGTTCACCACCCTCGGGGTATGGCTGGCAGCGAAGTTCTATCTCACGTCCCCCACCCAGCAGGCACCAGCCACCAGCGGAGATTCCCTCCCCGCCACCTCCGAGCGTCTCTCCACTCCGCTTGTCGACGCCGGGCACGGGCAGCTAGCCCTCGCTACCCGTCCCGCACCCCGTTTCACGGCGGTCGATGTGGGGCTTCGTGCCGCAACCTCCACCCGCACTGTCGAATCGATCGGCGAGGGGCGCTACGCCCTCGATAGCCGCGGCGATGTGTGCCCCTTCCCGCTGCTCAAACTAAAAAACGCGGTTGCTGAGCTGCATACCGGCGACCACATCACGATCACCTTCGACTGCACCCAAGCGACAGATGCCATTCCTGCGTGGGCTGCGGAGAACGGCCATAGCGTGCTCGACTTCGTGCAACGCCGCGCCGCAGAGTGGGAGATCACCCTGCAGGTAGGCGCGCCGAAGGCTTAGTCGGACTCGGGATCCGACATAGTGGGCAGGGCTGGGGTGTGCGGGTGGGCGAAGAAGAGATCCTGATCCGCCCACAACCCGGCGGTCTGGCCCTGGGCCTGCGCTTGGGCGACGAAGGTCAGCGGCTGGGGCATCGTGCGCACAAGCGCGGTATCACCCGCAGCGAAGACAAGGGGATTGCTGGTGCGCTGCTGGGAATCGACGAGGATATAGGGCCCCTGGGTTTCCAGCTTGAGATCGGCGCTGAGATCCAGGCTGGCGCTGGTGGGGGCGTGGAAGAAGACGTGATCGAGCTGGTGCTCCTCCTGCGCAGGCTCGTCTGCGGAAGAGTCGAGAGCTTCCGTGTGCAGCACACACCCGCAGCTTTCGCCGGCCTGAAGGCGCTGTGCCCGGGCATGAAGCACCCGCACTCCCAGCGCCCCGAGAGCAGTGCGATGCTCCGCGGGCGGAAGCTCCTCGGTGATGAGGGTGACGCGGTCGCTGAGACGTTGACGCAGATAGAGCGCTTGGTAGGAGGCGAGAAGCCCAGCCATGGGGGCATCCGGCTGCTGAATATGCACCACTGCGATGGCGGAATCCTTGGCCTCGTAGCCGTGGCAATAGGGGCAATGCAATACCTCGGTGCCCCACAGCTCGGCAGCGCCGGGCAGCAGATTGGGGTGATCATGCTGACCGGTGCCAAGGATGAGGCGCTGGGCGGTGATCGCGCGGCCATTGCTGAGGGTGACTTCCACGGCATCGACTTGTTCGCCGGAATCATCGAGCGCGCGAAGGGTGCGGGCGGAACGCACGTGGCCTTGCAGGGCAATCACAGTGTCGAGGGCCGCGACCGCGGCGCGCGCCTGTGCCGTGTAGTCGGTGGGCGCGATCCCGTTGTTCGCGGCGAGCATATTAATGGCAGGGGAGGGGGCGTTGCGGTAATCGCCGGAATCGATGTGGATGGTGAGTCGTTGTTGTCGGCCAAGCAGCAGCGCTGCGGTCATGCCCGCAGGCCCTCCTCCCACCACGATCACCTCGGCGTCAATAGTGGGCAGCTGGGTGGTGTCTGTCATCGGGTGTACCTCCATAGCGTGAGTGCAGTGTTCATCGTGGGGCATGCGAGTCTCGTCCTCGCATATGTATGGATGGGGTTTATTCCTCGCGATAGTTCGCAAGGATAGCGGCACGCCGGTGTCCGCGGGCGCGGCGCGAGAGGCTTTCGCGCCGGGGAGCCTGCTCAGTTCCGCGGGCTGCTCGAGTGGGGCTGTCGACAGTGACCGTGTGATTGCTCAGTGTGTCGGCAACGAGGCGCCGAGCATCAGGTGTGGTGCTGGGTTCGGATGCCGAAGAAGAATCGACGATCTTCGCTACGAGCGCATCGACTGTGGGATTGCTAAGGAGATCCACGACCGTGACATTCATGCCCTGTGCGTGCAATCGTTGCTGCGCGGCAACTAAGTCCAGCGAAGTGATGGATTGCTCGAAGAAGGGACGCTGTGGGTCAAGATCCTCGAGGCTCGCGGTGTCGCTGAGTGTGGAGTGCACAAGCTCCCGTATTGCCGCAGAGTCGGGATGCCGCTGCGCACTAGTATCGCTGTGCGTGGACTCTGGCGTGATATGCGAGTGATTCAGCAGCGAGAGGAACGAATCGAAGAGACGACTCAAAGCAGCTGCGTCGACCACGGTGGAATCAAAATCCCAGTTAATGACGAGATCTCCCTGCTCTTCTGTACGGAAGGCTTGGACATCGAGCAACATCCCAGGGGTTTGAGAGATGGCATAGACGGTCTCGCCGAGAGCGGTGAGTAGCTGCGAGGCGTCACCAGGGGCGCTGCCCAACGCACTCGATACCGAAACGACAGGCATAGCCGCACCGGCGTTTCGGGCAGCGCGCAATTGGTCATTGCCATGGGCCATGCCGTGTGGCGCGTTGATTCTCGCATCCATGCTCTCCCAATACTGCGTATGCAATGCCGCCTTCGCTGCCGCTTCGCCTTGGCTACACGGCACCGTCAGCACTGCGGTATGGGTGAGCTCTCCTGCTGGGCCATCAGGATCCGTGATAGCTGCAGGGTTTGTCGTCACAATGAGACTGCAGTCCTCCTCGGGGGAAAGGGTCTGGGCGACACACCAGATGATGTACTGGGTCAAAGAAGCAGAGTGGTGCATCGCGTCCTCCTCCAATGCGGAGGCCAGATGCGCCGGTACAACATGGCGTAGCCTGTGCCAACAGTGGTGGTTTCCTGCCGGGTGGTGTGGATCCGTTGGTTCGGAGGCGGCACCAACAGCGGTGAGTGGCAGGGCCGGTGAGGGCGCAATGGGTGCTCCCGGTTCCGCCTGCCGAATGGGGGCAGCAGCGGCTGGGAGGGGGACACGATCCCATTCCCGTGTGCACCCAGGCTGCAGATACTCCTGCTCGATGACACGGGTGATGCGTAGGGCAGTGGGCGCATCGAAGAACAAGAGATCCACATCGACAATCACTCGCCACTGTCTGTGACCGGTGTGGATGGCAAGAACCTCGATCAAAGGCGCGTGCCCAGAGTCAAGAACCCGAGTCGCACGCTCCTCGCGAATCTCCGAGAGTCGGTGCTGTTGTTCGCTTTCGGAGAGATCGCTGAGATCAAGGGTAGCGACATCGATTCCCGCATCAGGGTCGCGGCGGGCCGTTGCGTTGGACGTTGCGTACAGCTTAAGGCAGTCGAAGACGTCTACCGTGCGGGTGCACGCCGCCTGGAGCCGTTGCGGGTCTAGCTCCGAACAGTGAAGCTCTGTGTAGTAGTGAGCTGCTGTTTTGGCACCATAAAACGGTGTGTGACGGCCGATGAAATAAGCAAGTTGCATCTCGTTAAACGGCACATCACAGTGGTCAGCGTCATGATCGTCTACACGCGCCGTACTGGGAGGAGTTGTTCCACCGTTAGCGTCGAGCGCGGCGTCGTCTACATTGACCAACTCCGCCATCGTGCTCTGCGGCGCTGGGGTACACGCAGTCCGATGAGATGTCTGCGGATTCTCCGCGCTCTTGAGACCAAGGAGTTGCTCTAGTTGATCGACAGCAGAGGCACACTCTTCGATGCGTGCTAGAGCATCGGCAATACGGTGCATACGTACCGACAGTGGTTCACCCGTTTGGCCGCGTTGCGTCCCTTCCTCCACGTGCTCGCTGTTCGAGGAAGGCGAATAAAGGCCGCGGCGCTCTGGGCGTGAATCCATCGTTGATGGTTGTTGTACGGGGGTGTCGGCCGAATGGCGAGGGCGTGGTGCATCCTCTGGAACCGTCGCATCAGTCTCAGAGGAAGTACTCCTGAGAGATTCTAGGAGCGCTCCTGTCGTTTCAGCCTTGGTCAACGTCGTGAGCGAGGGGCGCGTTCCGGTGTGTTCCTCAATGAGCAGCGCCAGCTGGACGAGGCTGACGCTGTCAAAACCCAGAGCGAGTAAGGGCAGGTTCTTCCAGTGCTCTTGGTCAGTACGGGCGGAAATGAATGCATGCACTGCATCGGCGAAAGCTGGGCTTTCGCTCTGTTCTTCTGTCTCTTCCGCCGTACTGATAGGTCGTGGGGCGTGGTGGGCTGCGCTATCCACCGCGGTCGCCGTGCTGAGGTTGCTCTCTGCGGGGGCCGGCGATTCCTTTTCGCTCTCCGTGGCCACCTCTCCCGTGGAGGAGTGCTGAGTTGGCGCCGTATTTTTCTTTCGGGAGGTGCTGAAGGGATCGGGTAGCGCGGAGAAATCAACCTTTCCATTGTCGGTCAACGGCAGGGCCTCTAGTGTGACGATGCGATGCGGCACCATGTAGTTGGGCAGCGAGTCTTTGAGCTGCTGGTAATAGTCAGAGGCGGCTGAGTTGTCATGTTGCGCAACATAGGCGATCAGCCTTTGCCGATTGTCTGGTCCGCGAACTGCGGTGACGACAGCACCGCGAACATTGGGCATGCGTTGCAGTGCCGCTTCGACGTCGCCAAGTTCGATACGGTAACCATTAATTTTCACTTGGCGATCATTTCGACCTAAGAATTCGATGGTGGAATCACTCCGCCATTTACCGATATCACCTGTGCGGTAGAAACGTCGTTGCAGCACGGGATGAATGATGAAGCGGTCATTCGTTTTTTCTTCATCCGCTAGGTAGCCGCGGGCCACTCCGTGCCCACCAATGTGTAGCTCTCCGGGTTGGTCCACCCGGCAGGGCAGGCCGTCTTCATCAAGCACCAAGAACTCTTGGCCACGGAGCGCACGGCCATAGGGAATACTCGTCCACGACTCGTGCACCGCTGTAATGGGATAGGTAATAGACCAGATAGCCGCTTCGGTCGCGCCACCAAGGCTATGAATATAGGTGTAGGGACTGAGGGACCACATGCGCGTGGGCAGCGTGATGGGAAGCCAGTCACCAGAGAGAAGTACATGCCGCAGGCTGCGAATCGACGGTGGCTGAGGAGCGGTCTCTAGTGCATCGATGACGAGCTCGAATGTGGCGGGAGCGGAATTCCACACTGTGATCCCGTGCTTCTCTATGAGCGTGGCCAAGTAGGTGGGGTCAATGGCCTGGTGGGGATCTGGAAGGATCACGCATCCGCCGACACCGAGCATCCCAAACACGTCGTACACAGAAAGATCGAAGCTGAGAGACGACACCCCCAAGACGCTGTCCTCTGCGGTGATAGCGAACCGGTCGTTAACGTCATCAATAGTTACCCGGGCTTGACGGTGCTCGATTGCGACACCTTTGGGCTCTCCGGTGGAACCCGAGGTAAAGATGATGTAGGCCAGATCGTCGGGGCAGGTGTGGCTCGATGCTGGTGCTAAGGAGTGTTCTTCCTTTGGAGCAGGAGCACAGCTGGTGTCCAGCGTCCCGTCGTGGCGGAGCGTGATCTGGCTCAGCGAATAGGTCTCTGCCAGGGCGCGGAGAGCTTCGGATTCATCGGACAGAGTGAGGATCGTCGATGGTGTCGCCCGCTTCACGACAGCCTCGATTCGAGCTGCTGGCCACGCGGGGTCTACGGGCACATAGGCCGCCCCGCTGGCGCATACCGCCAGCGCCGAGACTACTTGAGCGGCTGACTTTGGCATAGCAATGATGACACGATCACCAGCAGTGACCTGTGTGTCAAGGGTCGTGCGCAGTGCGGAGACGCGCTCTTCTAGCTCTCTATGCGTCACGGTAGCGCTAGGGGTGATGACTGCGGGACGCTCTGGATAGCGCTTGGCGGCTCGCATCCAAGGAGTATGAAGCAGACCGTCGTCCTCGGGGATACCGGCATCTGCCGGGGCATCCATCTCGATGTGGAAGGGCATCCACCCTAGACTCGGCCGCTCCCACGCATCGCTCGTGGCGAATTGGGAAAGTGCTCGGAGAGAAGAATCTGCGAAGCTCGTCCACATGTCCTCTGGCCATTCTCCGTCGCGCACATCCCATACGAGTACGAGGTCATCACCTGCGGTGAATACGAGATGGTCGACCAAAACCTGCGGAGTTTGAGACAATCCGAGCTGCTTGTTCCCAAGCCACTCTTCGGCATCAGTTGTTCCTACGCCGAGAGTAGAGGTGAACACGATGGGATCGGTTGCGCTAAAAGGCGAAGCCTGTTCGTGCAGCTTCCGACGCTTGCGCTCGGCGCTGGCAGGGTAGGCGCGGTGATCAACGCACTCCCACAGCCGATCGGTGATGTTTGTAATCGTGCGCTCTGCAGGAACCGTGTAGTTCAACCTAGGAACATCACAGATGGCATTGCTGCTGAAGTCGCCAATAACATCCGATTGTCCCGGAGGGCGGTCATAGACGGTGAGGTTAATGGAGAAATCCTCATCGTTTACCCGGAATCTATCTAAGAGCACTGCATATACCGTCAAGAGCAATCCCGTGGGAGAGACGTGGTGACGTTCGCACTGCTCCACTATCCGCGCCCATGTCTTCCCATCAATGCGGCGCTGGTATCGAGTAGTGGTGTTTGCGGCGTCCTGTGGAGCGACAGCCAAGGTGGGTGGGGGATTAAGTTTTTGTTTCTTCCACCATGCCTGGGCATCGTGCGATTCCGGCAGGGGAGAGGGCTGGCGAAATGTATCGTGAGCGCTCATTTCGGAAAACGGCATATACACTGCTTCCTTCCAGCGTGTGAGTAGGGCGGTAAAAGACGCATAGTCGAGAAGAACTGCATCCGTGCTGAGTAAAAGATGCACGCTGTGGTCAGGCAAGAGGACCGCTGTGATCGCGAACATCGGCCAGCGCATCGGGTCGAAGACAAGGTGCGAATGGCTGCGACGCAGCATCGTCATGCGCTCCTGCGCAGTGTGCTGATCGCTCGCACGGAGGTCGACGCGTTCAATCCGACAATCGCGGCAGTCGATCACTGCCTCCCGCAGGCGCCCCTCGGCTGTGACCGCACTACGCAGAGTGATTTCTGCGGCGAGCACTCGACGAAAGGCAACGTCCAAGACCTCAATTGCGAGTTCAGCTGGGGTGGTATCCGGCGCATCATCTAAGAGATATCGGGCTGCGGGACTGCGGGTGATGGCGTCGATATCGAGGATGTACTCGTTGAACCAATGGGATCCCACACCACCAAGTTCAAACTCGGGGGAGCGCCCAACCCAATACGCAGTCTGAAGGGCAGTAAGTGGCATCTCTTCGGCAGCGTCCGCAGAGCGAGAAGGGGGCGAGGAATCTTCGGCCTGCCCCTGAGCGCTGGAGCCTGCTCCCATTTGGGGGTGGTAGCGGCGTGCAAGTTCGCCCAAGGTGAGTGTGCCCAGAAGTTCGCTGAGTGGGACCTGTATTCCTAAGTCCTCGCGCAAGGTTTGTTGGATTTTAAGGGCCTGAAACGATGTGACTCCGCAATCGCGCAATGTCACAAGTTCAGGATTGGGCAGTGTGCCAACGTCCTCAGTGAGGTGCGCACTGTCGAGGACAGTGAGCAGAGACCGCAACCCGTAATGGGCAACGTTGCCAATTGGAGAATTCATAGTTAGATTTTTACCTCAAAGATTGAAGGTTGCCTAGGCTTGGTCGACGGTGCTTCTGCAGAAGCATGATGGAGGGAAAAGATTCACGATGAGCAGCTCCGAAGAGCGCTTGGACTATGGAGTTTTTATGCGCATCGTGGCCCCAATCCGTCGCCGTTTGCTGTTCGCTTCGGTCTTGCAGGCGTTGTCCTCGTTCAGTGCTGTGGCGGGAATGCTCTGCACCGCAGCAGTGGCTGGATGGCTGGTCATTGACCTCGGAACTGGCGCCCTTCCGTGGCCGCTGTTGATAGGCGCCATTCTCGGATTCCTTGGCCAAGCGATCTTTTTGGGCGCGGCGACTACGGTGAGCCACCTGGCCGATACTTTTCTCCAGCGCGAGCTGCGCGGGGATATCGCCGATTATCTGCAACGCCAGCCCATGGACGAGTTCGCTGAAAAAGACTCAGCGGCAGTGAAACGAATGCTCACAGATGATGTTGGGGCCCTACACAACGTCGTTGCGCATGCTCTTATCGACGCCGTCGCCTCGATTCTCACACCAGTATTCGCCCTGATCGCCCTGGCGGTTCTTTCCCCACAGGCGGGACTTCTTGCCTGTGTTCCAGCTCTGATCGGGGCCGGTATTCAGCTCCATCACGGGCGCACTGCGATGGCGAAGATGGACGAGTATTTCGCACATGTGTCCGCCCTCGACAGTGCAAGTGTCGCTGCCGTGGAAGGTGTCGCTGTCTCGAAAGTCTTTTTCACCGTTGACGATGAGACGGCGTCTGCCGATCAATTCCGAAAGGCCGCGACGCGCTATAGCCGTTTCGTCCACGCATGGGCGATGGATGTGGGACGCAAAATGACGGCAGCGGAGATCCTCCTGAGCCCCGTGCCTGCTTTTGTGATCGCCATTGGAGCTGGGCTGCTCTTCGACGTCGGCACTGAAACGATCGTTTATGCCGCCTTGCTCGCGCCGATGGTGGGAGCTCCCATCTTGCCGCTGGCCTATGCCGCACAACACATCAGCGCCGGGCTAGCCGCAGCGCAACGCTTAGACGCGGCGCTGGGACAACGCGCAACGGACAGCCCCCGCGATGAGACTCACGGCGTAGCTAGCCAGTGGCCGGAAGACTGGGAGTCCATCGAACTGCGCGAGGTGAGTTGTTCGCGGCAGGGACATCGCGTCCTCAACGGAGTAAGTGGGGTCATCCATCGCGGGGAAAGCGTGGCCCTCGTTGGCCCGTCAGGAGGCGGAAAATCAACACTCGCCCAGGTCCTCGCGGGGCTGTATTCCATCGATGAGGGCGACATCATCATCCATGCGCCCTCGGGAGCGGTGAGCATGACGCACCTACCGCTGGGAGCAATCGGTACGCATGTCGCCTTCGTGGGTCAACACCCAGGAATTTTGCAGGCGAGCATCGCAGACAACGTCACCATGGGGCGCGACGCAGTCAGCGCCCGCATCGATTCCTGTCTGCAGCAGGCGCAACTCGATGAGCGGGTACACGCCCTGCCGGAGGGCACGGACACCATTCTTGGCCGGGAAGCCTCTTTCAGCGGCGGCGAACGGCAAAGGCTCACCCTTGCCCGCGCTCTCTACCAGCGAAATCCCGTGCTCATCCTCGATGAACCTACCGCTGCAGTTGATGTGCTCGGCGAGCGACGCATCGATCAGGGGTTGGAAGAACACCACCAACAAGGAGTCACCATTATCAGGATTGACCACCGACTCACCTTTGCCACACAGGCGCAACAGGTGTGGGTGATGGACCGCGGCAGCATCGTCGAACACGGTAGTCCGGCGGACTTACGCGCCCAGCGCGACTCGGTATTCAGCCAGCTGTGTGCGGGGGTTGTAGGTCCGCGATGAGTACTCACAGCACACATTCGAGTGCCGCAGGACGATCCACATTTCGCGGGCTGGTGCTCTCTCTTAACGCTCGTGATCGCCGCCGCGTCGGGATAGCGATCGGCGTGGTAGCCGCTGCCAGCCTGCTAGAGGTCGCGGCAATAGTCATGGCCACCGTGGCACTGACCGAGGACGCTCCGCTGTGGCCGGCGTTTCTGCTCGCCGCAGCGTGGGTGATCGTCTCCAGCATGGGCGTCATGGCGAGTAGGGGCGCAGGATATTCCTTGGCCGAAGGACTCTTAGAGCGGGTGCGCCGCACTCTCATCTCGCTTCCTTATGGCTGGTTCCGTACGGACCGCAGGGGCGATCTCGCGACCCTGACCACGGGGGACGTGATGCAGGCCATGTCGATCCCAGCGCATCTCCTCCCGCGTCTCATTCCAGCGGTGATCGTGCCGTGTTCCTTGGCAGTGCTGCTGACATCTCGTGATCTCCTCCTGGGAGGGATCCTCTGGGTGCTCCTGCTTTTCTGTTGGGGCGCGGCAGTATGGGGGCGCGCTATGGTGGCCGCCAGCGACGGTCGCTTGCATGAAGCCCAAGAACTAGCCGCTAGCGCGGTGATTGAGTTTGCTCGGCTGCAACCGACTCTGCGCCTGGCTTCCGCCCAAAGCTTCGGCCGGCAGCGCATCGATACCGCACTCGATCGCGTTCGCGACGACACCGCACGCATGATCCGCTTGGTCCTGCCAGGCGTGACTGTATTCGCCTTCATGGTGCAGCTCACCATTGCGCTGAGCCTGGTGGTGGCGGTGGTGCACGGAGTACACAGCGGGCACAGCGGTATAGCAATTGTGCTAAATATTCTGCTGCTGTTGAGGTGTATCGAACCTCTACGCGGTGTTGCTGAACTCGCAGCAGCGCTGCGCATGGCCCGGAATGCAGTGCAGCGGTTGCTGGATTTCTTCGCTACCCCACAACTACAGCAGGACCCTGAGCGTGCTGCTCAGCCACCCAAGATCAACCCCGAGACGGGAAAGCCCGCGGCGTTCTCGCTGGAACACGCGAGCATGCAGTATCCGAACTCCACCTCTGGGGTCGATGACCTCTCCTTGGACTTCGACGGGCCGGGTCTGGTCGCGGTTGTCGGCGCTTCCGGATCTGGGAAAACCACCCTGCTCTCCCTGCTGGCACGCTTCGGGGATGTTGATTCCGGAACAGTGCACCTCATGGGGCGGGATGTACGCGGAATGAGCGTCGAGGATATTTCCGCCCACGTCAGCGTGGTTTTTCAGGACACCTACCTGCTCAATACCAGTATTCGTGACAACATTGCCCTTGCTCGACCCAGCGCTAGCGCTGCAGAGATCGAGCACGTTATGGACATCTGCGGGGTAGAGGACCTCGCGCGGCATCTTGAGGATGGCGTCGACACCGTCGTGGGCGAAGGCGGCGAGCGACTCTCGGGTGGAGAAAGGCAGCGTGTGGCCATCGCCCGCGCCCTACTCAAACAAGCACCCGTGGTGTTGCTTGATGAGGTCACCTCCGCGCTCGATGCCTTCCAGCAGCGAATCATCATGCAGGCCATCGAGCAGCTGCGGCAAGACTCCACCGTTGTGATGGCGGCACACCGGTTGAGCACAGTCGTGTCAGCCGACTGCATCGTCGTCATGGATTCTGGACGCATCGTCGATGCCGGCACCTACAGCGAACTGCTGTCGCGCTGTTCCACATTCCAAGCGATGCACTCGTCTTCTGCGGAGCGGGGAGGGGATAGCCGGTCATGACCAGCATGGATACAGTCTCCCCTGATCTCACAGACGGGCGCGTCCACGCGTTGAAAGTGCACCATGTCTACCGAGAGCAGGCCGCCTACGACTCGATATCCCGAGCGCTGCGGAATGTCGATCACGCTCGTGTACCGGCGCACCTCACACCGATTCTGCGCCGCTGGGAAAGCATTACCTCGAACCCCGACGCCCAGCAGAAACGGTGGAGGGAATTGCTTGCTCAGGACACTGCTGACGTGCCCCAGTCATGTTCGTGGGCCGAAGTCGGCGTGCGTGGCGAGGAGCTACTGTCCGAAGCTGGGTGGGACGAGAGCACCATCGACAATCAAAAGAATCTTGACGAATTTTTCTCCACCTGTGATGCCGATCTCGAGTCGCTCATTGTGGGAGAAAACACCGTGCGACAGATACTTTTCGACAACGATGCACTCAGTGCCGCATCGGCGATGTATCAGAACAACCCGATCAGTAGTGCCATCAATACCACCGTGGCGACCGAGCTCGCTGCCCGCGCAGCGTGCTGCCCATCTAGGCTCGCCGTGGCAGAGATAGGCGCGGGTACAGGCGCACTCACTGACCCGGTTCTTGATGCTCTCCGGAACACACACGTGGACTACACCTTTAGCGATGTCTCGCGGTGGTTTCTGCATCGTGCCAAGCTGCGCTATGCAGGACGTCCCGGTATGAACTTTGGCATCGTCGATATCAATGCTGCCCCTAGTGAGGCTTTGGATTCTCTCCATCCAGGCTCGGGGTTCGATGTAATCGCCTGTGGAAACGTTGCCCATAACGCACTGAGCCCTGTGCAACTGCTCTCGGAGCTGTCCGCACAACTGCGGCCGAAAGGCAGCATTTATCTCATCGAGACAGGTACAGAACATCTTCCCCTGCAGATTTCGATGAGGTTTCTGATGGCGCCAGATCCGAATGGACCGCGCCAAGAATTTCAGGATGCCCGCGGAAGCAGCGGACGCATTTTTCTCAACCGTGAGGAATGGGTAGAAGCAGCCACTGCAGCGGGTCTCACAGTAAAAAGCCGATACCCAGAAAAACACCACCCCCTGGAATGGCTGGACCAATTCAGCCTAGAGCTCATCAAGGAGGATTCAGTCTCGTGACTCGGGCTAACCCCGCTATCGCCGTCGTATCTATGACGTGCAGGTACCCCGGTGCCGACACCCCAGCGCAACTCCTTGGCCTCCAAGTAGACGGTGAGTTCGGCTATGGTCGCCGCACACCGTCGCATGACGCAGGTGCTTCAGCACTACATCGCCATCCGCATTTTGTTCCCGTCGTTGGCGATCTCAGTCACATGGACGCATTCGATATTGAGGCACTCGGATTGAGTGAGAGCGCCGCGCAGTCCACTGACCCGCAAATGCTGCTGGCGATGGAATTGGTTGGCGAAGCGCTTGATCTTGCCGGTTTTACAGGGGAAGACGAGTGGGGAGTTACCGGTGTTTTTTCTTCCTGCGCTGAATCGGTCTATCTCCACGACAACCTTTCTGATGATTTCGATCCGAGGGGCGGCACGGATCCTGTCCGCAGCCTCGATCTGCACTCCCGCAACGTTGCGGATTATCTGCCTCTACGCATTGCGTACCGGTACAACCTCACCGGTCCAACGATGAGTATCGGCGCAACGTGTGCATCGTCTTTGGTGGCTGTTCATCAAGCCTTCAATAGCTTGCACGTGCATGAGTGCGATACCGCCATCGTCGTTGGCGTGAGCCTGAAAGACGTGGGGGCGCATCTGGGCGGCTATGTCGCTGTTCCTGATGGGCCATACTCGCCGTCTGGCTTTACCCACTCCTATGGCAGTGATGCCGATGGAACCGTGTTCACCCAGGGCGCGGGCGTTATCGTATTGCGGCGAACGACAGACGCGCTGCGTGCGAACCAGCCCGTGCTGGGAATGATCGCAGGCTCTGCTGTATCTAATGATGGTAGGTATGGCCGAGCCAGTTTTAGCGCCCCATCAGTAGAAGGGCACGTCGCCGCCATTGAAGAAGCTTTGGCGGTCTCCGGCCTTGAAACACAAGATATTGGGCTGTTGCACGGTCACGGCACAGCTACGGTGTTAGGCGACGACGTAGAGATTGCGGCCTTTTCCCAAGCATACGGGCAACGTCACGACGATGACCTCCCTCTATGTTCGATCAAAGCCCAGATTGGGCACACTGATAGTGCAGCGGGCATCGCTAGCCTCATTGCTTCGATTCAAGCCGCGGCTACTGGTATTCAGCCGCCTGCGCACACCGCGCATTCGCCGCACCCATCGCTTGCGCGCACACAGCATCTTAAGCTCCTTTCTTCCCCGCGTACGTGGGATGCAGCGCAACGGTGGGCAGGAGTAAGTGCACTGGGCATCGGGGGCGTGAACTGCCACGTTATCGCCGGATATGATGAGCGCTACACATCGGTGCAAAGCACTGAGACGGAGCGGGACAATGTTTCTCTGAACCCGCAGGATGATCCTCTATTTTTGCTCAGTTCGCATTCCGCAGACAGTGTGCGCGACATGGCGCGACGCGTTGGAGTCACTCTCGCTGCGCATCCTGATCGCAGCCATCAACTCGCCGGGATGCTGGCCGTGCATCGACAGCAGCGACGCTATCGGGCGGTCTATTCCCTTTCCCAGCTGCGGGCACGTGCATCCGATACACACGACGATGACATCGCCGAGCCCACCGTTGTGGATAGTGGGAATAACCCCGCCCTACTGTGGGTATTCCCCGGTGCTGGTGTGCCACTGCGGGGAGCTGCAGCGGGACTGCACCGTGCCGAGCTAGGACATGACGGTGAGCAAGAATTCTGGGCTCACCTGCATGACTTGTGCCAGCGCTTTCATGAAAAAACCGGCACAGATTGTCTCGCATTTTTGACCGAAGACGTTGCTGCCGAGCAGGCCCAGCATGAGCCTGTTGCGCCCCTTCTCCTCTTGTCTTCTCTCTACGCCTACAGCGTCTCGCTTGCCCGTGCCGCACAGGCGGAAGGGATCATGCCGGATGTGATGCTTGGTCATAGTGCCGGCGAGTATGCTGCGGCAACGATCGCAGGCACGCTCTCGGTTGATGACGCCGTCTCTCTGGTGTGCGCCCGGGCACAAGCGATGGAGAACGCACCAGAAGGAGAGATGCTCAGCGTGGGGCTGGGCGCGACGGCCCTCGAGGAACTCTGTCGTGACTCCGCCACCGATGCTTCTGTCCGCGCAGCGTTTGAGGCCTGCGATATCGCTGCAATCAATGCGCCCAATGCCGTGGTGCTGAGTGGGCCGCGTCGGGACATCGCTGTGCTTCGACACGCTGTGGAAGAAGCGGGCGCAACGACCCGAAATGTCGGTATTGCGGCAGCCAGCCATTCCCGGCTCATCGAAGGGGAAATGGCGGCGTTTCGCGAGGTAGCCACCACTGTCGGATCACCCACTGGGCAAGGAACCATGGTGAGTTGTCTCGACACGCAGGTTCACGGTGCTGGGGAGAAGATTGACCCCGAGTATTGGGTGCAGCATTTGCGCCAGCCGGTGCGTTTCGATGCGGCGGTGGACACAGCCATCGACGCCCTCGAGCGCCAAGGATATGACGGTGTGCTCGCCTGCCATATCGGGCCCGGTTTGGGGCTTGCGAAAATGGTCGCTCGGAGGCGCATCTGCAAGGCGAGTCTCAGTCTTGCCCCAGCACAGCAGAACCCAGGTATGACTCCACACCAGCTGGTGCGCGGTTATGTGTGGGCGGCCGGCCGTGACTCTGCAGCCTCCGAACTCGTCACAGATGAGGGCTTTGCTCCCCACTTAGTGGCAGAGATGGGGTTTTCTTATCGACGCACCCCGACGGTGAAACCTAGCCACAGCAGCACCCAGATCAGTCGCCGATCGCGCACGGTTCAGGCCCACATCCCCAAGTACTGCTTGGTCGATACGCCCGAGGCTGGGGACACCGAACGCTCGTATGTGTTCGCTTATTGGCCCCCTGAGGCTCGCCACCAGGCTGCCACACTCGATCCGAGTGTGCAGTGGGTGGACTGTGGCGCACAGGACCACGCATCGTGGGCCGACCTCGATGGTGTGGTGTTCTTCCCAACGCTGCTGTCCACGCAGAACACTGCGCACGCACTCGATCGGGTGCGATCGGAGCTCATGGCCTATGTTGAGCTGCACAATCTATGGAGCCAGCCGTCAGAGTCTCAGCAGGGTGGGCCAGCGCTGCTCGTTGTCTCGCACGCGAGCGCCGCGGTCACTTCCGCAGATAGCCCCGAAGCCCATCGCGCCGCCACGATAGCGGCCGCTCGAGTATTCGCTCAGGAGCATGGCGGGATCGCTTGGGCCACCGTGGATCTCGAGGAACCGCTGGGAACCCAGGCACACCCACATCTTCTCGCGAGGATGCTCAACCGCAGCGCGGGCGGTGGATTCCACTATGCGCAGCGCGGTGGTGTGCTGCTCCAACGAAGCTGGGTTAGTGCCGAAGATAATCCAGCGTTGGATACTGTGCTGCACAAGGACACGCACACCGACGGCGCTGCAACACCGGCCCCGGCGCTGCAAGTATTAGTGCTTGGTGGCACAGGCCGTGTCGGTAGCAACGTGTGTTTGCACCTAGTTGGCCACGGCCACGAGGTAACGGTGTGCTCGCGTACGGCGCCGGCCGCACAGGGGCATCAAGCCCGGCTAGCTGCGGCGATCGCTGCGGGGGAGCTGCGGTGGGAAGCCGTAGATGTCACCGATGAATCCAGGGTGCAGGAGATATTGGCCCACGAAGATTACGACGTGTGCATTTTCGCTCCGGCGGAGATTGATCTGCTCACCTTTGAAGAGATGGATGAGGACGGGCTTAGCCGCGTCATGTCGGCCAAGATTGCAGGTCTGGAGTGTCTGGCCACAGCCATTCAGGACAGCGGCAGTAGCCCACGTGTCCTCGTGATGTCCTCCGCAGCAGTAACTATCGGTGGTTTCGGGCTCGGTGGATATGTTGCCGCCAGTGCCTTCATTGATGCCTGTGCTACCGCCCGAGGATGGACGGTGATCGACTTCGATCGTTTCCGGCTGGGAAGTGAAGAGGAAAACACCGCCGCCTCGGAAGTATCTTTGCGTCACGCTATCGATATCGATGATGCCTTGAATGTCATTGACAAGGTTGTGCGGGAAGAAAATACGTCTGACACCGGATTACACTTCGCGCTATCTGCCGGTGAGCTCAACGCTCGCTCCCGTACGTTGGTCACCCGTCGATCGACCACGCCAGCGTGCATGGAGCAGCAAGAAGAAGCTGCATTATGGACAACTCAGCAACGCGCAGTAGCAGAAGTGTGGGCGGAGGTTCTAGGTGCACGTGACCTCAATCTAGACACCGATTTCTTCGCCGCGGGTGGGCACTCGCTCCTCGCGACCCGAGTGCTCTCTTTGTTGCAACAGCGGCACGGAATCCACGCCCGGCTGCGCGATCTTCTCGATTATCCAACGGTACGGACCTTCGCAGATCACCTCGACCACGGAGAGCATAGCGTCGATAAGCGCGAAGCTCATGCTCCGGAACCTGCCCCCACGGAAGCTGTGGCTTCTACCCTCGGCACTGTTCATAAACCATTTCCCTTGACCCGTATTCAGCACGCTTACTGGGTGGGCCGAGGCGATGGCTATGAACTTGGTGGGGTGGCGTGCCAGTTCTACCTCGAGTACCGTGCGCAGGATCTCGATATCGCTCGGTATCAGGCGGCATGGGATGCCACAGTGGCACACCATCCCATGCTTCGCGCTGTCATCGTGGAAAGCGGAGAGCAGTGCATTCGTGATCGTCGAGCTCCCACGATCGACGTGCATGATGCACGAGCCACCTCGGCTGAGACGCAGCGCAGGCTCGTGGAACGCACCCGAGAGCGCGTGTCGCGCCGGGTGTCTGATCCCTCCGTGGACTTCCCAGTGTTGGTGGAAATTGTGCGCACCGATGCCGGCGATCATGTAATGATCGCGGTCGATGTGCTCATGGTTGATTCCGCATCATGGCTCATCGTCGACTCCTGTGTGCAGCACTACTACGAGCACCCCGAGGTAGCTCTGGAGCCGCTGCCTTTGACATTTGAGGACATTCAGCGTTTCCACGCCAGCCAACCGGGGGAGACGGCACAGCGTCGGCGAGCCCGCGACTATTGGGACTCTCAGCTCGACGGATTCCCTGACGCACCTGCTATTGCGCGCCATCCCGCTCATGGTGCGCCTCGCTTCACACGATTGAGCGGCCGTGTCCAGGGCCAAGCCCTAGCAGAGCTGCGTCAGCGTGCTCAGCAAGCGAGAGTGTCGCTCACTAGCCTGCTACTCAGCGCTTATACCTACGTGCTTCACGATTATGCAGGGCAAGAAGATATTGCTGTCTCGGTGACCCATTTTGATCGCCGGAGTGCGCTTCCTGCCGAATGGGCAGAGCAGGTCGACTCGGTGGTCGGGGAATTCTCCTCCATGCTGCTCCTGCGCAGTCACGTTGATGCTGGAGAAGCGTTGCAGGACGATCGACTGAGGGCGACCAACCGAGAACTTTTTGATGCCTTGGATCATCGCGCAATGTCCGGAGTGGAAGTGCTTCATGCGTTGTCTCGTGCGCGGGGACACGTCGTCAGCGTTCCGGTGGTATTCACCAGCATGGTCGACTTCGAACAAGACCATGACCACAGTTGGCTGGGCGAGTATGTCACCGGTATCTCCCAAACTCCGCAGGTGTGGCTGGATCACCAGGCATTCTTCCATCGCGGTGAGCTTGTACTGCAATGGGATGTTGCTGACGTCGTGGATATCGATGAAGCAGAAACCTTCTTCGAGAAATATCTTCGGATCCTCGGCGGCACCACCGACATCACAGCGCAGCAAGCTCAGGACGGCCAGCAGCACAATCAGGACCGGCTCGAATCCTCCTCGTCCAAGGACACCGCGGCGGATGAGCAGACATCCTCGGTTGCGGAGGAGGAACAGCTCAGCGGCGATGCCACTGACCTTGTAGAGGTCGTGCGTCAGGCTTGGGCCGATCTTGTTGGCGTGCCGGCTGAGACCATTCAACGAGACTCCACCCTCCTGGATATCGGGGGAGACTCACTTTTGGCCGTTCGTATCGCGAACACGCTGAAATCCCAGTTGGGGTGCACCCTTCCGGCGCCCCTGATGAGGGCGGATGTCACCGTCAATGAGGTCGTGGACAAGCTCGCACAGCTACTCGCACCGTCCCCGGCAGAGAACCCAGAGGGCCAAGCCAGCATCGAGCTCAAGCGTGCCGATCCTCAGCAGCGCTTCCCGCTGATGTCGCTCCAACAGGCATATTTTGTGGGCCAGACGCAGGCGCTCGACGTGTCATATCCGACCGCGCACGTCTATACCGACGTTCCGCTGTGGAATATGCAGATCACCGACCCAGCGGAGGTGACGAGAATCCTGCGTTCTGCTTGCCGCCGTGTGGCTGTGGCGCACCCAATGCTGCGCGTGAGCATTGACGAAGACTCACTCCAATATTTCCGGCCAGCGTCGGCAGACGTTATCGATTCATGCGTGGACGTGCGTGTTGTCGATATGCGTGGGCTGACTGCGCCGGAAGAACTCGAGGCAGCCCTGCAGCAGCACCGCCACACTATGACTCACCAAGGGCCGAATCCAGTAAATGGTGGAGTTACCGCGATAGTCGGGGCACTACTTCTGCCTGGCGGTCATGGTCGCTTCTTCGTCTCCTCCAGCCTCCTCGTGCTCGATGGCTGGTCTGCGTCACTATTTGACCGTGCACTCCTGAAGGCACTGTGTAGTGAAGAGCCGCTCCCTGAACTCGACATCACTTTCGCGGATTACGCGCTTTCTGTGCAGGAGTATGAACAAGATGCCGTGGATACGGACCGGCAATGGTGGAGCGAACGGCTTCCTACTCTTCCTGCGCCTCCAGTGCTTAACCCCGCAGATGGTTCTGCCACTGTGACTAACAGCGCTGGTTCGATGCTCATGCTAGAACGCAGGATTTCTGCAGAGACGTGGTCACGCATCTGTCAACGGGCACGTAAAGAAGGTGTTACTGCTACCACGGCAGCAATGACGGCTTTCGCGCTTGCTTTAGCAGAGCGCACTCACCGTGGTGCGATGCTGCTTAATACGCTGCAGCACAATCGACATGGCATACACCCAGATGTGATGGACCTGATGGGTCCCTTCTCGCGCACAGCTCTAGTGTCGCTCGAACTTGGGAGGAACGATTCCTCTGATGCGCAGCCGACGATACGAGAAGTGGCACGGTCGATTGCTGCTCAATCTGGTGAGTGCTTGTCCCACAACCTCGTAAGCGCAGTGGACATCAGCCGAATGCTGCTGAAGAACATGGGTCGAGCGCGATCTGTGGCGCCGATTGTATTCCAGTCCACACTCGGAATGGACGCAGCGTTGGGCGGTGACTTGAGTACCAATGCTGGCCCTTTGGGAACGATAGATATCTCGGAGTACTTCCAGCAGGTTCGCACGCCTCAGGTGGAGCTTGAACTGCGTTGTTTCGAGCTCTACGGGGAATGTGTGTTGTCCATGGCCGCTCTTCCGGAGCGGTTTGGGGATGCGCCATCGTTGATCCTCGATCGAGTACATGAGCTCTTATTGGAACTGGGCAGCGAATCCGCATGGGATAAAACTGTCGAGATTCCTCAAGAGCGCATGGCTCTGAGCGATTATCTCACGGTAGGGGAGAATGAGAATTCTCATAACTCACCGCAGAAACACGTCCGGGAGATCCCCGCTGAGCTAGAGAAGTGCATTGAAAAGCTGTGGAACGAGCTCGTTCCTATTGCAAGCGAAGAACACTTCTTTAGGGCCGGAGGCGATTCCTTACTGGCCGTGCAACTTATACAAAGGTTGTGTTCCACCGAGCTGGAGTGCGTGGACAGCCACCAGCTATCAATGGCAGAAGTAGCCCCAGAGTTTTTTGCGCACCCCACTCGGGAAGGACTGGCGCAGGCATATATATCTGCCGCTGCGCAGGGGGAAGAAGGAATCTCCGACGCCGATGAAAGCGCCGCGGATTCGCACACTGTGTCTGCAGAGCCGGCTCGGCTAAAAGAGGTTGATATCGCGAGTGTGGTTCGAGACTGTTGTCTGCATCTCACCCGAGGCGAGGGAAGGCCCATCTTTTTCATTCATCCCTCTGGAGGCGACGCATTGTGCTATCTAGAATTAGCGAGGCGCCTAGAGACGGATCGTCCATGCGTGGCGATTATGGATCCGCAGATTGCCGGACATGACGTTCTCGGGGCGAGTATCGCCGAGATGGTTGAGCTTTACTATAGTTTGATCAAAGAAATATCACCGGATGGTCCCTACACGATTGGCGGTTGGTCAATGGGAGGAACATTGGCTCACGAAATCGCGTGTGCTCTTCGCAAGCAAGGGGATTCGGTCGATCTTGTGTGGATGGTGGATTCTAATTCTCCAGAAAGAATTATCGATATTCTCAATCAAGGCGAAGCGCTGTCTCTGAGCGAAGAAGAGCGCCAGCAGTGTAGCGACAATCGCATGATGTTGCGGCAGCTGCGTTCTATCGAGGCCTATCTCGGCCTCGACGGTGATAGCGGCCCCGACGCCGATGTAGACACGTTGTGCGACAAACTCGAAGCACACGGTGTAGATGTGTCCCCGAAAGCGCTACAGGTGCGAAACGACATATTTTCTCGCCATATTCATGCGCTTTATGATCATCATGCGCACCTGCTGGACCAAGAAGTAGCTGTTCTTCTGGTGCGGGCGGATCAGCGCTCACCCCGAAATAGCGGGGAAGGCATGGGCGTCGACGACTGCACGGATGAGCACCTCGGGTGGGATTCCTGGATCGATGGCTCCTTCGAGGTACATGGCGTGCCCGCACACCACTATTCGATTCTTCGGCAACCACAGGTAGCCCGGGTGGCCACGCTGCTCTCGCAGGCCGTGCGAACCCACACCACGGGAACTCATACCACGGGACGATCGCGGTGCTCGCGCGCCGCCGCAGCTGAAGAAGGCGATAAGCCTCCCTGATGGGGTGCTGATCGTGCCTAGCACATTCCATCCCTCTCATCACCCATCCTTTCGCCCAAACGCGAAAGCCCATTCTCATAGGAGACTGACATGGCAATGAACCGCCGCCGATTCCTCTCTGTCACCGGCTTAAGCATCGCTGGTGCCGTACTCGCAGCCTGTGGCTCTAATAACAGCGACAGCAGCAGTGCACAGTCCTCGTCCTCCGGTGCCGCCGATTCCGCGGACGCGACCCTGACCTTCGCCGCCGTTGCTGCAGGCAGCCAGGCCTCCATCGACCCCCATGGCTCGCTGTTCTCCGAGTCCGATTGGTTCCGCCTCAGCTGCGTGTACGACCAGCTGCTGCTCAGCGATGACGGAAACCTGGTGCCGCGCTTGGCAACGAAGTGGACCCCGAACGAGGACTCCACCCGCTGGGTATTTGAGCTTCGCGAGGACGCCCAGTTCGCGGACGGCTCCCCGCTCACCGCGAAAGACGTGTTCTACAGCCTGAACCGTATCGACGAGATGAAGGAACAAAACGGTGTGCGCTTGGGCACCGTGGATATTCAGGCCTCGAGCATTGTCGATGATTACACCATCGAGCTGGCGACCTCCGTGCCGGATGCGGAGCTGCCGCGCATGCTGGCTGGTTTCATCCTCGTGGTCAAGGACGGAACGACCGAATTCGATTCGCCGATTGCTTCTGGCCCCTTCGTGCAGGATGCGCTAGAAGGCACCAATGCCGTCCTGAGCCCCAATGAGCACTGGTGGGGTAGCGATGTGCGGGCACAACGAGTGGAGATCAACGGCTTCAGCGATCCCCAGGCGATGGCAAACGCCGTGTCCACCGGCGCAGTCATGGTTGCCTCCTCGCTCGCCCCAGCAGCCGCGAAGTCTCTCGAGCAGCAGTCCGGCTACACCATCCGGCAGCGCCCCGGCTACGAGACCTATCCGCTGCTGCTCCGCGTTGATACCGCCCCCTTCGACAAGAAGGAAGTTCGAGACGCCATCAAGCTAGCGCTGGACCGGGAGAAGCTCGTCGAGCAGGTCTTCCTGGGCTATGGATCTGTGGGCTATGACATGATCAAGCAGAATGATCCCTCGGTGCCGAAGGATGTCACCCCCATCAAGCGCGATGTGGAGAAGGCCAAGAAGCTGCTGGCCGAGGCGGGACACCCGGATGGCCTCGATCTGACGCTGCACAGCACGCAGTCCTACCCCGGGATGATGACCACCGCTACCGTTGCCGCAGCGCAACTGGAAGAGGCGGGCATTCGCGTCACGATCGAAGAGCACGCCCCTGATACCTATTGGTCCACCGCGTACACGGTGGAGCCCTTCACTGTGGGCATGTACACCAACACTCCTTTTGCGGTGACCGTGCGCCAGACGGTGCTCTCCTCCTCTCCCTTCTCCGAGACGGGCTTCAAGGACCCGGAGTTCGACAAGGACTTCGCTGACGCTATGAGCATCCAGGATGAAAAGGAGCGGAACGAGGCCCTCGGCAAGCTGCACCACCGTATGGCAGAAGAAGGCGGCTGGGTCGTATGGGGCTTCGGCAGCGGCTTGGACTGCATGGCAGAGGGCGTCAGCGGCTGGCGGGATGGCTCTGCCCGCTACGCCCTCGACGGGGTCGAAACCGCCTAATTCCGCACCACGCTAATCAGCTAGTCAGCTAATCAGGAGCCGCGATGAAAAAAGCCCCACCCACCGCCGAGAGCAGGCCGCCGAAAGGTGCAGCGTTGCTGAGCCGTGTGCTGAGCAATGTGGGCTCTGCACTTGTGACCTTGCTGGTCGTTGTGAGCATCGTGTTCCTGATTACTGCGTGGCTTCCTGGAGACTTCGCCTCCCAGCTCGCTGGGGCGAACCAGGATGCCGCCGAGCGCCTGCGCACCCACTATGACCTCGACAAGCCGGTGCTGTACCGGCTGGCTAGCTGGTGGTGGAGCGCCCTGCAGCTCGATTTGGGAACGAGTTGGATCGGGGGCACCGATGTGTTCAGTACTGTCACCCATCGATTGGGGGCCTCATCTGCCATCGTGCTGCCCGCGTGGATCCTGGCCATGACCTTTGGCATCGGTGGGGCACTGATTCAGGCCGTGCTGCGCGGTCGCCCGAGCGCTTTTGTGCTCAGCGCCTTCGTCGCGGCCTGCGCTGCGATCCCAGAGGCCATTGTGGTCGTGCTGCTCGTCCTGCTTTTCGCGGTGAAGTGGCGGCTGCTACCGGCTGTGACCATGATCCCCCTCGGGGAATCGCCGTGGGGATCGCCCGAGCAGCTCGTGCTCCCGGTGCTCGGGCTGGCCATCCCCGTGGCCGCCTGGGTGGCGCGGATCTTGCGCGGCCCCGCAGAGGAGCTGCTCGCTTTGCCACTGTATGTTTCGGCCCAGCGTCGCGGCATGCCGTTGCTGCAGCGGCTTTGGCGGTGCGTGGCAATCCGGATGGCACCCGTGGTGCTGCACACTGCGGCGATTAGTGCCGTCGGCCTGCTGGGAGCTGGTGTGGTGGTGGAAGCGCTACTGAATTATCCCGGTGTGGGCGGGCTGCTCGCCAGCGCCCTCGGGGCACGCGACATGCCGGTGGTGCAGGGAATCGCCCTAGTGCTGTCCTGCATCGCAGTCGTGGTTTACACCAGTGCTGATGCGCTCAGCGTTGCCCTGGAGAGGCGGGTGAAGCGATGAGCCGGATACGAATGCGGCAGCAGCCACGCACCAGCGTGGGTGGCGCCGAGGCCCGCCGCGGCAGGCGGTGGCCAGGAACCCAGATAGCAGCTGTCGTAGTCAGCCTGCTGATGGCGCTGGTGTGCGCCCTGGTGCTCTACGGCCCAATGCGGGCCGGCGATACAGTGCACCCAGTGTCGTTTCCCTACGACCAAGAGGTGGGACTGCTGGGCGCCGATGCTTTGGGCCGTGACGTGGGACAACGCTTATTGGCAGGCGGCGCTCGTCTTTTGGTGGCGCTGCCGATTGGTGCTGTGACCACCCTCTGCATCACTGTGCTGTCTCTTCTTGCTGTGCAACGCCCGCGGTGGAGAAGGGTGGCCAACCGTCTGTCCACATCCCTGTTAGCGATCCCGGCAATGGTGGTGGTGCTTGCGGCGGCGAGTATCTTTCCGGCGTGGATCGCGGTGTCAGCGGCCATGTTGTTGCTCGGGGTGCCGCAGGGCATGCGCCAGCTCAGCGCGGCGGCGGCGCCGCTGACGAGCGCCGGCTTCATCGAGTCTGCGCGAGTACGAGGAGAAAGCACCGTCGCCATCGCGCTCCGGGAGATGGTGCCGGCGTTATTTCCCCTCATCGTCGCCGATGCCGCAGTGCGGTGTCTGGCCGCGATGCAGCTGATGGTGAGCGTTCATATCCTCGGGCTGGGGCCCACGGCCCCCACAGCGGATTGGGCGCTGATGATCCGAGAAAACCTCTCCGGGGTCATGCTGAATCCGGCGGCGGTTATCGCCCCGACCTGCGCTATCGTTGCGCTTTTGCTCGTCGTCGTCTTGTTTTTCGATGTGCTGGTCAATGCCGTCCAGCCGCCAACTCCGCGCTCCGCGCACGCCCCGCAGCGTCGCGGAACCAACACTGCAGCCACCGCGGCGCCAGAGCACGGGCCTGCGGCAGCACACCAGACCGCGCCCTCTGCGCGCATCGCGGTGGAGCAGCTGCGCATGGGGTATCCAGACTCCACGCCCATCGAGGTGCAGTCCCTGCGCGTCCAACCGGGCGAAATCCTAGGGATCAGCGGTGCTTCCGGCAGCGGAAAATCCACGCTGCTCTCGCTGCTCGCCGCCTGTCCCGCACCCGCCCTGCAGGTTACGGGCCAAGTGTGGCTGGGCGGTAGGCGCTTTCCCACTGATACGCACGCCAGCGCGCACAGCGATAGGTGGTGGCGACGCTGGCGCCGCGAGCATTGCGGCCTCGTCGAGCAAGACGCGGCCACCACCGTGGATACGGCTCGTTCCCAATGGTCGATTATTCGAGACGGCCGCCCCCGGCGCGCGATCGATAGGGAAGCGGTGCATGCGGTTGCCCGGAGCGTGCGCCTCGATCCAGAGAAGTTTGACTCCTTGGCGCGCATGTCCGGCGGGCAGTGCACTCGCTTGGCATTAGTGCGTGCCCTAGCCCATGCGCCAGAGATTCTCGTCTTGGACGAGCCCACTACTGGTCTTGACGCCGCCGCCATCGATGCGGTGGCGCGCGTGCTCGAGGATGCGGCAGCCCGCGGGGTCGCCATTGTTCTCAGCAGCCACGATGCCGACTTCCTGCGGCGAGTGTGCGATCAGGTTGTGGTGGTGGAAGAACAGGACACACGCACCATCATCAGGCCCTCAACCGTGGCTGAACTGCCCTGCGGAGACACCGCAGAGCAGGAAGAACACCCACCGCATGCGGGCAACGGTTCCGCTGAGGTGTCGCCGCGCCGGGATGCGGGGCAGGGCACTGTGTTCCAGGATCATGGTGGCCTGAGCGTGCAGGGCATGGAGGTGTACACGGCGAAGGGGGAGCTGCTTCTCCACGACGTCCACTTCCGCGTACCCGCCGGCAGCTTCACCGTGCTGAGCGGCCCGAGCGGCTGCGGGAAAACCACGCTCATCCGCTATATCTTGGGGCTTCTCGGACCCGACCCGATTCGCGGGGAGTGCGCCTATGCCGCCCAAGACGCCGCCCAGGCGCTGCATCCTATGTTTAGCCTGCGGCATCAGATTCGGCGCGCCGCGGTCTGCGGCGGGCACCCGCATCCGCAGGCATATGCAGACGAGTTGCTTGCCTCGGTGCGGCTGAGCGCGGTGGCGGATCACAAGCCAGCCGCGTGCTCGGGCGGGCAGCGCCAGCGCGCCAGCATTGCCCGTGCTCTCGCCGCCGGCCGGCCCATTCTGGTGGTCGATGAGCCCACCACCGGCCTCGATGCACAGCACGCCACGGAAGTCGTCGATCTGCTCGACCAGCTGGCGCAGCAGGGAACAACGGTGCTGGCCATCACCCACGACCCCACTGTGCTGCACCGCGCCGACCACGTGATCGACGTCAGTCGCTGGAGCGTGGATTCCTAGGCGCTGCAGATACACCCCGCGCAGCACGCTAAGACAGAGAAAAGCGTCGATAAGCGCGATGCTTATCGACGCCATCTCGGGGCGATTAAATCCCGCCGCGGGGAGTGTCCGTGTGGTCCTTCGCTACCTCGCCCTCAGCGTAGAGCGGCATGTCCGCATCGGCCCGGTAGAAGGGCGCGTTATTGGGGGCCAGCGGCTCGCGGCCAGCGATGAGATCGGAGGCCTTCTCCGCAATCATGATGGTCGGCGCATAGATATTGCCGTTGGTGATACCGGGCATCACCGAGGCATCCACCACATACAGCCCCTCGGTGCCGTGAACCTGCATGGTCTCCGGATCGACTACCGCCATCTCATCAGAGGCGGGCCCCAGCTTCGCGGTGCAGGAGGGGTGAAGCGCGGTCTCGCCGTCGTTGCGCACCCACTCCAAGATCTCCTCGTCGCTTTGGACGGAGGGGCCGGGAGAGATCTCGCCGTCGGTGTACTCGCGCATGGCCTCGGTGTCCAAGAGCTCGCGGGCGACGCGGATCGCTTCCACCCACTCGCGCTTATCTTGGTCCGTGCTCAGGTAGTTGAACAACATGCTGGGCTTGGCGTGCGGGTCATCGCTGGTGATGCGCACGTGGCCGCGGGCATCGGAATACATCGGGCCCACGTGGAACTGGAAGCCATGGGCGGCGCCGGAGGTGGTGCCGTCGTAGCGGATCGCCGCCGGAAGGAAGTGGAACATCAAGTTGGGATACTTTTCCCCCTCATTCGAGCGCGCGAAGCCACCCGCCTCAAAGTGGGAGGAGGAGACCGGGCCCTTCTTGGACACCAGCCACTGCGCCCCAATGAAGGGGCGCTTCCATATCTTCAGAGCCGGCATGATCGACACCGGCTTGGTCACGTTGTACTGCACATAGACCTCGAGGTGATCCTGCAGATTCTCGCCCACACCAGGCAGCGGGGCCACCACGTCGATGCCGTGCTCCTGGAGCAGCTCCGCCGGGCCGACACCCGAGAGCTGCAGCAGCTGCGGGGTATTGATCGCGCCACCACACAGAATCACCTTGTCCGCGTACACGCGCCGGGTATGGCCCTTCCACTCATATTCCACGCCCACGGCCTTGGTGCCCTCGAATAGAACGCGGCGGGTGAAGGCGCGGGTGCGCAGCTCGAGATTGTCTCGGTCGAGTGCGGGGTGCAGATAGGCGCGAGCCGCGGATTGACGAGTGCCGCCAACGATATTGCGGTCGAAGGGGGCGAAGCCCTCCTGGCGGTAGCCGTTGACGTCATTGGTCAGCTTATAGCCGGCTTCCTGCACAGAGCGGAAAAACGCCTGGAACAGCGGGGTCTGGGCGGGGCCGCGGGTGAGCTTCAGCGGGCCATTGTGGCCGCGGCGGGGATCGTCCTCATCCGCCGCGAGGGCAGTCTCCATGCGGTTGAAATAGGGCAGGCAGTGGGCATAATCCCAGTCCTGCATCCCCTCAGAATCCGCCCACTTTTCATAATCCATGGGGTTGCCGCGCTGAAAAATCATGCCGTTGATGGAGCTCGACCCACCAACCACCTTGCCGCGAGCGTGGTAGATGCGGCGGTTGTTCATCTCCGGCTCGGGGTCGGACTCGTACTGCCAGTCGTAGTGCTTGTTCCCGATGGGGAAGGAAAACGCGGCAGGCATATGCACATAGAGATCCCACAGCGAATCCATGCGGCCGGCCTCAAGCACCAGCACATCAGTATCGGCGTCCTCGCTGAGGCGGGCAGCAACCACGGAACCGGCGGAGCCACCGCCCACCACAATCACATCGCGTCGTTTCTCCTGCACGAATTCCACAGTGTCCTCGGCAAGTCCGAGACGCTTTTTCACACCATTCTTCAGGCTGTCGCTAAAACCCAAGATGAACAATCCTCCTCGTGACACAAATCCAACAAATGATCACAACCTACCGAACTCATGCTAATGACTTTCGTGGTCGCCTGGCTACCACAGGTTGCTCCGCAGCACGTCAGCGGCGCCCTACAACCCCCTACGCTGGAGTAATGAGCGTCGATAGGGCAGGCAGGAGGGGTGGCCGAACACCACGATGAGGGGGCTGAGGCGGTTGTTTTCTGGGGAAGTTTAATGCACCCTCGAAAGCACGTGGAAGGTTTTTTCATGTTTAACTCCCTTTCATAAGTACGTGTGTGGACAAACATATTTTTAAGGAAGTGAGAGCGTGAGCCTAGAGTCCAGATCAACAAATAGAAAAGAAAGAAGTGACGAGCGCCAACCCAGCGATATGTCTGGAGTGGCTGCCGCAGAGGAGCGCAGCACCAGCGACGGCATCGCGGAGAAGCCGAAAGTAAATATGCCGGTCTTCGCCATCTCGGTGCTGGGTGTGTTCGCCATGGTGCTGTGGGCCGCCCTCGCCCCGGAGTCCGCCGAGTCCGCGCTGGGTTCGATCACCGGGTGGATCTCGGTGAATCTCGGCTGGTTCTACATTCTCACCGCCACCGCAGCCGTGGTGTTTGTCCTAGTGATCGCGCTCGCCCGCACCGGCACGGTGCGGCTCGGCCCGGATCACTCTCGCCCGCAATTTGGTCTCTTTTCTTGGTCCGCGATGCTCTTTGCCGCCGGCATCGGCGTGGACCTCATCTTCTTCGCCGTCGCGGAGCCGGTGACCATGTACTACAACCCGCCAGTAGGGGATGCGGAAACCCGCAAGGCCGCAGAGGACGCGGTGGTGTTTGCGCTCTTCCACTATGGCATTAGTGGCTGGGCCCTCTATGCGCTCATGGGCATGGCCTTCGGCTATTTCGCCTATCGCTTGAACATGCCACTGGCCTTGCGCAGTGCACTCTATCCGCTCATTGGGCGCCGCATTCATGGCCCCATTGGCGATTCGGTCGATATTGCCGCCACCCTCGGCACGGTATTCGGCATCGCGGCCTCCCTCGGCATCGGTGTGGTGCAGCTGAACTACGGCCTGAAGATGGTCTTTGGCATCGAGGAAGGGCCCACCGCGCAGATCATCTTGGTCACGATCGCCGTGGCGGTCGCCACCGTCTCCGCCGTATCAGGTGTGGATCGCGGCATTAAGCGGCTCAGCGAATTGAACGTGGTCATCGCGCTGGTGCTCATGTTTTTCGTGGTGTTCACTGGTCGTACCGCCTTCCTCTTCGATTCGCTCGTGATGAACGTGGGAGACTATGCCGCCAACTTCGTGGACTGGACTCTCGATACCTACGCCTTCTCGGAAACCCCGCAGGCCACCCGCGACTGGCTCGCCTCCTGGACTCTCTTCTTCTGGGCATGGTGGGTGGCCTGGGCGCCCTTTGTGGGGCTCTTCCTTGCCCGCATCTCCCGCGGCCGCACCATCCGCCAATTCGTCTTCGGCACGCTCACCATCCCGTTCCTCTTCATCGTGATGTGGATGAGCTTCTTCGGTAATTCCGCCCTGGAGCGCATTATCGGTGGAGACGATGAATTCGGCGCCGTGGCTATGGCTGAACCCCAGCGTGGGTTCTATGACCTCATCCAGTCCTATCCCGCCGGCATGATCCTGGTGGTGCTGGTGACCGCTGTGGGGCTGCTGCTCTACATCACCTCGGCGGACTCGGGGGCGCTGGTGTTGTCCAACTTCACCTCGAAGATCGAAAATAGCCGCCAAGATGGCCCCAGCTGGTCGCGCATCGTGTGGTCGGCGATTGTCGGTGTGCTCACTTTGGTGCTGCTGGCCATCGATGGGGTGGTGACGGTGCAATCAGCCACCATCGTGATGGGCCTGCCGTTTACCGTGGTGATCTATTTGATCATGTACAGCCTGTGGAAGTCCTTGCGCATCGAGGCCTATAAGTCTGAGGCGCGCATGGTGGCCATCCACTCCGCGATGTCGGGTCGCCTGCGCAGCCGTGGCGGCTGGCAGGGCCGCCTGGAGCGGGCCATCAACTGGCCCTCGGCCGAGGACGCACAAAGCTACATGGTGGATGTGGCGAAGCCGGCCATGGAGAAGGTGACACAAGAGATCCGTCATCTCGGTTTCGCCAGCCTGCTGCTGTACTCCGAGGTGCCCGATTCCGAGGTCAGCCAGCTGGATCTCACCGTCAGCTTCGGCGCAGAGAAGGACTTCCGCTTCCAGATCTATCCCGTGGTGGGCGAGGTTCCCTCCTATGCCGGCAAGGCCACCGCAGACTCCGAGTGCTACTACCGTCTCGAGGTACACGACCTCCAGGGCTCCTTGGGCTATGACGTCTACGGCTATAGCGAGGAGCAGCTGCTTAATAGCGTGCTCGATCTCTTCGAACGTCACCTCGAGTTCCTGCACATGCAGGAAGGAAACCGCGGCAACACCGACGTCTCCGATGGGGCCGCCCCAGCCCGCGTGTGGGAAGAGAACTAGCCACGAGCCTGCCCCGACGGGCAGGCGCACCACAGCGTCCGATAGTCCGCGTCCCTACGCCACCGGAACAAGATAGGTAGCGTGGACTGTTGGCATAAACCATTCTGAAATATTCCCCGATGAAAAAGGAGTGTGTTCGACGTGGCCACAACCCCGTCCGAGCCCGTATTCGACCCCACCACCTGCGCTCTCCTCGAGGGAGTGCACGGGGCAGAAGGACCCGCCTCGTTGTTTATTGGCGGCCGCTGGCAACCAGCAGCGTCCGGCGAGACCCGCACGATCAGCTGCCCCGCCGATGGCAGCGTCGTAGGGGAGGTCTCCGAAGCTGCCGATGCGGATACGGAGCGGGCTATCGCTGCCGCGCGCGAGAGCTTCGACGCGCAGGTGTGGAGTCAGGTTCCCGCAGTGGAGCGCGGCGCCCTGTTGCTGCGCGTTGCTGCCGCTATCCGTGAGAATAAGGACACCTTCGCCTGCGCCGAAGCCGCCGATACCGGCAAGCGCGTCGTAGAGGCCGAAGCCGATATGGATGACATCATCTCCAGCTTCGAGTACTTCGGCACCTTGGCGCAGCATGATGCGGGTCGGGTAGTGGACCCGGGCGATGAGAATGTGCGCTCGCGTGTCGACGTCGAGCCCATTGGTGTCTGCGGCCTGATCACCCCATGGAACTACCCATTGCTGCAGGTGGCGTGGAAGGTGGCCCCGGCGCTGGCAGCCGGCAATAGCTTCGTGCTCAAACCGGCCGAACTCACCCCGCACACCGCGATGCTGCTCATGGCCGTGCTGCGGGAGGCCGGGCTTCCCGATGGGGTGGCCAACCTAGTCACCGGCGCCGGTGCGGCCTGCGGCAACCCGCTATCGCAGAGCCCCGATGTCGATATGGTCTCCTTTACCGGCGGGCTGCAGACCGGCAAGCTCATCGCCCGCAACGCCGCAGAGACGATTAAGAACATCGCGCTCGAGCTGGGTGGTAAGAACCCGAATGTGATCTTCGCGGATGCGGACTTCGACGCCGCCGTGGATAACGCGCTCAATGGCGCTTTCGTGCATTCCGGTCAGGTGTGCTCCGCAGGTGCCCGCATTATCGTCGAGGAGTCCATCGCCGAGCGCTTCACCGAGGCGCTGGTGCAGCGCGCCAGCGCCATCAAGCTCGGAGGTCCGCGGGACGAGGCCGCCGAAACCGGGGCGCTGATCTCGGAGGAGCATCTGAACAAGGTCTCCGCCTATGTGGACCGCGCCAAGGAACAGGGTGCCACTATCGCTTGTGGTGGCCGACGCGCCACCGCGGAGGATTCCTCCGCCGGCAATGGTACGGGTGCCACCGATCTTGCTGCGGGCTATTTCTACCTGCCCACCATCATCACCGGCTGCGACCAGAGCATGGACTGCGTACACGATGAGGGCTTCGGGCCCGTGGCCACCATCGAGACGTTCACCACGGAGGATGAGGCTATTCGCATCGCCAATGACACCACCTATGGCTTGGCTGGTGCGGTGTGGACGAGCAACGCCGGTCGCGCCGAGCGGGTAGCCCGCGGCATGCGCCACGGCACCATCTGGATCAATGACTTCCACCCCTATCTGCCGCAGGCAGAGTGGGGCGGGATGAAACAGTCCGGCATCGGCCGCGAGCTGGGGCCGACCGGGCTGGAGGAGTACCAGGAAAAGAAGCACGTGTATCACAACATTGCTCCCGCGGTGACTGGCTGGTTCGCCGAGTAGCACCCGGCAGCGCCGAGTAGCACCCAGCAGCGCCGGCTAGCGCGCGGCAGCGACGGCGCAGCCGCGTAGCGGTCGGCGCAGCCCGCACACGAAACACCACCCCTCTGGCAGGAAACTCGGATGATCATCCGATACCGCCAGAGGGGTGGTGTCTGTCTACCCCAGCCGCCCATCGAGGGCAGCAGGAGGGAAGAGGGGTATTAGTCCAGCTTGGAGTAGTCCACCACGGAGTATTCCTGCAGCTTGGCCAGCTGGTGGGTGGACTCAATGAAGCGGATGGTGCCGGACTTCGAGCGCATCACCAGCGAACGAGTGGTGGCGCCGTTGCGGCGGTAGCTCACGCCACGCAGCATGTCACCGTTGGTCACACCGGTGGCCACGAAGAAGCAGTTGTCCGAGGACACCAGATCGTCGGTGGTGAGCACGGTATCGAGCTCCAGGCCAGCGTCCTTGGCCTTCTGCACCTCGGCGTCATCAGTGGGGGCCAAGATGCCCTGGATCTCGCCGCCCATGCACTTCATGGCGCAGGCGGTGATGATGCCCTCGGGGGTGCCGCCGGTGCCCATCATGATGTCCACGGAGTTGGTGTCCTGGGCGGCGGCCACGGCGCCGGCCACATCGCCGTCGCGGATGAGGCGCACCTTGGCGCCGGCCTCGCGGATATCCTGGATCAGATTGTTGTGGCGGGGGCGATCCAGCACCACCACGGTGACGTTGGTGGGGTCAATGCCCTTGGCCTTGGCCACGGCTTGAATGTTGTGCTTGACCGGTGCCTCGATGTCAATGGTGCCGGCGGCCTCGGGGCCCACGGCGATCTTGCGCATGTAGAACACTGCGGAGGGATCGTACATGGTGCCGCGCTCGGCGGCGGCGAGAACAGCGATGGCGTTCGGGCGGCCCTCAGCCATCAGGGTGGTGCCGTCCACCGGGTCGACGGCGATATCCACCTCAGGTCCCTCGCCGGTGCCCACCTTTTCGCCGTTGAACAGCATGGGGGCTTCATCTTTTTCGCCCTCACCGATGATCACGACACCACGCATCTGCACGGAGTTGATGAGCTTGCGCATGGCGTCCACAGCGGCGCCGTCGCCCTTCTTCTTCTGGCCGCGACCAACCCAGCGGCCGGAGGCAAGCGCGGCCGCCTCAGTCACGCGAACAAGCTCCAACGCCAGGTTCCGATCGGGGATCTCCAAAGAATGGTTAGACATAGGTGTAAAGCCTCCTGCAGGCAAGTAGCGCTTCGCTCACATCATCATGTGAGAGCCGGTTAGGTGAGCGTGGGGTGGCGGTGGCACGTAACCACCAAGTGGGAATGAGAACCCAGCCGCACAACCCACACTGTCTATTGTTGCACTCTTGTGCAGCGCGTGCGGCGATTTATGCACCCGAAATGGGGCTCTGTGGCGGCTGTCATGCCCAAGCGGGCATTCGCCGGCCGGAGCAATTGGGAGTGGCCTCGGAGTCTCTGCCATACTTGAGCCCGTGGCGAGCGAAAAACCCAAATTGTTCCAAGATAGCCGAGATATCGGCATGACCCTTCTGGTGATCATCGGCATCGCGGCAGCATCGGTGGCGTTTACCGGTTTGTGCACCTTCAATACCGGCACCCCGGAAAACGGCCCGGTGCAGGAAGTCGATGCCTCTACCGTGCTGCACATGGAGGCGCGGGCCGTGGACTTTGAGCTGCGTCAGCCCGCTGACCCCGAGGGCTGGATCACAAATTCGGCGCGCCGCGGCAGCGTCAATGGCCAGCCCGCGGTGATTCAAGGATGGGTGACCACAGGTGGCGCCTATGTCCAGCTGATGCAAAGCGATCAGCCCTTGGAGGATGTGCTGCGGGCCAATGACTCCGGCTTAAAAACCAAGGGCGAGCCGGTGAGCGTGGCCGGCATGGATTTCACCACCTATATCAAGGAGGATCGCCACAGCCGTGACCTCTGGGGCGCGGATCTCGGCGATGTGCGCATTGTTTTAGCCGGTAGCGCCGATGCCGAGGATTTTGCCACGCTCGCTGAAGCCTATGCGGCGGCAACACCGATTGAGGTCAGCGTCGATAAGCCTTAATGCGTGAGCGCTACTCGGAGAGCGCATCCTCCACTTTTTTGCGGGCCCCCGCCAGCTGCTGCTCACAGCGCTTGGCGAGGGCCTCGCCGCGTTCCCAGTACTTCAGTGACTCGTCGAGCGACATCTGCCCGAGCTCCAGGATGCGCACGATCTCAATGAGCTCATCGCGCGCGGCCTCGTAGTTCAACTCCTCGATGGGAGTGAAGCTGTCATCATTCGGGGTGCCGTGGCCATAGGTGTTGGGGTTGGACATGGAAATCTCCTTGGAATTTTTAGTCTTTGGGGAAGGTCTGCATGGACACTGCGGCGATGGAACCATCGGCCACTCTGATGCGCATATTGGTGGCCGGGCCAGCCTGCTCGATAGAGGTGACCACTTCCGGATCGGAGCCATCCCGTGGCAGCGCCTGCACCACCGCATAGCCACGGGCTAAAGTGGCGGCCGGTCCCAGCGCCGTCACCTGGGCGCGCAGGCTGGCAGTCTGGGTCTCAGCGCGGGAGAGACTGTGCTCAATGGTGCGGCGAATCCGCTCGCGCGCCTGGCTGATCTGCTCCTCGCGCTGGGTGATGGGCAGATAAGGATCGGCGAGCACCGGGCGGCTGCGTAGTGCCTGCAGCGCCTCCTCCTGGCGGGCCACCCAGCCCCGCAGCGCCTGGGCCAAACGGCTGCTGGCCTCGGCCAAGAGCTGCCGCTCGGCGACCACATCGGGCACCACGCGCTTGGCAGCATCGGTGGGGGTTGCGGCGCGCAGATCGGCCACATTATCCAGAATGGGGGTGTCCGGCTCGTGTCCAATCGCAGAGACCACAGGGGTGCGGGCCGCGGCGACGGCGCGCTGGAGCGACTCCTCAGAAAAGGGCAGAAGATCCTCTACCGAGCCGCCGCCCCGGGCAATGATGATCACGTCCACGCTCTCGTCCTCGTCGAGGGTGCGCAGCGCGTCGATAATCTCCGGCACCGCGCGCGAGCCCTGAACGGCGGTATTGATCACCCGATAATCCACCTCGGGCCAGCGGTCCTTCGACACCGCCAACACATCGCGTTCGGCGGCCGAGCCGCGGCCAGTAATCAGCCCGATCCGGTTGGGCAAAAAGGGCAGCGCCTGCTTGCGTTCTGGGGCAAAAAGCCCCTCGCGCTGCAGCGTTTCTCGCAGCTGGGCGATGCGCGCCAGCAGCTCGCCAATACCGACGTGGCGGATCTCCGTCACCCACAGGGAAAAGGAGCCGCGCCCCTCATAAAACGCGGGGCGGGCATAGCACACCACCCGGTCGCCGGTGGTCAGCGGCGGTTCATGGTTGAGCACCATCTGCGTGGGCACAGTGAGCTGCACCGAGGTTTCTTTCTCCACATCACGCAGCGTGAGATAGGACAGCTTCCAACTCGGCTTGGTACTAATTTGTGCGAGCTCGCCTTCCACCCACACGTGCCCCAGCCGCTGAATCCAGCCCTTGACCTTGGAGTTCAACAGACTGACGGACCAGGGGCTCTCTGCCGAGCTTGCCGCTTGTTGATTCATAGTCTTCTTTGCCTATGCGCTTATCGACGTCGCCTCCCCGCACATTCACCGCACGGGCAGCGCCCAGGGCGTGGATGATGCGGCGAGGAAAAGAACAGACATTCAGTCTAGCGGGCTAGGCATGGCTGTGTGGTGTGCATGCACGCAAGGCAAGTACTGTTGAGCGCATGAGTTCACCTGCTACCTCAACTGCGACGAACCCCCACGCCGCTGGCGTGAAGAAAATTCTGCTGGCCTCGCCGCGCGGCTACTGCGCGGGCGTGGACCGGGCAGTCGAAACCGTTGAGCGTGCGCTGGAGAAATATGGCGCTCCGGTGTACGTACGCAAAGAAATCGTGCACAACAAATATGTGGTCGAAACCTTGGCTAAGGCGGGGGCGATCTTCGTCGACGATACCGACGAGGTTCCGCCCAACGCCCACCTCGTTTTCTCCGCCCACGGCGTATCCCCAGCGGTGCACGCGGCCGCTGCGGAGCGCAACCACGACACCATCGACGCCACCTGCCCGCTGGTGACGAAGGTGCATAACGAAGTCAAGCGCTTCGCCAAGTCCGGCTATCACATCATCCTCATTGGCCACGAAGGCCACGAGGAGGTGGAGGGCACCGCGGGCGAAGCCCCGGATGTGGTGCACCTTGTAGATGGGCTCGAAGGAATCGAGGCCCTGCCCGAGTTCCTCCACGAGGAAAAACTCATCTGGTTATCGCAGACCACCTTGTCGGTGGATGAAACCATGGAAATCGTCGACAAGCTCCATGAGGTCTACGACAATCTCGAGAACCCGCCGAGCGATGACATTTGCTATGCCACCCAGAACCGCCAGGTGGCGGTGAAGAAGGTGGCAGAACAAGCAGAGCTGATCATCGTGGTGGGCTCGCAAAACTCCTCCAACTCCAAGCGGCTGGTGGAGGTCGCCCTCGATGCCGGTGCCGCCAACTCCTATCTGGTGGACTACGCCAACCAAATTGATCCCGCGTGGCTAGAGGGGGTGAGCACGGTGGGCATTACCTCCGGTGCCTCCGTGCCGGAAATCCTGGTTCAAGAGGTGGTGGAGTACCTCGAGGGATACGGGTTTGGCGATGCCGAGGAAGTAACCACCGCGCAGGAGAAGATCGTCTTTTCGCTGCCGCGGGTGCTGCGTCCCAGCGACCGCACCAGGAAGCGCTAGCGCGCGACGAGATATACGGACAGCGCGGCCCCGACATGAGTGTGGGGCCGCGCTTTTTGTGCTCTGTGTCTACTTTGCTCCTGATCGAGGTGGGCGTTTAGCGCCCGCGGCGGGGAGGTGTACGAAAGCCGTAGGAGTCAGGATCGTCAGGGCGCACAGGGAAGGGCTCGCGCCGGGGATCGCGGCGCGGATTATGGGGTGCGCGGGAGCCGCGGTAGTTGCGCTGCTTATCCTGCGCGCCACGCTGCTCTGAGCGATAGCCCTCCGTGTGGGTGCGCGGGGGCATATCGCCGCCGCGGGTCGTGCTGAAGTCGCGGGAGGCGCGTGGCTCGCGCATCCCCCGAGAGTCCTGGCGGCCGCTCATCCGGCCGCGCTCATCGCGCCTGAGACGACGGAAACGGTTTTCGTGGTCCGGCCGCCGGATCCGGCGCGTGCGATGCTGCTGGGCATCACCACGGCGCGGGTGTGCGCCATCGTTCGAAGCAACAGGGCGGGGCGTGGCCTTCGGGCGGGAGCCAGAGTTTGGCTGGGCACTACCGCTGCGTGCCGCCGCAGCGGGATCGCCGGGCGTGGGGGCAGGCGTGTGCGGTGTGCTCGGTGCGCTCGGCGTGTGCGGGCGGGGGATGCGCGGGGAGCGGATCTCCTCATAGTCGCGGGCACGGGTCGGGGCCTCCGAGCGGGCCGGTGTTTCGGGGTGGTGGGGCGCGCCCTGCGCGTGGGGGCTAGGGTGCTCGCTGGCCGGCTGGTGTTCCCGGGCGAAGCCACGCTTCTTCGAGCGCTTGTGATCGGCGCGGCTGCGCTCTAACAAGTCTTCGACGGTGACCTCAGAATTGCCCGCCTCGCCGCGATAGCGGCGAGAGCGGTTGGCCGCCTCCCGAGCGCGGGCGGTGGTGCTGAGATTGCGGCGATCGGAATCGCTGGCCCGTTTGCGCTGGGCGCTGAGCTTGCGCTCGAGTTTCATGTTGGTGCGGCGATGATGCAGATAGCGCAGCACCGCGATCGCCGCAGCGCTGAGAGTGACCACGATGAGAGTGGGGAAGAACTGCGCGAGCGGATAGATCAGAGTCAAAAGCTCTGTCTTGGATAATCGCCCATCGCCGCCGTTGACGGAATTGGACTTGCCCAGCAAAAGCGCCGCACACGGGGTGGCGATACCGAAGATCACAGGAATCTGCGCCACGGTGAGGGTCAAGCCGCGGGGTTCCACCCAGAGCACCGTCACGAGGGCACCCACGGCGAAGGCCATGAGGTATAAGGTGCCCAAGGACTGCTGATTCAGACTGATCACAAGCCCGGTGAAAAGGGATGCGAGCAGGATCGAGGTGGATGACCACGTGGGCAAACCCGAAAAACCACCGCCCGGTGAAGAATGGCGGTGAGCTGAGGGATTATGTCGTGGCTGGGTTGGCACGAACCGATATCTTACCTATTCACCATGTGTTAATCCACGAGGAACGCCGCCGCGGCGGTGTTCTCAGGCTTCTCAGAATACGGCGATCTAGTCTGTCAACCCCTCGTGCCGAGCGCGCATCCCCTGCGCATGAGGATAATCCGGCTGAGCTGCGTGCCGCGGCCGGGCGGGGGAGGTGCGGATCTCAGCGGGGGCAGTGATCGGCCGTGTAGTGCTACTAACCGAGGAGGTTTCTTTTAGCTTCCTCGCGCTCACCAGTACTCGCGAGTCGAGGGAGGCCATGGCCGCGTTATAGGTGTCTACTGATTTCTCGAGGCTGGCGCCCATGCGGGTGAAATGCTCGGTCATCGTGCCGAGGCGGCGGTAGAGCTCATCGCCGAGCTGCTGGATGGCGGCGGCCTGCTCAGAAACCTCATAGTGCTGCCAGCCCAGCGCCACGGTGCGCAGCAACGCCATCAATGTCGACGGGGTGGCGAGCACAATATCGCGGGAAAAGGCGTATTCCAGCAGCTCCGGATCGGCGCCGAGGGCGGCGTCGAGGAAAGGATCGGCGGGAACAAAAAGTACGACGAATTCGGGAGTGGGCTGAAACGCCGACTGGTAATCCTTGCTGGACAGAGCAGTGACGTGGCTGCGCAGCAGATGCGCGTGCCGACGCAGATAGCCGGCGTGTTCTTCCGGATCGGTGGTTTCAAGCGCATCCAAATACGCGCTATAGGGGGCCTTGGCATCCACCACGATGTGCCGCCCACCGGAGAGGTGGATGAGCATATCTGGTCGGACGCGGCTGCCCTGTGCGCTCACGGTGGTTTGGGTATCGAAGTCCACATGCTTCACCATGCCGGCAAGTTCCACCACCCGCTCGAGTTGTACCTCGCCCCAGCGGCCCCGCACCGTGGGGTTTTGTAGTGCGGTGACGAGTTTGGAGGTGTGATCTGAGAGCCGCGCCGAGGTGCGCAACATGGTGTGGAGGTGGCCGCTGAACTCGGCATGGGCCTGAGTTTGGCGGCGCTCCATCTGATTGAGGTGCTCGTTGAGCGCAGACATCGTGGCCTGCAGCGGCGCCAGATGCGATTCTAGGGCCGGGGCAGGGGAGTGCGCCGGCTGGTCCGGTGCTTCGAGTGCTTGGGGATCCCTCGGGTGTGCCTGCCCGCCCGCGCCCCGATCAACGTTACCGCGGGCTATCCAGCCGAGCACCAGGCCGACCACGAGCGCAATGAGGGCAAGAAGGATCGCGGCAAAGCTAGTCATGGCTCCCCACTCTAAAGGCAGGGCCGGACACTGGTGCTATTTTTTCGAGCGATTGTCGAACAAATTGGCGATAAAGTTCGGGGCGTCGCGGTGCGAGCGCTTCGCGGCGGCGTCGGTGTTGTCGTTGTCGCTATCATCATCGCTGCCATCATTGCTGCTGAAGCGCAGGGGGAGGGGCAGGCGGGTGCGTCGCTCGCGGGCTTCTTTCTCGGTGTGCTTGCCGGAGATAGAGCCCTGCTGGGTGATGAAGGAAATATCCTCGGCTCGTTTCTCGCCGGAGCGGAGCGAGACTACATCCGAGATATAGCGCAAAATAACGGCCACGGTTGCCGCGAAGGGCACGGCGAGGAAGGCGCCGATAATGTTGAATAGGCTACCGCCAATGGTCACGGATACCAGCACGATCACCGGGTGCAGGTTCATCGCCTTGGACTGCAGCATCGGCTGCAACACATTTCCCTCAAGCTGCTGTACTGCCAGCACAATGATGAGGATGATGATGGCCTGCTTGATGCCGAGTGAGACCAGCGCCACCACCACGGCGAGCGCCCCGGCAACAAAAGCACCAACGATGGGGATAAAGCCGGCAAGAAAGGTCAGCACGGCAAGGGCCAGCGCCAGTGGAACGCCCACCACTACCAGCCCGAGGCCGATGAAGAAGGCGTCGATGAACGACACCACCGCCTGCACCCGGATATAGCCGGACAGCGTGACCCAGATACGAGAGAGTAGTTCTGTCAGATGCCAGCCCACGCGTCGGCCGGTGAAGCTACGCATCCAGGGTAGGAAGCGCTCGCCATCTTTGAGGAAGAAGAAGGTGAGCACCAACACCACGACGAGTGTGAGCATCACGGATGCGGCCGCGCCTAGCCCGGCGAAGAGCTCGCCGGCAATATTGCCCGATTGTTCCTGCAGCCATTTGGTTCCGGACTGAAAGGCCTCGGTGAGGTCTTTTTCTTGCAGGTTCAGCGGCGGTCCTTGCAGCCAGAGCTGGAAGCGCTGCACTGCTTCCAAGGTTTGGAGATACAGCGTTTGGGACTGCCGAATCATCGACGGCGCAATCAAGGAGACAATCGCGGCGAGCAGCGCCACCGCCGCTAGCAACACAAGAATCGCGGCCAGCCCAGCGGGCACCCCGAGCTTGCGGAGCCGCTTCGTGGGCCCCACCAGCACCGAGGAGACGAGCAGGGCGAGGATGAGGGGAAGCAGGCCTTTCCAGAATTGTGTGGCCAGCCAGCCCGCCCCGAGCGCGGTGGCGAAGATGACGAGGATGCGCACGCACCACCATGCGAAGTCCTTAATCAGATCTGAGATCACCACGGAGCGATCGATGGGATCGGATTCCAGCGCTTCGAAGGTGCTGGACGCCTCATCGTTCAGGCTCGTGGTGTCCGCCGCGCGATCCTGTTTTGGGCGGGCGGAGTCGCTGCCGTCATTAGTGGAAGTGCTCACATCATTTATCTTGCCCAAAAAACCTCTCGTGCGAAACCGCGAACGCTCAGCCCGTTGTGGAGCAGGCTTATCGACGCACACCTCACCAAGACCCAGCCTCGCGGCTGTTAGGATTAGGCCTCGTGAGCCTTACACTTGGAATCGTCGGCCTGCCCAATGTGGGCAAGTCCACGCTGTTTAATGCCCTGACCCGCAACGACGTGCTAGCTGCGAACTACCCCTTCGCCACCATCGAGCCCAATGTGGGTTTGGTGGAGCTTCCCGATGCACGCCTGAACACCCTCGCGGAGATTTTTCACTCCGAGCGCATTCTCCCCGCCACGGTGTCCTTCGTGGACATCGCCGGCATTGTCAAGGGTGCCTCTGAGGGCGAGGGGCTTGGCAATAAGTTCCTCGCGAACATCCGCGAGGCCGATGCCATCTGTCAGGTCGTGCGCGCTTTCTCCGATGAGAACGTGATCCACGTGGATGGTGCAGTGGACCCGCGCTCGGATATCTCCGTCATTGAGACCGAGCTGATCTTGGCAGATCTGCAGACCATTGAGAAGGCCCTGCCGCGTCTGGAGAAGGAAGCCAAGAAGGATAAGGACAAGGCCCCGATGGTGGCTGAGGTGAAGAAGGCGCAGGAGATCCTCGAGGATGACCGCACGCTCTTCGCCGCATCCGTATCTGGGGATGTGGACCTCTCCCTTCTCCGCGAGCTGCACTTTTTGACCTCTAAGCCCTTCTTGTACGTGTTCAACGCCGACGAAGACGTGCTCAGCGATGACGCCCGCAAGCAGGAGTTGCGCGAGCTCGTCGCCCCCGCCGACTGCGTCTTCCTCGACGCTAAGACCGAGGCGGAGCTTCTCGAACTCGATGAGGAAGAAGCGGCCGAGTTGCTCGAAAGCGTCGGCCAAGACGAGCCGGGCCTGGCCTCTCTGGCTCGCGCCGGCTTCGAGACCCTTGGTTTGCAGACCTATCTCACTGCCGGCCCGAAGGAAGCCCGTGCCTGGACCATCCACAAGGGCGATACCGCGCCCCAGGCCGCCGGCGTGATCCACACCGACTTCGAGAAGGGCTTTATTAAGGCTGAAGTCGTCTCCTTCGAGGACCTCGCTACCGCCGGATCGATGGCAGAAGCCCGTGCTCACGGCAAGGTGCGCCAAGAGGGCAAGGACTACATCATGACTGACGGTGACGTGGTGGAGTTTAAGTTCAACGTGTAGGTGCTGTGACGCCACATCGACGATTGGCGGTAGGAATGAGCTCGGTTGGCGCAGGTAGAGTCGAAAATTATTCCTATTGGTTCATGGACGGACCGGTGATCAATCGCCAGCGTGAGTAATGGGTCCTCGCTACCTTCCGTGGCTGGGAATTTTATGACACCTGTGGCGTCTATCCGATCAGTGGAGCGGACGGGCATAAAAGTGCTCCGTGAATAACCACAGGCCTGCCTCCTGTGAGAGCGGGCTGCCCGAGCGACTGTGTCTGATACGACCTTGACCGTCATACGCGACAGATAGCGCAACTTGAAGATCCTCTCGACAGAGGCGGAACCCGTATTTTGGTGCTAGTCATAGCCAAACCTGACGCTAATTTGTCCAACGATGGCCGGGTGCGCGTATCTAAATCACTGCGAGGTATTCTGAGGTAGAACGAGAAGGTGCGAGGCAGTCAGCAGCGCCAATATGCCAAACAAGCATCAGTACCCAAGGAAGTCGCTCTCTTCGGTTGCACCGTGAACTCTGGGACCGGCCATGTCGAGGATGAAACTGTGCCTTCGAAGTACAAAACCTTCCTCGGTGTTCCCGCCCTCCGCGCGATAAGCGATACAAGGAGTAGGGGACACCCCAGATGGTCGTAGTGGCGTGAACAGCGCACTACACGACACTTGCCAAACAGAATTTTAAGTCGGATATTTAGAATTGCTAGACGAGACTCATGCGGCGTCTACAAGTCGGGGGATTAAGCTAGAGAGTAACCGCGGCAAAAATACGTTAAAGCGCCGCGGAAAGATATAACAGAAGCCGAGGCCGGACCTAATTCGAGTACACGGCTCAATCATCGGCAGCGCCACCTAGTAGCAGGAACAGAACACCGTCGTCCATCCTCTCGCTTCATGAACCGCCGTGAAAAAACCGGTTAAAATATCGGAACTAACGTTTAGGTGTTCGTCGTGAGCGGAAGGCGAGGTCGACACACGCATGCTAATCTTACCGTGCGGAAATGGAAGGTGTAGGTAATAGACCTGCGGTCGATGATCGTGCGACGAATAGCGGTAATGAAGGACTCCGATAAAAACCACGGAAATGAAGAGCGCGAACAGTACCTAGGGGCGACCATTAGAGGCGCTTCAAGTCTACCGGTCACCAAGATAGGTTCATCGGGCATAATCGACGCTACTCTACTACGAAAACGATCGCTGATAGTAACCTTGAGCTCCCAGTCGTATCTAGAAAAGATGAGAGTCCTCGCTGGGGGTAACGCGATGCCATCTACTGTGTTTGAGACGGATATAGATGTCCCACCTCAAAGAACGATGCTGGGCTCTGTCACCGCCATCACACGAGGTATAGTTGACAAAATGAAATCAGTGACGTGCACGATAGTGAATTGATTTCGTACCTGCGAACGTGGTGGATTTAGTGATTGGTCTAACCTAGGTTCTCATGGTTATCAAATACACGTTCGCTTTATCTTTCGATTTTACATCCCATCGTTTAGTTGGCTCGCTACGGGTAAGCGTTTAGTTAGTTCGTTTTGGGGGGTTCTTCATGGCTTTATAAAGCCTCACCACTCCCGTGCTATAAACGAAGCCCCACTCTAATTGTGGGCTCCCCCATAAGTGGGTGATGGGGTCGGTGGTTCTGGTCTGGTGTGGTCTGTGGCCGGTAGGTTAACCGAACTCGTCACCCGCAGTCGGTCGGATGTAGTATCATCGGCGTTAACGGCGAAGAAAGGAACGCTAATGGAAATCGCGCCAATTGCCCAATGGACATTCGTAAAAGAAATTCAAATTCCCAGTGATATTGGGCCCATTCTGGTTGAGGGCGAGCAGCCTTGGGTCGCCTTCAAGACCTTTCGGGACAGTGCGATCTTCACGAACAAGCGCCTCATCGTGCGTGACGCGCAGGGGATATCGGGCAAGAAGGTCGAGATGTACTCCCTACCGTATTCGTCGATCAACATGTGGTCCTCGGAAAACGCCGGCACTCTTGACTTCAATGCAGAAATTGAGATGTGGACGCGTGCCGGCCGGATCAAAATCAAGATTGGCCGCGACGCCGATATCCGCCGGATCGACCACCTGATTTCGCACGCGGTATTGGTAGCTGGGTAGAGCTAGAACCGCCCCGCAGAAAATGAAAGCCCACGCGCAGTAATCGTGCGTGGGCTTTGTCTAATTTTAATGAGCTGCCCGAGGCTTTCCGAAGCAGTTTCGCGAACCTCTGCATTGCCGACCTTTCCAGTCGAGGTATTCGGCAGTTCGCGGGCGATGACGCTGTCACAATCCACCTTGTAAACCGCAGTATTGTTGTCGCAGCGCGTGATCATCGCCTTGATTACGTCTTCGTTGTGTTGCCTGAACCGCATCGATACGCCCAGACCAAAGCTGGCATGCAGCCACGGAGCCGGCACCACTATCCGGCGGTGCTGTTCCACCCTGTGGCTAGAGGCTGCGCACGTACATGCCAGCTATTCACCCCACACGATCCACACTCACCCCCGTGCGTGACAGACGCCCCGCGTGTGAACTCCCGTCCCGATCGCCGAGGAACTCCAGCACACCTCAGCCGCCCCGCCCGCTCCCAGGGTGCTCTACTCTTCCGGCGCTAGTTTCTCGATCACCCGCAGGGCGTGGGGGAGGGCGGCGTCGACGCTCGCGGCCATGGCCTCGAAAGCAGCGAGGGGCTGGCCGATGGGGTCGCTGATGCTGAATGATCCAGCCGAGGCGTTCTGGGCTACTCGTTTCGTCTCGGGCTGGCCCATGATGGGGGTTCTGGGGCGGATCTCCTCCGGGTTAAGGCTCGCGAGATGCTTCAAAGTAATGCAGGACCGCCACGCCGCCGGCGCGGTGCGAGCGATTGCGGGAATGTGGTCCTCAGCTGCGGCGATAATCAGGTCAAAATCTCGGGCAATGGCTGCCGTGAGATACCGCGAGTTTCCCTGGCTGGCGTCTATTCCCTGCTTCTCAAGCAGGCTTAAGGTATGCGGATGATAGGGAGTACCATTAGTTGCTTGGGTGCCCGCACTATCTACCTGTACCTCGAGCCCGGCGGCTGCGGCCGCGTGGGCGAGGCGATACTCGATATACGGGGAACGGCAGATATTGCCGGTGCACACTGTCAGAATCTTGAGAGTCATAGGCCTATTAGAACACGGCTCTTCAACGCGGCCAGCAGTAGTGGAGGTATGCAGACGTGGCGACTAGCGAGGCGACGCAGTGACAGTTTCTAAGCTCCGCCAGCTCATCGCGATGGGGCTCGGGCTCGGCCCCGGGTTGCTTCTTCCTTTTATCTTGGCGCTGCGCCTCGATGCCGCCGACTCGGACCGCGTCATCGTGCTGCTCACCGTGAGCATTTTGGGCACGGCTATCGTCACCCAGGCCGCGGAAGCCTATGCCGTGGCGGAGCTGTCCCGCTCCCTCAGCACGGGGGCAACGGTGCGTTCCGCGGTGCTGCGCTGTGTACGGGCGCTGGCGGTGCCCGCCGCGGTCGGCGTGACAGTAGTGGCGGCGGTGACGTTTATCGCCTTCCTCTTCACCGGCGGCCTGCCCGCTGATCAGGGCGTGTGGTTGCTGGTGGTGGCGGTTGCGGTGCTGGTGGCGTGTTTCGCCAGCCCGCTATCGGCGTGTTTGATCTTGGAAGATCGCAGCTATATTCCCCTCAGCACGCAGGGCTTGCGCTATCTCGTGCTCATCGTGGCGGTGCTGGTCTTGCCCTTCGAAGGCGGAGAATTGGTGGTGTTCTTCCTGCTCGGGGAGATCCTGCGCGTTGTGGTCCTCGCCCTAGCGCAACGACGCTTCCTCGCCGATGAACCCATCGATAGTGCCACGGCAGCCGGTCTCGACACCACCGATTCTTCCCCGCAAGCCTCAGGTGGCGCGCTGTCGCTGTATCAGCAATTCGGCTCCAATGGCATCACTCAAGCATCGGTGCTGATCGAGCGTTCGGTGATCTCCTCTGTCGGCCAGGGCGCTATCACCTTCTATGAGCTTGCGGACAAGATTGCCTACATCATCATCCAGGCAGCTTATGCGCTGGGGATTCTGCCGCGCATGAAGCGGTGGGCGGATGCCGCCGGGCAGTCGGATTATCGCGAGGCCTATGCACGTTTCGCCCGCGATGTTCGACGCCTCCTCGCCGCCGTCGCCGCCATTGCCCTGCCGGGAGCGGGCGTGGCCCTCGTGGTGGCCATGAGTGGCATTGGCCCAGAGGCCGTGGGCTCGGTCGCCGCCTATTCTTCCGTGCTGCTGGTAGCCACGCTGCCGATCGTGTACGTCTTTGCCGCCATGCGCCTGCTGGTGATGCTCAACGGGCAGCGCTATTTTGTGCCCGCTTCGCTGGTCTCCATCACCGTGATGGTGGTGGTGGGCCTCGGGCTGTTTAGCGTCATCGGCGTGGTGGGCGTGCTCATTGGCCGGCTCCTCAGCCGTGTTACCACCGCTGTGCTGTACTGGCGGGCAATCCACAAGCTCTCCGGCGCGGAGAGCTACCAGCCGAAGCACCGCAAGGGTGCCCGCTAGGGGCGTCCCTACTTACGGCGCAGCCGAGAAATCAGGGTGCGCGTACCCATCAACACTGTGCGTAGCCGCAGCTGCATACTCAGTGGCAGCGGCGCCAGGATGCGGGCCAGCCGCGACTGTGCGCCCTGGGCGTCATAGGCCTTCACGCTGGGGCCGATGGCTGCGAGAAAGTGGCGCCAGGAGTTCTTCTCGCGGGCCTCCAGGAAGCTAGAAATAGAGAGCTCGCTGAGCGCGCGGCGGCGGCGGATGAGGGCGACGCGCTTGTCATCGGCGTGCTCATAGCCGGGCTCGACGCGCTTGTGGGGCACGGGAAGCCCTGCCGCGATATCGTCGGCGAGGCGCACTTCCACGCCGATGCGACGGTGGCGCACATTGCCGGATTGGGTTTTGAGAGTGTCCTCCTCAGAGAGCTCCTCTAAAAACACCTCGTCGGCCTGTTCGGCGCGCAGGAGCAGCTCGTGTAGCTCGGGGTTGCGCACCACCACCACATTGTGGCCCAGCGGATCCGAGGCATAGCGGGGCAGCCAGGCGTCGCCGAAGGCGATATCGGCGGTCTCGGCGAAAATATCATCGCAGACATTGCAGGCCTTGGGCTGGAAGAAGCCATGGCCCCAGTTGGTGCCGAGCATTTCGAAGGTCTTTTTGGTGCGGGTGCGGCCGGCGCGATCGGTGGCCGAGGTGGCATAGCGATTGGCTGGGCCGACGCGATCTTTTACCCGGAAATCCACAGCCCGCAGATTCGCCGGCTCGATGCCGAGCTGCCAGCCCAGCGACTCGGCAAAACCGGTGGTCTTCATATGCCCGCACACCAAACCGATGGTGTAGGGCACAAGCTCGCTCAGCTCCGGATCGCGCTGCTGGAGCAGCCGCAAGGCGCGCACGTGGCAGGGAATACCAATGAATACATAGCGGCCGCCGGCGCGCTGGGCGCTGGCGAGCGCCTGGGAAAACTCCACCGGGTAGTACACAGATTTGCGGTGGGCCCGTAGCTCCTCCAAGGTGGTGGAGATCCCGAAGGCAAAGAGCGGCTGATCGGCCTCGTCTGTGGAGGTGCGCTTGACGTGGATGATGCCATCGACAGCCCCGGATGAAAGCAGCGCGCCGGCGACAAAAGACACCAGCCCGCCGGAGGAGGAACCGAGGCGATAATCATCGCTGAGGACTCGGCCGGCATAGAGGGCGCGGTGATAGCCGATCGCGGTGGTGTAGCTGCAGTGCTCCGCATAGCGCGGGGCGGCGAGATCGTCCTCGGTGGGGGAGTCATCGCTGAAGGGGCATACCCCAGACACAGCCTCGGCATGCTCGGAGAGATCGCCTGCCCGATACTGTCCATCGCGAGACAGCGTGATGGGGATGCTGCCCTCGGTAGCGATGGAGCAGCCGCCGCATCCGATGCAGAAGTCGCGCTGGGTGACATCGCGGATGCTAAAAGCTGTGCGGGGCGTAGACATAGATTTAGCTGTTCTTTCGGGCTGACTGGACAAGGGCACGGGCGATAACAACGAGGAAGAGTGGGCCCACCACCAGGTAGCGCTTCGCGAGGCGGCGCGGCTCCTGGGAGAGGCGATAGGCCCACTCGAGGCCGAGTTTTTGCAGCAGCTGTGGGGCGCGTTGGGTGGTGCCCGCGGCGAAGTCCACGGCTGCGCCCGCGCCAACATACCAGCCGGCGGGCAGCTGCTCGATATTGGCTAGCACCCAGCGCTCCTGCTTCGGGCTGCCCAAGCAGACAAAAGACACATCCGGTTGGAGTTCGCGCAGCTGCGCGATGGTCTCAGGGGCGGCCGTGAGATCCTCGCTAAAGGGAATAGAGACGCCATGGATCGAGGCCCCTGGGTTATCTGCGCGCAGCTGGCGTACTGCGGCCTCGCGGATATCATCGCGTCCCCCGAGTACGGCGATGGTGCGATCCTGCGTGGCGGCCGCAGCGGCCACCGCGGGCAGAAGGTCCGCGCCGGTAACGCGGTGTACATCGTGGGCCTTTAGGAGGCGGAAAAGAGCAAGCAGCGGGGCGCCATCGACAAAGAGCGCATCGGCGGAGCCAAACTCCTCGCGCCAGTTTTCATCGCTGATCAGGCGGTTGAGCTGATCCACGTTGGGAGTGATCGCCAGCAGGGGAGAAGAGGGGCGGGTGGCGTCGAGAAGCATCGTGGTGGCCGCGGCCAGATCGCCACGAAATACAGCGATGCCGTTGATGCTGGGGGAATGCTCGGAGCGCTTATCGACGGCAACGCGCGGAATACGCTCCCAAAGGCGGCGGAGGACGGTCATGCGGGATCTCCGTTCTTAGTGGATGCGCCCTGGGGGAGGGCGGGATCAGAGTGGGCCGAGAGATAGGCGGCGAAGGCGAGTGCCGGAACGGTCACGATAGAGCCGAAGGTGGCCTCGGAAAAGAGCGCGGCGGCAAACCACGCGGCGAGTACTGCAACGCCGGTGGTATCCAACCGCGGCAAGACGAGGTAGATCGCGTAGCCCAGCAGCAGCAGGCCGATGATGCCCATCTGGAACACTAAGGTGCCGATGGCGCTTTCGCCGCCGGATTCCAGCCACAACTGGCGGGGGATCTCGGGGTTGTAGAGGCGGTAGAAGTTACCGCCGCTGCCCACACCGAAACCGAGGGGATTATCGGCGATCGAATACAGCCCGCTGAGCAGCCCGGCGATGTGAATACTGGAGGATTCGCCGCCGGAGGTGCCCACCGGGTTCGTCCAGACATTCACGATGTAGGAGGGGCCTTTGACCATGGTGGTGTAGGCGAACGTGAGAACCGTGCCAATAGCCACCGAAGCCCAAAAAGCCCAATGCCGGTGGTTGCGCCACCACAGCAGCAGCACATAGGCGATAATGCCGGTGGTGACCACCAGAATGGAGTTCTTGGTGGCGGCCAGAGAAATGGTGATGATCAAAAACACCGCGGAGGTTCCCAGCGCACCAAGGGCCAGCCCGTTCGGGCGTTCGCAGACAAAGAGTTGCCGGATGATTTCGATCAGCGCGAAGATCAAGACGAAGCTGGCCACATAGCCGGCGTTGATGGGTTCCACGAGGAAGCCGCCGACACGGGTGGCGGTGCGGCCGAAAACGATCGTTTGCTCCGAGAGCGCGTTCAGTCCCGCGATGTGCTCCACATTGAGCAGCGCCTTCCACTGGCGCGAGCCGATGGCATACTCCAGCAGTGATCCGAGCACCAGCACCACCGACAGGGTGCAGACCATGACATAGAGTTGCACGCGCGGCAGTGCTCGAGCCGCAGGGGTATAGGCGGCCAGAGCGAGCATGAGCAGAACAGGCCCGAGGAAATTGCGGGCATTGGCCGCGAAGCTGGCGTCGAGGCCAGCATTGTGGCCGATGGTGTATAGCCCGAACACCACAGCGGTGAGGAAGAGCGGAAGCGTGGAGCGGCGGAGATACACGGCCTTGAGCAGCAGCACCCCGGCCAAGATGAACGCGATGATGGTTTTGGTTTCGCTGATCACGACGGTGATATTGCCGGAGCCATCGTGCAGCACTCCCAAAATGGCGTTTTGAAATACCGCGGCCAAAATGGCCACCAGCAGCGCCGTCATCGGCGAGAGCAGCGAGAGCAGCAACGCCACAATGCTGACGAAGAGCAAAGACATCACGGCGGACTCGATGATGGTTCCATTGGCGAAGAGCAGCATCGGTACCCCGTAGAGCACCAGAACGAGCACGAGGGAGCTGCCGAAGCGCAGCAACTCCTGCGCCACCACGCTGGTGATGTCCTGCTGCTCGCGGTTGACGAGCACGGAGGTGTGCTGGGCCACGGTTTATAGCCCCCTAAAATTCTCAGCCGCCCGCTCTCGTAGCTGCGGCACCGTGGTGCGCAGGGTGTCCTGGACAGCCTCGGGGTCGCTGGCGATGCGCTCTAGGGCGGCGCAGATGGCTCCGCCCATGCCCGGGCGCGGCTCCACCAGCAGCCACGGCAGCTCCAGATCGGAGACCAAGCCCTCCACCTTGCCCTGGGTGCCGAGCACCACTGCGGGAGTGAGATTGGAGAAGCTGAGAATCGAGAGATGCATCCGGCCGGTGACCACGCTCTCCGCGCCGGCTGCCCACTGGGCCACCTCGGCGGGGGAGAGAAGATCAGGCAGGACGCGATAGGGGATCTGCTCGGAATCAAGAGCCGTGGTGACCTCGCGAATAGCCTGCCGGTCGTCGCCGCCGCGATTGGCCACGTGCGGGATGAAGACGAGCTCGCGGCCGTGGCTCGATAGGTAGCGGCATACCTGCAGATAATCCTGCACCTGATCCATGCGATGAGAAATCAGGCCCGAGACATTAATGAGCGTATAGGGCTGGGTGGGGGCGGCAGCTGCCGGCGCCGTGGCGGTGGGCAGGTTAAAGACCACATCGGCCACATGTTCGCAGTCGCCGGCCGCTTGAGTATCGGCGCGGAAGCGCTGATAGGAGATGCTGTCGCGGCAGCAGGCCTGTACCCCGGCTGCGAGCGCGGCGCGGGCGATGGAGCTGACCTGCTCGTCTACTGCAGTGCCCCAACTAAAGCCGAGAATGCGGGTGTCATAGCCGGCCGCGGCGGCGGCGCGGGCCAGTGACCACGTTTTATATGCCACGCCGCGCTGGTAGCCGCCATCGATGATATCGGCGCCAATGATGCAGAGATGTTCCGCCTGGGCGATGTGCTCGGCGAGAGTTTCTACCGCAGCGGCGCGGGCGCGGCCATGGCCATAGAAGGCATCGGCGGCGTGGAGGACGGTGACGTCCTCGCGCTCGATGGTGTAGGTCGCCTCAGGCTTGGCCACCACAGTCACCGGGCCAGGCACTGTCTGCAAGGCGGCGGTGAGCATGGCTTGGTCGCCGATATTGGCCACGCCTGTCGAGGCGATGAGCACGGTGCCGCGCCGCTGCTGCGAGTGCTCCGCCGGGTGGGCGGAGAAGACGCGCTGATCGCTGGCGCTATAGCCGGCCAGGGCGCGGTCGTGATCGCGCAGGTTCAGCGCCGTGGCCCGGCCGCGGCGAAGCAGCTGGAATACGGGCTGGGGAAGCACGCTGATGATGCGGTCTTTGGTGGATGCCACAGGCCTAGCTTTCCGTCTTCGGGGTGGAGGACTCGGAGTTTTCCTCGCTGCTTTCTTCCGTGTTCTTCGCCTCGTCCACGCGGTCGTAGTAGTGGTTGTAGTCCGACTTGCGGCCGGACTCCACGGTGCGGCTGAGCACCACGCCGAGTAGCTGGGCGTTGACCTTCTCGAGGGCGTCGATAGAGGAGGTGAGGTTATCGCGGGTGGTGGTGTTCCAGCGGGCGATCATCACGGTGCCATCGACGATGCGGGCCAGCAGCGCGGCGTCGGTGACCGGCAGCACGGGTGCTGAATCCACGATCACATAGTCGTAGGTGTCCTTGAGCTGCTGCAGCAGCTCGGACATGGCATTGGAGCCAATGATCTCGGCCGGGTTCGGCGGGATCGGACCGGAGGCGAGGAGAGTCACCCCGGAGGCGTCGTCGATAAGCGCATCCTCGAGGTCCATCTCGCGGCGCAGCACATTGGTCAAACCGACAGGGGCGTCGATCTCCATGTACTCGGTGAGGCGGGGGCGGCGCAGGTCGCCCTCGATGAGGCAGACCTTCTCGCCCTGCTCAGCCAGCGAGGCGGCTAGGTTGAGGGCGGTGATGGACTTACCGGAGCCGGCGAGCGCACTGGTGATCTGGATGATCCGCGGGTTGCTATCGATGGCGCAGAACTGCAGGTTCGTGCGCAGGGTGCGGAAGGACTCCGCGGTGCGGGAGAAGCCGCCGCTGAAGTCGATCTGCTTGTTTTCGCTGATGTGCTTGTCCTCGGGGATGGTGCCCAGCTGCGGCAGGGTGGTGATCTCGGCGACGTCATCGTGGGTGCGCAGACGACGGTCGGTCATGTGCACAATCAGGGCGATGAGCAGGCCGAGCGCGAGACCGAGGAAAGCGCCGGCGAGGGCGAAGGCCACGGGGCTGGGGTTGCTCGGTTCCTCCGGCAGTGACGGAGGTGCCACCACATTCGCGGAGATAGTAGGCAGGGACTGACCCTCGGGCGTGGAGGTCTTTTTCACCATGTTGGTGAATACCTCGATGGTGGCATCGGCGATGTCTTTGGACAGCTGCGCCTGGTCGGTGGTGGCGGAGATTTCCAGCAGCACCGAATTGGCATTGGCGCTGGCAGAGAGCGCCTGCTCCACCTCCTTGCGGGAAATCGGCGGCACCACACGATCAACCACCTTGTTGGTGACAGCGGCGTTGGTCACCAGCTCCGCATAGGACTTCACCATCTGCTGCGAGGTCAAGCTGGCCTGGTAGGGGTTGGCGGCCTCGCCGGTGGCTTGGTTCACCGAGATATACACCGTGGCTTGGGAGACGTAGCGATCCTCCCGCAGATAGGAGACGCCGAGACCGGCGGGGATACCAAGCAACATCACCAGCAGGATGATCCACCAACGGTGAGAAAAGAAACTCTTGAATGAAGTGAAAGTCATGAAGGGCGTCCTTGACAGATGTTTCGGTGGGCTAGGGCAGCAGGTGGTGGGCCGAGGAGGGGCAGGGCGCACCGTCGGAAAAGGGGGCTAGTAGGCGCCGTCGCGGGAGAGCACAGCACGCAGGGTGCTCCACAAAATGTGGATGTCTTCCAACAGCGACCAGTTTTCAACATAAGACAGATCCAAGCGTACGGACTGCTCCCACGATAGATTGGACCGGCCCGAGACTTGCCATAGCCCAGTCATACCGGGGCGGACGAGCATACGGCGGGCGACGAAGGGATCGTATTGCATGACTTCCTCGCGCAGTGGTGGACGAGGACCGACCAGGCTCATGCTGCCGCCGAGAACATTGAAGAGCTGGGGAAGTTCATCCAAGCTGAAGCGGCGCAAGAACTTACCGAAGGGTGTGATGCGGGGATCGTCTTTCATCTTGAAGAGCACCCCACCATCGCTTTCATTCTGCTCCCGCAGCTTGTCTTTCATCTTGTCCGCATCCACGACCATGGAGCGGAACTTGATCATGCCGAAGGGTTCGTTATTCATCCCGAGCCGCTCGGCCACATAGAACACCGGGCCGCGGCTGGTGAGCTTTACTCCGAGGGCGCAGATCAGCAGCAGGGGAGAGAAGAGCAGAATGAGCAGGAACGCGCCGATCTTGTCCAGCAGCAGCTTGCCCAGCCTGCTGGCGCCACGATAGCGCGGCTTATCGACGTGAATCAGCGGGATACCCGCCACAGGGCGCATCATCATGCGCGGCCCGGCGACGTCGATAATGCCCGGTGCCACCAAGATGTCCACATTGAGTTCTTCCAAGTCCCAGCTGAGCTCGCGCATACCCTGCAAGCCGATGGTGTACGCGCCGGCGATGGCGACGGTATCGGCTCCGGTGCGTTCCGCGAGGTGTTTGATATCGCGCCAGCTCGATACCGTCGGCGTGGAGGAGGTAACCCCCGGCAGCTGCTGGAGCTCCTCGGCGGCGCCGGTGGTACACAGGCCCACGATGCGCCATGGAGTGGTCCGGTTGCTGACAACGGTGTTGAGGAGCTCGCTGAGGGTGGAGCTGCCGACGGCAATTACGCGGCGCTCGCAGCGCCCCTTAATGTAGCTCCGCCACAAACGCCGCCGCCAGAACCAGCGGGTGAGGAAAAGTAGCGTCAGCCCGAGGGAGAGGGCCACGAAGAGATAGCCGCGAGAGAGATCGGTTTCGGTGAGCACGCTCGTGATGGAGATCAGGCCGAAGACGATGAAGGTGGAGTGGAGCACCCGCGTATAGGTCTCCGCACCATCCGCGATCACGCGCTCATCGGCGGCCTGGATGATGCGCAGGGTGATGAACCATCCAATGGCGATCAAGGGGGTGATGAGCAGGTAGGGAATTTGTTGCGCGCCTGCTTGGGCATAAGAATCGCGGGTGCCAAAGCGCACTAAATCCGCGCAGATTACGGCTATGGCCACGCTCACCGCATCCATGATCACTATGCGCTGGCGCAGACTGTGTTGGGCCTGACGTATGCTCAGCCGCGAAGGGACAGGCTCGGAATAATTTTCTGTAGGCGAGGGCTTCCTGTTCGTCGATACAGACCGTATCGCGTCAAGCATGTGGTCGGCCACCAAACGTTGTAGACGGTGCGGATGTGGAACACGGTGATCTTATCGAAAATTTACTCAGACATGTCAAAGTTTCAGCTCAGTGTGACGTATTGAATTTTTTGCCATAAATGGGCATTGCGCGTGGGGTGGAAAACGCCCAGAATAGCCCCACTGTGGGTACATAGAGGCTGCGTATCCGAGTGCTTAGGGCACCCCAAGGTGAGGGTAAATGATGCTGGCTGTAAAGCGCGGGATCACTTATCCGAGGTGTTAGCATGACAGTTATGCACCGGATGGTACGACGTGGACTTATTGCCCTTGTAGCAGTGTTCGTGCTTCTTATAATCGGCTCCATCGTGGCCTTGGGCGCTGCGTATTGGATGTTTTCCGGCTATCAGACCGCGAACTCCGAGCGCACGGCAACCGACACAGCCGCAGCACCGAGCCACAACGGCATCTACCTCGTGATGGTGCGAGATACGCGCGCCGGGGGTAACGCCGAATTGCTGAACTCCCGCAGCGAACGCCCGAGTGATGTGGGCCGTACCGATGTCATGGTGCTGGCGCGGTTGAAGTCGGGCACCCCGATCGAGATGGTGTCGATCCCGCGCGATACTTTGGTGGATATTCCGGCATGTAAGCGCTCTGATGGCAGCAGCACAGAGCCGCAGTACACCAAGATCAACGCCGCCTATGCCTTCGGTGCCTCGAGTGATAGCGCCGCCCAAGCCTCCCCCTATGGAATCGCCTGCGCCGAGAAAACAGTGCACGATCTCTCTGGTATCAGCGTGGAAGGCTCGATGGTGCTGGATTCGAAGGCTATTGAGACGGCCATCGACCGTCTCGGCGGGGTAGAGCTGTGCGCCTCGGCGGCGCATGCTGCCGCCATCGCGGGGCTGAAAGAGGGCTGCCATACCGTCGACGGCGCCACGGCCTTTGCTTTTTCCCAGGCGCGCTATGGCATCGACAATGAGTCGGATATCGCCCGCATTGATCGCCAGCACATGCTCATCGAGGCCTTTGCCGCGCGCCTATCGGAAAAGCGCGTGCCTTGGGACATCCCAGAGCTGATGGATATTGTCCACGACCTAGGGCCGCACATCACCACCTCGGAGGGGCTGATCTCGATGAACAACGCCACCAAGGCGCTCTCGGCCACCCGTAATGGCTCAGTGCAGGCAGAAACCATGCCCTTTGTTCCTGCCCCAGACGGAATCAACGTCCAGCCCGCGCCCGAGGCCGAGCACACCTGGGCGCGACTGCGCGGCGAGCAGGAGAGCAGGCAATAAAGCGTCGATAAGCGCCGAGCAGCGCCGTCTTCTCGGCTGTCTAGGGCAAAGAGGGGGTATAGCGCAGCGGGTTGGGGCGCAGCTCCACCTCCGTGGCAATGCGCAGGTTAGAGGCCACCTTTTTCTGCTCCCGCAGCTCGTAGAGCCGGGAGACCACCCGATCGCGCACCGTGTAGGGCGACATGGTGTTCAGATAAATCTTGGTGCCGCCCTCAAAACCAGCGAGCGTCGAGACGCGCCATTTGATCATCACGCGCCACGGCATCGGCAAATCTAGGTTGATGGGCTTGTGGTGCCACTCCTCATTGCATGGAACTTCGGCACCGGTGGCGGCGTGGCAGGCGTGGATGAGATCGCTCATGGCATCGCGCTCATCATCAGTGTGATTCCACGGCTCGGAGCGCGCCGACTTAGAGAAGATCTCGAGAGTGGGGTAGCGGTGCCCGAACCCGGCAAAGCACACGGCGTGATCATTCTCGCCGATCACAAGATTGTGGCGGTGGGCATAATCCACAGCCCACTCGTTATACATATTGGGATTCGCCCGCAGCCGCGAGATTTCGCCCTCTGCCTGCACCCCGCGATCATCGATGGCCACCAGTTGCTTGTGCAGGTGATCGAAGGAGGCGCCGGCAGGCTTCAACCAGTTTTGGAACACCGCCACATAGGGGGCATAGCGGTTGTGGCGGTAGAGATCCTGCATGGAGTCCACGGTGAAACGGATGAAGGCGCGGTGCTCATCCACGCTGAGGGTGCCCGATGAAGCCAGCCCCGAGGTGTCGGTGGCGTCGTCTCGGAAGTGGCGGCGGCCGATAATCACGTCATGGCCGCCGGCGAAATAGCCCGGCGCCTTGGCCAGCAAGTCCTCCTCGGTGGTGGCCATCACCTGGGCCTCGGGGATACCGGAGGCGCGCATACGGGTCCGCACAATATTGAGCACATGCTCTCGCCCCGCGGGATCCGCGATATAGGTGTGCATGCGCTGCGAGATCTCCTCATCGATGGTCAGGTCATAATTGGCCTGCCAATAATCAAAGGACAGGATTTCGAAGAGGTTCGGCACCCGGCGGAAGGCGTAATTCTCATCCAGCTCGCTCGGCAGCAGCCCGCGCTTGATCTCCCAGCCAAGATCGGTGCGCACGATGCGTGATTTCTCCGGCGGGGTCTCGAGCAGGCGGGCCGCGCCAAAGGCGCAGGAGGTATCCCGGTCCTCGTCCCGTAGGGGCGCGGTCTCCACCTTCGGCACGGCAAGTGGGCGATTGCCGCGGCCGGGCACCGTCCACACCTCCGTGCCGGAGAACGGGTTAATCTGCTTGATTGTGCCGTCCGCCATCGTTTGCAAGGGGGCGGGCCGAGAATACATGGGAGAACTCATAGACCCTAGCGTATTAGCTGCACCCTCGACTAGCATGCAAGCATGGCACAGGTCATCTTCGATTGTCTCGTTCCCACCGCAGAGATTCCCTCGCTCAAGCAGCGCTGTGAACTGCTACTTTCTCGCCTCATCGAGTACAACAAAGTAGGAGAAGCCCAGCTCCGCGCCGTCGAGCAGAACCCAGCCCTTCTCGAGGGGGTGGAAAAGGCGTTGCGCGACACCTACGCCGAACAGCACGAGGGGCGAGAGCTCGCCAATGCTGAGGTGATTCGGATGCTCATGCATATTGAGCGCCCCGCCCACTCTCTCAACGGGCTGGTTATGGTTCTCTCCCGGCTCTTCACCCCCGCCGCCACGCTGCCGCGTGATCCCGCTGCTCTCGAAAACGAGATGGCTTTCGAGCTGCCGGCCCGCTATCCCTGGACCGTGCAGGTCCATCCCTAACCATCGCTGCAGTTCTGTTCTGCCCTGTTCTGTTTTCTTCGCTCGCTAGCGATACCGCTGCCAGCGCGTGTGAGGGGCGCTACACTGTGCGTTTGTGGCTCAAACAAGTGCGGAGCTAGACCACGGTATCTAGACCGCGGTATCTGGGCCACAACCGACATTCCGAGCACAGCGCGAACAAGGATATTTCATGGCACCCCAGAACTCGTGGAATGGCCGCGAGGACGCATATCGTCCCCAGAACGCAGCAGAGGACACCCAATTTTTACCCCGCCCCGGCCAGCCTAGGCCGCAGGGTACGAGCAACCAGGCCTATGACGGCCAGTGGGATACACCTGCTCCCGCCGGCGGCCCCGGTGGGCCAGGCGGCCCCGGTGGGCCGACCGGTCCCCAAGGGCCGGGTAGGGCTGGCGGGGCGTCCGGCGGCCGATTTGCCTTCGGCCCCTTTTTCATCGGACTCGCCATCGGTCTCGTGGTGGCACTCGTCGTTGGTATCGCCGCGTGGATGATGGCCGGCAGCGAGAAACGCGCCCTTGCCGCAGAGGTCGATGGCATCCAAGAGACACTCACCGCCTATGACTCGGCAAGCACCTTCGTGGAAGCTAATGAGTACATGTGCGAGGAGCACAAGGGCAACACTGATCACCTCGCTCTGCTCGATAAGCTGGCGGGGGACACTGAGGCGGGGCCGGGCATGGAGGCCGTGACCGTGGAAAAACTGCATTTTGTGGGGGACGATCGCCAGCGCATCCGCTTTGAGGACAGTAAATACCCCACCCTGCTGAAAAAGGAGGATGGGGCCTGGCTCGTGTGTGATCCTTATGTGAACATGCGGCAGCTGAGCGAGGCCTATGAAGACGGAGTGGACTCCCTCGTGGGATCACTCTTTGGTGATGGCGGCCTCGACCTCTTTGGTGACCTCGGCGGCCTCGACACCCTTGAAGGGCTCAATGACATCACCGGGGAGAGCATCGAGGACTGGGAGCAGCAGTACCAAGACCTGATGGGCCAGCTGGGGCTCTAAGCTCAACGCCGCCGCGGTTAGCTTCGAGCGCAGTCTGCGGCGAGCTGCCTGCCGGCAGCGCGCAATTGCTCGGCCACATCCATCCCTGGGGCGAGTTCCTGCACCATCGCTGGGCGCTGCTGTGCCTCATAGCTCCCGCACACCACCACGGCGGTGGTATCAGCTGCCGCAGCCAACTCGCTGATATGGCCTACCACCTTGCCGCCGAAGGAAGTATCGTCCACTCGGCCCTCGCCCGTGACCACCACATCGGCGGCAGCAATCTTTGCGGCAAGGCCGTGGTGGGCAGCCACAAACTCCGCGCCGGGTACGAGCTGAATGTGCTCGTTCGTGCCGTGGATCAGCCCCGATAGCCAGCTCAGGCCCACCGGGAGTGCCCCCGCCGCGCCAAGCCCGGCGGTGGCAGGGTCCACATCGCAGACCGAGCACAGCTGCGCAATACCGGCGTCTAGGACCTCGATATCTGCGTCGCTGGCACCCTTTTGCGGCCCAAATACTGCCGCCGCCCCCTGCGCTCCGGTGGCGGGGTTTGTTACATCCGCCAGCAGTACCCAATCCACGGCGGCGGCCTTCACGTTCAGCTGCGCGGTATCGATGACATCGAGATTGCGTAGATCCCCGCCGCCCTGGCGCAGCATATAGCCGTGGCGATCCATGGGCGCCGCCCCGAGGGCGACGAGAATGCCGGTGCCGCCATCGACGGTGGCAGTGCCGCCCAAGCCGAGCACGATGCGTTGCGCGCCGCGCTCCACCGCATCGGCGATGAGCACGCCGGTGCCATAGGTATCCGAGCTCAGCGGGCTGTGTCCCTCGCCGACCTGGGGCAGGCCAGAGGCGGCGGCCACGTCGATTACCGCGGTGGCCGGGGTAGAGTCCTGGGCCGGAATGAAGGTGTAGGTGGCGTCGATAAGCCTGCCATCGGCGGAGGTTGTGGGCAGAGTGATCGGGGTTCCGGCAAAGAGGCTGGATGTTCCCTCGCCGCCATCGGCCATGGGGGTGGCGATGACCTCGGCGTCCGGAAGCACCTCGTGAATACCGGCGCGAAGATGGGCGCAGGCCTGCTGGGCTGTGGCAGTGCCCTTAAAAGAATCGGGGGCCAGAAGAAACGTCATCGGGCGATCAGTCATAGCTTCACAGTGTATAAGGCCCGCCGCTTCCCACGGGCACGCTTTCGGCGCCCTCTGCGCTGCACTGGATTATTATTCTCACTAGAACGGCCAGTACACGGCGCTGCGCAGCAACGATGCAGCGCAGGAGCAGAGAAATCTCGACCGTGGTTCTTATAAGGAGCGGTGATGATAAATACACGATGGCGCACGCGGCGCGCAGCGGCGATGGGGCACACGAGGGCGGTGGCTGCGGTTCTGGCGGTCATGGCTGTGGCCGGGGCGGTTCTCAGCCCCGTGGGCGCGACTCCCGCAGCCGCAACACCTCCCGCCGGCGCGACTCCTGCAGCTGCAAGCACGGGTGTGGATGGCCCCCGCGTGGCGCGGCCCTCTCTCGCGAAGCGGGTGCTGCTCGACTCCGAGGTTCGCCCCTTGCAGCCGCAGGGGACTAATGATCCTTCCTGTCGCGCCACCGCAGAGCGGCAGGAGGCCGTGATCTTGGTGCATGGCACGGATTCCACCTTCTATGGCGACTACGCGGAATTAGGGCCACGGCTCGTGGACGATGGCTGGTGTGTATTTGGACTGGACTATGGCATGGGGCCCGATCCGGATCGGGGCTTCGGCTATCGCCCGCTTGAAGAATCGGCGGCCCAGGTGGATGAGCTGGTGCGCGCGGCGTTGGCCACTTCTGGGGCGACGGGCGTGCACATCATTGGTTTTTCCCAAGGCGCCTCGGTGGCCCGCATGTGGGTGAACGCTATCGATCGGGGTGAGCTCACCCGCAGCTGGATCGGAATCGCCTCGCCGACGCGCGGCGGTGGCCCAGCGCATCTCGGCACCGTGGTGGATCATCTCCACGAGCAGGCGGCGGGGGAGTCGAGCGCAGCACTCAGCCGTGGCCTCGATCGCGTGCTGCAGCCGAGCCTGCAGCAACTCCTGCGCGACTCCCAGGCGATCAAGGAGCAGAACACCCCAGCAGAGACCGTGCCCGGGCCGCGCTATACCACTATTTCCACGCGGATGGACGAAATGATCTGGGATGTGGACGTGCAAAAGATTTACGGCCCGAACACGCAGAATCTGGTGCTGCAGGAGGTGTGCCCGCAGAATCTCGGTGGGCATATGTACTCTCCCTACAACCCGACTGTGCTCAGCGCGGTGTTAAACCTATTGGACAATTGGCAAAGCGGGGGTGAATGGGGGGAGATTGACTGTCGGCCGGTTCCTCTCGGCTTCGACATGCCCGAGCTGATTGTGGTGGACAACCTGCGGAAACTGAGGGGTGATACGGCAAACCCTGAAGGTGTGACATACATAACACATGGCTAAGTTGCGCATATTCCCCCTGAGCAAGAGACTGGATATCGGTAAGACGATAGAAATTCATCCCTCGAGTTCACGAGGGATATGGGAATTGGAGAATTATGACGAATACCGCCACCAAGAACGATGATGTGCAGTCTGTAGACGCACAGATCTCGGAGTACTACGACCGCTTGTGCCAGCGTAACGCCGGCGAGCCCGAGTTCCACCAGGCGGTGCTCGAGGTTCTGGAATCCCTCAAGATCGTCCTCGACAATGATCCGCACTATGCGGACTACGGCCTGATCCAGCGCCTCTGCGAGCCGGAGCGTCAGCTGATCTTCCGCGTGCCGTGGGTTGATGATCAGGGCGAGGTTCAGGTTAACCGTGGTTTCCGCGTGCAGTTTAACTCTGCTCTCGGCCCCTACAAGGGCGGCCTGCGCTTCCACCCCTCCGTGAACCTGGGCATCATCAAGTTCCTCGGTTTCGAGCAGATCTTCAAGAACTCCCTCACCGGCCTGCCCATCGGCGGCGGCAAGGGCGGTTCCGACTTCGACCCCAAGGGCAAGTCCGACGCTGAGATCATGCGTTTCTGTCAGTCCTTCATGACTGAGCTGCACCGCCACATCGGCGAGTACCGCGACGTCCCCGCCGGTGACATCGGAGTGGGCGGCCGCGAGATCGGCTACCTCTTCGGTCAGTACCGTCGTCTGGCTAACCAGCACGAGTCCGGTGTCCTCACCGGCAAGGGCCTCGAGTGGGGCGGCTCCCTGGTGCGTACCGAGGCCACCGGTTATGGCCTGGTGTACTTCACCAAGGAAATGATGGCTGCCGACGGCGAGTCCCTCAATGGTGCCAAGGTGATCGTGTCCGGCTCCGGCAACGTGGCTATCTACGCCATCGAGAAGGCTCAGGAATTCGGCGCTGTGGTGATCGGCTGCTCCGATTCCCAGGGCTGGATCCACACCCCGAACGGCATCGACGTGGCCAAGCTGAAGGAGATCAAGGAGGTCCGCCGCGACCGTATCTCTGCCTACGCCGACGAGGTCGAGGGTGCTACCTACCACTCCGAGGGCTCCATCTGGGATCTCGAGTGCGATGTGGCCCTGCCCTGCGCTACCCAGAACGAGCTCAACGGTGAGCACGCTCAGAAGCTCATCGACAACGGCTGTAAGTACGTTGCTGAGGGCGCCAACATGCCCTCCACCCCGGAGGCTGTTGAGGTCTTCCGCGAGAAGAAGATCGCCTTCGGCCCCGGTAAGGCCGCCAACGCCGGTGGTGTTGCTACCTCCGCACTGGAGATGCAGCAGAACGCCTCCCGCGACTCCTGGTCCTTCGAGTACACCGACGAGCGTCTCCACGTGATCATGCGCAATATCTTCCGCGCATGTAAGCGTACCGCCGAGGAGTACGGCCACGAGGGCGACTACGTTATCGGCGCGAACATCGCCGGCTTCAAGAAGGTTGCCGACGCCATGCTGGCGCAGGGCGTTATCTAACACCCTCCCCGCGGGATGCTATCCCGCTACTGACACACCCTGTCCTCCGGTCCTTGTGGCCGCGGGCAGGGTGTCTGTCGTTGCGGGGTTAAGAAAGCGTAGTGCCGTTTTCTTCGCCTGCATACGCCCATGTCACTCCACGCTGTGGCGGCTATGTCACGCTAAACTAAGGGCCATGTATCGCGTCTTTGAAACCCTTGATGAAATGGTCCAAACCGTAGAGCAGGCCTATGGCGTGCCTATGACTCCCAATTGCATGGTGCCGCGCAATGACATGCTCATGCTGCTTGATGAGCTACGTAATGCCCTGCCGGTAGAAATTGACGATGCGCAGGACGTATTGGATAAGCGTGACGAGATTGTGCACGAGGCCACTACCAAGGCTGATGCCATCGTCGGCGAGGCGCAGGCCGATGCCAACGAGATTATGGATACCGCTAACCGCGATTCCGAGGCCATGGTTAATAACGCCCAGGATCGCGCCCACCGTCTCGTAGCCGAGGCAGAGGATGAGGCTCGCCGGGTGACCGACGATGCCCACCGTGAGGCGGAGGATCGCATTGATCGCGCTGAGGCCGAGGCAGAGCGCCTCGTAGCCCAGGGCAATGACTCCTATGATCGCTCCGTGTCCGAGGGCCTGGCGGAGCAGCAGCGCTTGGTGTCTGAGTCCGAGGTAGTGCGCCGCGCCAACGAGGAAGCTCATCGCGTGGTGGATGCCGCCCATGCTGATTCCAACCGCCTGCGCGCTGAGTGCGATGACTATGTGGATGCCAAGCTGGCCGAGTTCGAGGACAGCCTCAACGCCACCCTGCGTGTGGTCTCCCGTGACCGCACCGCTTTGCGACGCGGCGCCGGTGCCGTAGGAAGCGGCCGCTCGAGCGATAACCAGCGCTACGACTACGGCGAGGAGCTCTAGCCCGCAGCCGTCGCTGACTCCCGCGCTTTCGCCCGCGCGGGGCAAGCAACGTAGTCTAGAGTGCATGACATCACCACTGACATTCGATGTAGCACATCTGCTTTCGCCCTCGGCGAATACGGACTATCAATCCACCACCGGCCCCGCGCCTGAGCGCATCGGGTTGGAATTGATTGCTATTGACCAGGGCTCGGAGCTGGCCGTCGACGCCACCCTGGCCCCCTTGGGTGATGCCATCATGGTTGATGCCACCGTCCACGCCACCTTGAGCGGGCAGTGCGCCCGGTGTCTCGAGCCGCTGAGCGTGGAGCAGGACTTCCGTATTTCGCGGGTGTATTCCGAATCCGCCGACTTTATTGATGATGACGCCGCCGATGACGAGGATGCAGCCGAGGAGTTGCAGGATTCTCTCGGCCACATTGATTCCGGCCGCATCGATTTATTGGATGCCCTGACCACTACGGTGGGCCTTGAGCTACCCTTTAGCCCCACGTGCGAGGACTACGGCGACGAGTGCGATTATGATCTCGTGCCTGCCCCAGATGGGGTATCGGGCGAAGAAGAGGAAGACCGCATTGATCCGCGGTGGGCAGGATTGGAGAAGTTTCAGTGAGTCGTCGTAAACAGCGTATTCCCCGCGAAAAGGCATGGGAGCAACGTTTTCACGAGGTCGATCACGCCCCGCTGCTGCAGGCGCTCGGTGTGGAGCTTTCCGATGACAGCCTGAAGCTGGCGCTGACTCACCGCTCTTTTGCCAATGAGCACGAACATTTGCCCAATAATGAGCGGCTCGAGTTTCTTGGCGACGCCGTCCTCGGGCTGTCCGTGGCCACTCGGCTCTATCACAACTATCCGCACAGCCCCGAGTCCGATATCTCGAAGATGCGGGCCTCTATTGTCTCCCGCTATGGCCTGGCGGATATCGCCCGCGAGATCAATCTCGGTCCCCATATTCTCTTGGGCAAGGGCGAGCTGATGACCGATGGTGCCAATAAAGATTCCATCCTGGCCGATACCACCGAGGCGCTGCTGGGTGCTATCTATATCGAGCATGGTTTCGCCGTGGCCGAGCAGGTGGTGCTCACCCTCTTCGGGCGCAAGATTGAAACCGCCCGCAGCACGGGGCTGCACGTGGACTATAAGACGGCGCTGCAAGAACGCGCCGCAGAGAATAAGCGGGAAGCACCGCTGTATCACTGCACTGCAGTGGGGCCGGATCACGAGCGCCACTTCACGGCCTATGCCGTGATCGAGGGCCGCCTCGTGGGTAGGGGAGAAGGTCCCAATAAGAAATCTGCCGAGCAGCAGGCCGCCCGCGAAGCGGTGCCCGCCCTCGAGCACGACTGGGACACCCTGCCGCTTTTCGACGCCGCCAGCGTGGACTAGTACCCCCATGCCGGAACTACCCGAGGTAGAGGTGGTGCGCAGCGGCCTGGCGCCACGATTGGAACAGCGCCGCATCGCAGCGGCCCGCATCCTGCATCCGCGGGCTATCCGCCACAATGAGGACTCGCTGGAGGCGTTCGCCGCCCGGCTGTGTGGCCGCCGGATCGAGGCGGTCTCCCGGCGGGGGAAGTTTATGTGGCTGCGTCTTGATAGCCACCAAGCAGTAGTGGTGCACCTCGGCATGTCGGGGCAGATGCTGCTTAGCACCGATCCCCATGTCCATGACACCCATCCGCACCTGCGGGCCGCCCTGCAGCTGGAGGACGGGCCTGCCGTGTGGTTTGTGGATCAGCGCACCTTTGGCTACTGGCGCCTGGATGAGCTGGTGCCTCTGGGCACGTCGGGGCAGCGCATACCGGCGTCGATAAGCCATATCGCTCGCGATCTGCTCGATCCCGAGGTGTCGCTGCCGCAGGTGGCGGCGGCGTTGAAGCAGCGGGCGCGCCCGATCAAGGCACTGCTGCTGGAACAAACCATCGTCTCCGGTATTGGCAATATTTATGCTGATGAGATGCTGTGGGCGGCAGGGGTTGCGCCGACGCGCTCGGCCCAGCGCATCAGCCTGCAGCGGCTGCGGGCGCTGCTGGAGGCGGGACAGCAGGTGATGCGGCGGGCCCTCGCCCAAGGCGGCACCAGTTTCGATGATCTCTATGTGAACGTCAATGGTGCATCCGGCTATTTCGCGCGATCGCTCAACGCCTATGGGCAAGAGGGGCTACCCTGTGCGCGCTGTGGCACCGAGATAAGAAGAATCACAGTGGTGGGTCGCTCGACCTATTTTTGTGGCCGCTGCCAGCACTAACCGCCTAAGTGAGAAGCATTACGGTAGGAAGAATTCGTGTCCGGCGGTATATTTTTCCTCATGGAATCTTTAACCGCTGCGATTGACTCATTTAATGAGTACTTCTGGTACCTGGTCATCGCCCTTTTGGTCATTGCTGGCGTGTACTTCGGTGTGCGCACCGTGCTCGTCCAGCTCCGGTTCGTGCCGGAGATGTTCAAGTCCATCACCGAAAAGCCCTCCGATATTTCGGAAGGCAAACAGGGCGTCTCCGCGTTTAAGGCCTTCACCATCTCCGCGGCCTCGCGCGTGGGCACCGGCAACGTCGTCGGTGTGGCCATCGCTATCGCCACTGGCGGTCCGGGTGCGGTGTTCTGGATGTGGCTATTTGCGCTGCTCGGCGGTGCCACCGCCTTTGTGGAGTCCACCTTGGCGCAGGTATATAAGGTGCGCGATGAGGATTCTTATCGCGGCGGCCCGGCCTACTACATCACCAAGGCCTTCAAGGCCCGTTGGCTGGCGCTGCTCTATGTCATCGCCATCGTCACCACCTATGGTTTCGTGTTCAATGCGGTGCAGTCCAACTCCATCGCCGCGGCCGTCACCCTGTCCTTCGGTATGGACACCATGGCGGCCAAGATGATCGTCGGCGCCCTCATGGCGGTGGCGACCTACGTGGTGATCTTCGGCGGCATTCGCCGCATCGGTGGCTTCACTCAGGTGGTGGTGCCGGTGATCGCCGTGGCCTATATCCTCATGGGCTTCATCGTGGTGGCGCTGAATATCACCGAGGTGCCCCGCATGCTGGAAAATATCGTGCTCAACGCCTTCGGTATCCGCGAGTTCGCCGGAGCCACCCTCGGCGCAGTCATCATGAGGGGCGTGCAGCGCGGCCTGTTCTCCAACGAAGCCGGTATGGGCTCGGTGCCCAATGCCGCGGCGACCGCGAGTGTCTCTCACCCCGCTAAGCAGGGCCTGATCCAGACCCTGGGCGTGTACTTCGACACCCTCGTGGTGTGTACCATCACCGCCTTCATCATCCTGCTCTCCCGCGGCGACTATGCGGCCAGCGATGGCGGTATCGAGCTCACCCAAACCGCGCTGGCCTCCACCGTCGGCACGTGGGGCATCCACTTCCTCACCGTGGTGATCATCTTCCTGGCCTTCTCCTCGGTGATCGGTAACTACTACTATGGCCAGTCCAATATCGAATTCCTCACCAAGTCGCCGAAGGCGCTTACCATCTACCGCGTCGTGGTGGGCCTGTGCGTCTTCGGTGGCGCGCTGGGTACTGTGCCGCTGGTGTGGTCGCTGGCCGATGTGTTCTCCGGTTTGATGGCCACGATCAACCTGGTGGTCATCATCCCGCTCGGCGGCGTGGCTGTGGCCGTGCTCAAGAACTTCTCCGAGCAGCGAGCCAAGGGCCAGAACCCCGTCTTCCACCGCGACGATGTGCCCGGCCTGCGCGGCTGGGATGGCATGGAATGCTGGGACGGCTCCGATCCGCTGACCCACCGCGAAGAAAAGGCAAAGGATTTCTAATCAATGTGCCCGTCGCAGGATCACTCCTCAGCAGCAGCGGCCGGCAGCGAGCCTGACGCCTCCCACACCGCAGACGCTGCCGGCACGCGGGTCACAGCCTGGGTGCACGGCCACGTCCAAGGCGTCGGTTTTCGCTGGTGGACCCTGCAAAATGCGAAAGAGCTCGGGCTCGCTGGATATGCGAAAAACCTCGTGGACGGGCGGGTCTGCGTGGTGGCCGAAGGCACGGAGACGGCCGTGGCAGAGCTGGTGCAGCGACTGAGTGAGCAGCCCAGTAAGCATCACCGGCCCGGCTCGGTGGAGACGGTGATCCCGCACTACACCGACCCGCGCGGGGCGAGCGGTTTTCACACCCGCTAAAATCTGTGCGGTGATCATCGCACGCTGGCCCTTCCGCGTGCTGCCTATCGGGGTAGTTCGTGGATGGGCAGCCCAGCGCCGCTGCCTAGCGAGGAGCGCGAGCTGGGGCCATGCCGGGAGGAATTCAAGGTGTATTTGAAGTCGCTGACTATGAAGGGCTTTAAGTCCTTCGCCAGCGCCACCACCATGAAGTTCGAGCCCGGCATTTGTGCTGTCGTGGGGCCCAATGGTTCCGGCAAATCCAATGTGGTGGATGCGCTGGCCTGGGTGATGGGGGAGCAGGGCGCGAAAAGCCTGCGCGGCGGCAAGATGGACGATGTCATTTTCGCCGGCGCCGGCGGGCGCAAGCCCCTCGGCCGCGCCGAGGTGACGCTGACGATCGATAACTCCGACGGTGCCCTCGACATCGACTACTCCGAGGTCTCTATCACCCGCCGCATGTTCCGCGATGGCGCCTCCGAATACGAGATCAACGGCTCGCGCGCCCGGTTGATGGATATTCAAGAGCTGCTCAGTGATTCCGGCATCGGCAAAGAGATGCACATTATCGTCGGACAGGGAAAACTGGCCGAGATTCTCGAATCCCGCCCGGAGGAGCGCCGCTCCTATATCGAAGAGGCCGCCGGGGTGCTCAAGCATCGCCGCCGCAAGGAAAAGGCGCAGCGCAAACTGGTCGGGATGCAGTCCAACCTGGATCGCCTGCGCGACCTCACCGAGGAGCTGGGCAAGCAGCTCAGCCCGCTGGCCCGTCAGGCCGAGGCGGCGCAGAAGGCCGCCACGGTGCAGGCGACGGTGCGGCACAACCGGCTGCAACTGGCCGGCGATACCATCACCCGCCTGGACGCCGCCTGCGCCGATGCGGAAGTGCACCACCGCCGCGCTATCGATAGCCACGCCCAGGCACGTGCGGATCTGGAGCAGGTGCAGGCCGCTGCCGCTGAATGGGACGCCGCGGTAGACGAGGTGACCCCGCAGCTTGAGCAGGCCCAGAACCTGTGGTTCGAGCTGTCCTCTCTCGCCGAGCGGGTGGACGCCACTTTACGCATCGCCCGGGAGCGCACCAGCCGTGCCGCCGAGGAGGCCTATCAGGGCCCGGATGCCGCCCAGATACGCGAGAAAGCCGAGCTGGCCGAGGAAGAAGCCTATGAGCTCTCGGAAGACAAAGAGATGGCGGCCGCCCAACTCGAGGAGATCTCCGGCGAGCTGGCCACGGCACGGGAGAACTACGAGCGCGCCGAACGCGAGCACCGTACCCGTATCGCCGCCATCGCCGATCACCAGGCCGGGGTCGCGCGTCTGGTCGAGCGCGTCGATAGCGCGCACAAAGCCATCGCCGCCGCCGAACGGCGCGTCGAGGAACGCGAACAACAGGTGCGCCAGGCTGCCAGCTCCCTCGACGAGTTGAACAAGGAGCTCGCGCAGGCGAAGAAGGCTCTGCAGCACACCACGCTGCAACGCGCCCCCTTGGTGGAGGACTCCCGCCAGGCGCAGGCCGAGGCCCACGCCGCCGAGCAGCGACTCGAGGAGGTCAGCGCCGAGCACCGCGAACTCGACGTGGCCATCTCCCGGCTGGAATCCAAGGTAGAGGTATTAAACCAGCAGCGTCCCCGTGCTGCACTGGCTGCGGATGTCGCCGCAGACTATAGCCAGCTCGCCGAACACGTGCGGGTTGATACCGCCCTCGCCCCGGCAGTGGCGGCGGCACTGGGCTGCCACGCCGAGGCGCTCGTGGGCGAGCTGCCCGATGCCGAGCTGCGGGCCCGGCTCGCCGCCGAGAACACTACCGCCACGGCGTTTATCGCCAGCGGCGAGGCCCATCCTTGGCGCCTTGATGCCGATATCGGCCCGCATCGCTGGCTCTTGGATGAGGTGGAGCTATCCACCGTGGTGTCCTCGGCGCTGACGCGAATGCTGGTGGATGTGGTGATCGTGCCCGATATCGACGCCGGGCGGGCGCTGGTGGAATCCGATCCGCGGCTCCGCGCGGTCACCCCTGCCGGGGCGGTGCTGGGGCATGGCTGGCTCATCACTGATAGCGGCAGTGGCGATGCGGAGGCTGTGGGCTCCACCAGCGTGGAGATCGCCCAGCAGATCAGTGATACCGAGGCCACCTTGGCCACTCTGCTGCGCCGCCGCGAAGATATGGCCGGCACCCTCAGCGGCACCAAGAAGGCCGCCGAGGATGCCCGCGTGAACGTGGCCGCCACCACCGCTGCGCTGCGCGAGTTCGACGCGGTGGATAAAACCAAGGCCGCCGAGGTCGATCGGCTCATCAAGGCCACCGATAATCAGGAGCGGGAGCACACCACCCTCTATGAGCGGCTCGATAGGGCCAGCAAGGAGCTGGAGCAGGCGCGCGAGGAGTATCGCACCGTCTCGGAGCTATTGGCCTCGGCGGAGGATGAGGACAGCCCCGCCGAGGTCTCCAGCGCCGAGAAAGACAACCTGGCTGCGCATGTGGAGCAGCTGCGTTCCATGGACACCGAGGCGCGGCTGCGGCTGGGCCAGCTCGAGCAGCGCGAAAACGCAGCCCTCGGCCGGGCCGCGGCACTGAAATCGCAGGCGATGCAGGCCGAGCAGCAGCGCGCCCGGCACGAGGCGCGGCTGGAAAAGCGCAAGCAGGAGACGCGCCTGGCCGCCGTGGTGGCGGAGCTGAGCGAACAGATGCGCAACAGGGTGGCGGCGGCACGGGAAGCCGTGTCCACCCAGCGCCACGAGCTGGAGCAGCGCAAGGCCTCGGTGGTCAGCAGCGCCCGCCAGGCGCGCGAGGAGCTGTCCGCGGCGACCCACAAAGCCTCGCGCCTCGGCGATGCCCGCCACGAGGCGGAGATGGCGCTGTCCACAGCGCGGGTGCGGCTGGAGGAAAGCGTCGTCAAGCTCAGCGAGCAGACTGGAGTGGATGCTGCGACGCTGCGCAGCGAGCACGCCCCCGGCCCAGGCTTTGATCGCGCCGCCACCACCCGCGAGTTGAAGCAGGCAGAAAAGCAGCTGGCCGCCCTGGGCAAGGTCAATCCCTTGGCCCTTGAGGAGTACAAGGCGCTGGAGGAGCGCTATGACTATCTCAGCTCCCAGCTGGCCGATGTGGAACAGGCCCGGGCGGATCTGGAGGATGTGATCGAATCGGTGGACGATCAGATCCTCACCCTGTTCACCGAGGCATGGCGGGACGTGGAACAGGAATTCCCCACCGTCTTTGCCACCCTCTTTCCCGGGGGCGAAGGACGGCTGCTGCTCACCGACCCCTCCGACATGCTCGGCACCGGCATCGATGTGGAAGCCCGCCCGCCGGGCAAGCGCGTGAAACGACTCTCGCTGCTCTCCGGTGGCGAGAAATCGCTGACCGCGGTGGCACTGCTCGTCGCGATCTTCAAAGCCCGGCCCTCGCCCTTCTACGTCATGGACGAGGTCGAGGCGGCGCTTGACGACGTCAACCTGCGGCGCCTCATCGCACTATTTGAGGATCTCCGCGAAACCTCGCAGCTGATCGTGATCACCCACCAAAAACCCACCATGGACATCGCCAACGTGCTCTACGGAGTGACCATGCGCGGCGATGGCGTCACCCAGGTGCTCTCGCAGCGCATGAGCCCGCACAGCGAGCCCCGCAGCGTCGATCCCGCCGTAGGCGAGCCCACGACCTAGCTGCTACGGGCGCGGCCGCACCGGCAAGTGGGAGTCGTGCTGAACTGGCTTGGTACGTGGACTACGCTAAGACTCTTAGCGCAGGCATGCCACGCGCTGCGTCGAGTACCGCACAGTATGTGATCAAGCAGTAGAAGGGGACCACACCAACTTATGAGCACCGGCGCCGGTAGTAGAACCAACACAGCCGCCGATTCCTCCTCCACGGAATTTCTTCTCGGGTGGGCCTTCCGCACCGAGCTGGAACTCAAGCAGGAGTTCGAACACACCCCCACCTTTCCGCTCCGGGCACTGAGCTCGGATGCCCTTGAGCGCATCGAGCGCTTCTACGGGGCATTTTTATCGCGGCAGCTCGCCGATGGCGCCCAGCTAGAGGAGCTTATGGTCTCCTCGCCGAACCTCGCGCTGGCCACCCTGCTCAACCGCGCCTCCACGATGATTGACGCCGAGAGCTTCTTCATCGAATACCTCTCCGGCATGGCGCTGCCGACCACCGAGGACATGGTGGCCGCCGCCGATAGCGCGGCGCGCCGGGTGATCGCAGCCACCGAGACCACCGTGCCCGAGGGCATGGCGGAGTCTCCGGTGCTGGTGCTTGCCGCCCACGTCGGTGTGACTGCCGCCGAGATCCCCGGGCTGCTCGAGCTGCTCGACGCCCAGGATGGCGAGGTAGACGTGGCCTTTTTGGCGGAGGCGGAGGAGCTTCCTGTCACGGCCGCGGTGGCCCAGGCCGCCCCCGAGCTGCTTGCGGAGGTGCTGCATGCGGTGGAGACCTTCCGCCAGTTCACCGCCTCCCAAGGCGCGACGTGGCGGGTGCGTAGTGACGAGTGGCCAAGCCCCGCCATGGTGCAGCCCGTGGCCGAGCATGTGATCGCCGAGCTGCGCGAGCGCCCGGTGGGCACCGAGGACCGCCAGCATGCCGTGGGCGTGGGCACCCGCGAGCTGCGCCCCCGCATCATGTGGAACGCCGCCCGCCGGAAGGTGTGTTTGCGCCTGCCGGAGCAAAAGGTGGTGAACCAGCCGAATGAGGAGATTCAATGGCGGGTGTCTATCGACGGCACCACCACCGTCTACCGCACCGGCCGCCCCTGGGGCGAGCAGCGCCCCTATTCTCAGGCGCTCGATATCGCGGTGGAGCACCAGACCCGCGAGATCGCCATCCACGATGTCACCACCGAGCTGAACTGGGTGGTGCCGGTGATCGACTCGGAGGATCCCGCCCTGATCTTTACCCCCAAGGGCGCGAATGTCACCGACAAGGCCTCCTTGCACTATCCGGAGCTGTGCGTAGTCTGCCCGAACGATGCCCAGGTGGTGGACGTGGTCACCGGCCGCGACCTGCCGATCATCGACACGGTAGCGGTTGAGGGCTGGGATAAGTGGCAGTGCGTGCGGGTAGATACCTCCGATGCGGCGAGCCTGAAGATCGACCGCGAGGGCGCCGGTGAGCAGAATGTGCGCTGCGTGGATGCCCGCCAGCGCGTGATCTTCCGCGATCCCTCTCCAGCCGCCGCCTGCGTGCGCACCACCAGCGGCCTGCCGGTGCACTCCGAATCGTTGCTGGCGGAGTTCCCGCCCACGGTATCGGGCCAGGCAGAAACCTGGTATCTGACCATCTCGGCCTTTGCCGGTATCGGTGAGGAAGGCATGGAGGTGGCCCCCGCCGAGCCGCTGGAGGTGCCCGCCGAGGGCGGCGTCTTCGATATCTTCGATCCTTCCGCGTGGGAGTCGCCGTGGGTGGGGGAGTACCTCATTCGTTTGCGCGGCCCCCGCAATGAGTCCTTCCGCCACGAGTGCGCCCTGGTGGAGGGGCTGCACACCGACAGCGAGGTGGCCGGTGGTTCCCTGACCTTCCGTATCCCTGCCCAGGGTGGGCTCTCGCCGGCGACGCTGCGCATCAGCCACGGCGAGAAACCTTTTGCTGTGGTGCCCTCTCGGGTGGAGGTGGCCGCCGACGCCGCGGGCGTGGATTTCGCCATCACCACCGAGGAAGGCGATCAGCTGCCGCTGCGCTATACCCCGCCGCGGCTGCTCTTTGAGCTGCCGCTGCAGACCCAACCGGCCTCCTGGCGCACCACCCGCGCCCGCGTCCAGCCCACCGAGTTTGATCCGCAGGGCATGGTGCGCCTGCGCGTGCCCGCCGGCGGTGGGGTGAGCCAGCCGAGTATTTCCGTGCGGAATAACCACGGCACCCCCTTGCGCACCGCGAAGATGACGCGCCTCGATGACTACACCTTCGCTGCGGATATGTCGCGCCTTGTGGGCTCGATGAACGCCATGCCCGCCGGCCGTATGGATCTGGAGTGGGTAGATAAGGCCGTGGATCGGAAGGTCTCCGTCGGCCTTGCCGATATCAACCCTGCTCCCTTGACCTCTGGGGTTGAGCTTGTCGACGATACCCTGCACTGCAGCGATCTGCCGAGCGATCATCGCGTGGGTGCCTGGATCTGGCCGTTGACGGCGCCGTGGGCGCTGGCGAGCACGATCGACGAGATCGACGCCCAGACCCCGCTGCCGGAGGCCTATCGGGGTGCCGGTGACCTAGCCATTCAGCTCTTTTCCTCGGATCCCTATAGCGTGCAGCGTCCCGCGCGCACTCCAGCAGACACGGCAACGACCATCGCCCAGGAGGGCTACTATCGCAGCGGCTCGGCGGGCTTTACTGAGTTCTCCGCGTTTCTTGCCGGCGAGTCCGACTCCGCTCCCGATGATCCCGCGATTATGCCGATGCTCTGGGACTTCCTCGCCTCCGAGGAAAGCGGCGATACCCCGATGCGGCGTGCCATCACTGCGGTGGTGCGTACCCATCCGCAGCAGGCCCTATCAGGGCTGGCCTCCTCGCTGGTGCCCAGTGAGTTGCAGCCGGGTTGTGTGGTCTCCTCTGGCTTGGTGGCCACCCCGATGTCTGGGGCGCAGGAGGGGACCGAGTCCACCGTGGATGCCACGGAGATTCACCGCAATGCGTGGATCGGTGTGCTCAGCACCTTGGCTGGTCTGCCGGAGCTGGCAGCAGCCCTCGAGGAAGAGACCATAAGCCCCGAGACGCGACAGCGGCTGCGGGCCGTGATGAAGCAGCTGGAGGACGCCGCCGGCAAGCGCCTGGTGGAGACGCTGAGCACCGGCCGCGACGCCACCTTGGACACCGCCTGCATTGATCGTTCGACGGTGCAGATCGCGCACATGGATCCAGCCCAGCAGGAGATGCTGCTGGAGATGTTCTTCTCCCAAGCGGAGATCGTGCCGGGGCCGATGATGGCGGATTCCACGCGATTGATGGCGGTATTTGAAACCTTCAAGCACCGCGAGCAGCTCTCTGAGATCTTGGTGCGGCACAAGCTGATCAAGCCTGCCCTGACGCTGATGCGCGGTATCAAGGGCGCGCAGCGCCGACTCTATAACTCGGCGCGCATCCGCTTCGACAAGTTGGATGGCGTGGATACCGACAACCCGCAGGATCTATGGGCGCTGGCACCGGTGGTGTCCATGATTTTCGCTCTCGCGGCGCGTATGCACGCCCACGACATGCTGGGCAAGTCCAAGCTATTGGATGAGGTGGGCCCGGGCTGGGCGGAGATGGCCACCGTGGTGCCGGATCTCGTGACCGGCGATGTGGTCTCGAGCGAGGCGATGGTACTGGCAGAAAAGTACCCGTCGCTGGCGAGCTAGAGATACTAACGTGGACGGGGATATCCCAATACAGACCCACTAGTGAGGATTGACGCTATGAATACCACTTATATTATTGCGGCGGTTGTTGTTGTTCTGCTGCTGCTGATCGCGCTCATTGTGATCGGCTTGAAGCGCAAGCAGGCCAAGACTGTCTCCTTCGAGAAAGAAGAGGAGGAGACCAAGGAGCTCACCCGCGAGGAGAAATCCGGTAACTATCAGGCGCAGGGCGGCTTTAACTTCGCCCCCGCCGCCGGTAGCGGTTCTACCCCAAAGAAGAAGGAGCCCGAGCTTCTCGACGGCCAACGCCTCGATAGCCCGCAACCCTCTACCACCCCGCAGGAGACTCCGCAGCCCGAGCCCACCGCGGCTCCTGAGCAGGAGCCTGTAGCGGAGCCGAGCGAGCCTAGTGCGGCGGAGGAGCAGATTAGCTCCGTCGAGGAGGGCGAGGTTGATCGGGTAGAGCAGGACGCTGTGGCGCAGCCGCCGCGTCCCGCCGAGCCCGAGGCCGAGACTCCGGCCACCGAGCCCGAGGCTCCGACTGATAGCGAAATCCCGGCCGAGCCTGAGGCCCCGGCTGATAGCGCGCCCACGACCGCGGCGGAGCAGATCAGCTCCGTCGAGGACGCCGAGGTCGATCGCGTGGAGGCCGAAAAGGCCACCGAGCAGCCGGCGCCCGCCCCCGTGGAGGACGCCCCGGCTGAGGCGGAGGATCAGGCCCGCAGCGTCAGTGACGGGCCGGCGCCGCTGACCCAGTCCGCCTCGTCCGAGAGCTATGAGCAGCCGGTCGTGCCCGAGGCCGAGACTGCCGCCGAGGACGAGACTCCCGCCGCGGACGATGCTGAGCAGCGATCGGGCGTCGATAAGCCTGCTGTTGCGGCGGCGGAGGAGTCCGATACCGCCGTGGTGGAGCCCGAGCCGGACGAGGTCGAGCGCGAGGACATCGCGCCCGCCGAGGGCCGTTTGGGCAAGCTGCGTGGTCGCTTGTCGCGTTCGCAGAATGTGATCGGCCAGTCTGTGCTGGGTATTCTCTCCGCCGGTGATCTGGATGAGGATGCCTGGGAGGAGATCGAGGACACGCTGATCATGGCGGATCTCGGCTCCACGGCGACGATGAAGATCGTGGATGATTTGCGGGAGAAGATCGCCGCCCGTGGTGTCTCCAGTGAGCAGGAGGCGCGGGCCATGCTGCGCGAGACCCTCATTGAGGCCTGCCAGCCGGAGCTCGATCGCTCCATTCGCGCCATCCCCAATGAGGGCAAGCCGGCCGTGGTGCTGGTGGTGGGTGTCAATGGCACCGGTAAAACCACCACCACCGGCAAGTTGGCGCGCGTGCTGGTGTCTATGGGGCACAACGTGGTGCTGGGTGCCGCCGATACCTTCCGTGCGGCCGCCGCCGACCAGCTGGATACTTGGGGTACCCGGGTGGGCGCGACCACCGTGCGCGGCAAGGAAGGCGCCGATCCGGCATCGGTGGCCTTCGACGCCGTGGCGCAGGGCATTGAGCAGCACGCCGATGTGGTGCTCATCGATACCGCTGGGCGTTTGCACACCTCCCAGGGCCTGATGGATCAGCTGGGCAAGGTCAAGCGCGTCGTAGAGAAGAAGGCCGAGGTGGACGAGGTGCTGCTGGTGCTGGATGCCACCGTGGGCCAGAATGGTCTGATTCAGGCGCGCACCTTCCGCGATGTTGTGGATATCTCCGGTGTGGTTCTTACCAAGCTCGACGGCACCGCCAAGGGTGGTATCGTGTTCCAAGTTCAGGAAGAGCTGGGTGTGCCGGTGAAGCTCGTCGGCTTGGGCGAGGGAGCAGATGATCTTGCGCCCTTCGAGCCGGAAAGTTTCGTCGACGCACTCTTGGGCTAGAGCTACCCCCGCGACCGCATGATTACCGCCTCCTATCTGTGCAGATAGGGGCGGTTTTCCTATGAGGGGGTACCGCTTTCTATAGAGCAATAGAATTTATTTTTCTATTGTCCTATAGTTATTTTTTGTTGGTGATACACACCCGACGATAACGAGACACAGCAGCAAGAAAGGAAGAAAACATGGAGGGAAACGCAAGCTGGATGCTCATGTCCGCTTCCTTGGTGTTGCTCATGACTCCTGCACTCAGCATGTTCTACGGCGGAATGTCCCGCCAGAAGTCCGTGCTGAACACGATGATGATGTCCTTTGGGGCGATGGGGGTGGTCATCCCCATCTTCATTCTTTATGGATGGTCCATGTCCTATGGCGGCAAGGACCTCGCCGGCATTGTGGCCGATCCCTTCACGGACTTCGGCCTGCGCAATGTGATGACCGATGGCGCCGGCGCCTACGTGATGAGTGACGCCGGGTATCCGGCGATTATCGACGTCGCCTTCCAGGTGACCTTCGCCGTGATCTCCGTGGCCCTCATCAGTGGTGCCATCGCGGAGCGCGTGAAGTTCTCCTCCTGGCTGGTCTTTGCTGGCCTGTGGGTCACCTTTGCCTATTTCCCGCTGGCGCACATGGTGTGGGGCGGCGGATTGCTCTCTGAATCCTCCCACTCCATCGCTGGATGGATGTTCGGCACCGAGGGCGAAGACGCTCTCATCGGGCCGGTGGACTTCGCCGGCGGCACCGTGGTGCACATTGCCGCGGGCACTGCGGCGCTGGTGCTGGCCGTGGTGAGCGGACGCCGTCGGGGCTTCCCGCGCCACGTGCACCGCCCGCACAACCTGCCCATGGTGATGATCGGCTCCGGTCTGCTCTGGTTCGGCTGGTGCGGCTTTAACGCCGGCTCCGCCTTTGCTGCCGATGGTCTGGCCGGTCTGGCGTGGATGAATACCGCCGCCGCTGCCGCCGCCGGCATTATGGGCTGGCTGGTGGTGGAGCGTATCCGCGATCACCACATGACCTCCCTCGGTGCGGCCTCGGGCGTGGTGGCAGGCCTGGTGGCTATCACCCCGGCCGCCGGTGCTCTCGATCCCGTGGGCTCCCTCGTTCTCGGCGCCGTCGGCGGTGGACTCGCGGCCTGGGCAGTGAGCTGGAAGTACCGCTTCGGCCTCGATGACACCCTCGATGTGGTGGGTGTGCACCTAGTCGCTGGCCTATGGGGCACCATCGGCCTGGCGCTGCTGGATACGAATATCGGCATCTTCTATGGCGGCGGTGCCGATGGCTTCAAACTGCTGGTGGTGCAGTTCGCAGTGGCACTCGCGGCCATGCTTGTCTCCGCCGCGGTCACCGTGGTCATGGCTCTGATTATTCGCAGCACCATGGGCTGGCGCATTGAAGAAACCGATGAGGAAACCGGAATCGACTACCGCATCCACGGCGAGACCGCCTACGAGACCTCCTCGATGCGCTTCTAGCTCAGTCCCGGTAGGTGGCACCGGAGTCCATCGCGGATCCGGTGCCGCCGACGCAGACTATGAGAAATAACTACACTTTGTAGGTACAACCTATCCACGCGGCCTTGGCGCCGCGTGCACGGCGACGGCGCGGAGCGCATCGACCTCATACGAGGCCCATCGATGACAGCTCGGCGCCAAGACCCGCTACCGCTATCTCCAAGGAGTGACTGTCCCATGAAGCTTGTTACCGCCATCGTTAAGCCTTTTACTCTCAACGACATTAAAGAAGCCCTCTCCCAGATCGGCGTGCTGGGCATGACCGTGACCGAAACCCAGGGCTATGGCCAGCAGAAGGGCCACTCTGAGGTCTACCGCGGCGCCGAGTATGCCATCGACTTCGTGCCGAAGATCAAAATCGAGACCATTGTGGACGATTCCCAGCTCGACGAGGTTCTCGACACCATCGCCAGCGCCGCCCGCACCGGCAAGATCGGCGACGGCAAGATTTGGGTGAGCCCGATCGAGCAGCTCGTGCGCGTGCGTACCGGCGAGCGCGGCTCCGACGCCCTGTAACTTCACGCCGCTCTTTTCTCCAGCCTCCGGGCCCACGTGCATTGGGTACCGGGGGCTGTTTTTATGCTGATGACTATGAAGCTCTCTCATACCGCCGCTGTGTTTCGCAGCGACACCCTCGATTCCGTGCACCAGACGGTAGCCACGGTGCAGGTGCCCCCGGGCTGCGCTCTCGCGGCCACCGGCTCCTTCGCGCGCGGAGAAATGACGCCGCATTCCGATCTCGACCTAGTGCTGCTCATTCCCGATGATTTCGACGGCGATCTCTCCGAGGTGTGGTATCCCATTTGGAACTCGCGCATCGCCCTCGACCACAGCGTGCGCACCACCGCCGACTGCCTCTCGGTGCTGGCCAGCGAACCCAGCGCCAGCCTCGCTTTGCTGGATCTTAGCCATGTCAGCGGCGATGAGGAGCTCACCGCTTTTACCATCCGCGCGGTGCGGCATCGCTGGCGGCAAGTGTTGCCGCGCAAATTCGATCACATCGCCGATGAGGCCATTAAGCGCTGGCGGCGCTCGGGCTCGTGCGTGTCCATGACTCGGCCGGATCTGAAAAACGGTCACGGCGGGCTGCGCGATATCGAGTTGCTGCGCGCGCTCGCCCTCGGCAATCTCGTGGACGCCCCGGATCTTTCCCGCGAGCGCCGGTTGCTTATCGACGCCCGTACGCTGCTGCACACCGCCGCCCATCGGCACCGCGATGTCCTCGACCCCGAGTTCGCCGTGGATGTGGCCGATAAGCTCGGCTTTGCCGATCGCTATGAGCTCTCCAGCGCCATCGCCGAGGCCGCCCACAATGTGGATGTGGCCCTGACCCGGGCTCTCGATAGCGCCCGCGATGTGATCACCCGCGTCCCGCTGACCCGCAGCCGCCGCCAGCCGGTGGACTTAGATGTTTTTGCCCAGGGCGATCACGTCTCCTTAGCGCGCGATACCAACTTCGAGGATCCGGGTCTGCCGCTGCGCGTTGCCGCCGCAGCCGCTCGCTACGGGCTGCGGGTGTCCACGGCCGTGTGGTCCTCGCTGCGCACCTGCCCGCCGCTGCCGGAGCCGTGGCCGAAGCCCTCAGTCGAGGACTTTTTTACCGTTCTCTCCAGCCCCGAGCACACCCTCGAGGTGGTGCGGTCCATGGACCGCTTCGGATTATTCAGCCCGCTCGTGCCGGAGTGGGAGAGAGTGCGGGGTCTCATGCCCAAAGAACCCACGCATATTCACACCATCGACCGTCACTCCATAGCCGTGGTGGAAAACTGCGCCAGCGAAACCATTGCGGCGGCACGCCCAGACTTGCTGCTTCTGGCCGCGCTCTTCCACGACATGGGCAAGCGCTGCGGCCGGCCGCACGCCATCGTGGGCGCGGAGATGGTGGTGGCACAAGCCCAGCGCATGGGTTTCGCCGCGGCCGATGTGGAGGTGCTGCGCACCCTGGTGCTCGAGCACACCACGCTTGCGGAATTGGCCACCACCACGGATGTGAGTAGCGAGGACAGCGTCGATAAGCTGCTGGATGCGGTGCACTACGATCAGCTCATTCTCAACCTTTTGGCGCTGTTGACCAAGGCAGATGCGCGCGGCACCGGGCCGGGGGTATATAGCTCCACGCTGGCCTATGGCATGGACATTCTTGTGCGCAATGCCGAGCGGATGCTCACCTGTGTGGTGCCGCAGCCGCCGCAGATTGAGCAGGTAGACACCATCGAAGTCGTGCGTCGCGGCGCGCACTACCGGATCCTGGCGCGTATTCCGAACCGCGCCCAGCTGATGACGCTGTTGGCCACCGTTCATGCCAGCGGCCTGCGGCTGCGTAAAGCCGGCGTCAATGGCGACTGCGTGGCGCTGAAGGCGCGGCCGCGTTTCGGCACGGAGCTCGACATTCAGCATTTTGTGCAGTCCTATAAGTCGGGAGTGCACACCACCCCGCCGCAGGTGCAGACCTCCATGGTGGCCACCTATTGGTATGGCCGCACCGTGGAGGTGCGAGCGCCCGATGTGCACGGCATCCTCGGCACACTACTGAGCGTGCTGCCCGAGGTGGAGTGGTTGAGCCTGCGCCGGCCCGGTGCAACCTGCGTTGCCCAGTTTTGTCTCGCCGGCGAGTATGACTCCGCGCAGATCGAACGTGACGTGACGCGCTGCCTGCTCAACGGCTAGCATAAATCCGGTATAGGTAATGTATAGCGAGACAAGACGTACATCTAGGGGAGAAACTTTTCGTGTTTGAATCACTATCAGACCGGCTCACAGGGGCGCTTAAGGATCTACGCGGCAAAGGCAAGCTCACTGAAGCTGATATTAATGCCACTGCCCGCGAGATCCGGTTGGCGCTGCTCGAGGCGGACGTCTCGCTGAGTGTGGTGCGCGGCTTTATCAAGCGCATCAAGTCCCGGGCAACCGGCGCGGAGGTTTCTAAGGCGCTCAACCCGGCGCAGCAAGTGATCAAGATCGTCAATGAGGAACTCGTTGACATTCTCGGTGGCGAGACCCGCCGACTGAACCTGGCCAAGAACCCGCCCACGGTGATCATGCTCGCCGGTCTGCAGGGTGCTGGTAAAACCACCCTGGCCGGCAAGCTGGCCAAGCACCTCGCCGGACAGGGGCACACCCCCATGCTGGTGGCCTGCGATCTGCAGCGCCCCGGCGCCGTGCAGCAGCTGCAAATCGTCGGTGAGCGCGCCGGTGTGCCCACCTTCGCCCCCGATCCCGGCACCGCCCTCGGCAGCGAGCACGAGATGGGCACCTCCCACGGCGACCCCGTGGATGTGGCCCGCCAGGGTATTGCGGAGGCCAAGCGGGCCCAGCACGACATCGTGATCGTGGATACCGCTGGTCGTCTCGGTATCGACGAGACGCTGATGACGCAGGCCCGCAATATCCGCGATGCCGTGAACCCGGACGAAGTGCTCTTCGTCATCGACGCCATGATTGGTCAGGACGCGGTGCACACCGCCGAGGCCTTCCGCGATGGCGTGGACTTCACCGGCGTGGTGCTGACCAAGCTGGATGGCGATGCCCGCGGTGGTGCGGCGCTGTCGATCCGTGAGGTCACCGGCAAGCCGATTATGTTCGCCTCCTCCGGCGAGAAGCTCGAAGATTTCGATGTCTTCCACCCGGAGCGCATGGCCAGCCGCATCCTCGGCATGGGCGATATGCTCTCCCTGATCGAGCAGGCCGAGCAGAAGCTGGACCAGGAAGAGGCGATGAAAACCGCCTCCAAGCTGGGCACTGGCGAGCTCACCCTGGAGGACTTCCTCGATCAGATGCTCATGATCCGCCGCATGGGGCCGATCGGCAACATCCTGAAGATGCTGCCCGGAGGCTCCCAGATGTCGCAGATGGCCGACATGGTGGATGAGAAGCAGCTCGATCGCATCCAGGCCATCATCCGCGGCATGACCCCCGCCGAGCGCGAGGACCCGAAGATCCTCAACGCTTCCCGCCGCAAGCGCATCGCCCAGGGCTCCGGTGTGGCCGTCTCGGAAGTGAACCAGCTGGTGGAGCGCTTCTTTGAGGCGAAGAAGATGATGAGCAAGATGGCCGGCCAATTCGGCATGCCGGGCATGGGCGGCGGCCGCTCGGCCACGAAGAAGAAGCCGAAGGGGCGCAAGAATAAGAAGGGCAAGCGCACCAATAAGGGCAAAAACCGCGGGCCGAAGCGGGGCGCCATGCCCGGAATGGGCGGGATGCCCGGCATGGGTGGCGGCATGCCCTCCCAAGAAGAATTGGAGAAGCTGCAGCAGCAAATGGGCGGCATGGGCGGTGGCTTCCCCGGTATGCCGAAGATGCCGAAGGGCATGGAAGATATTGACCTGAGCAAGCTGGACTTCGGTAAAGGCAAATAGCTAGCCCGGGCCGCGGCTGTTGCTGCGGCCCGATAACCCACAGGCGGCCTGCGCTTCCCCTCGAAGGAGGAAGGCAGGCCGCCTGCTTGTTGTCTATGTGTCCGTCGCGCTTAGGACGCGGGCGCCTAGCGCATGTTCACCGGATCGCTTTCGTCGAAGAAGGTGGTGGTGGGGGTGGCGTCCGGATCGCCGAGCTTCTCGGGATCGATATCGGCAAACATCTTTTTCAGCTCGGCCCGCAGCTTCTCCTTCAGGGTGTAGGCATAGGCCTCCGAGATGTGGTTGCGATCGCGATAGACGTAGACATTGCCGATCACCGGCGGGCAGAAGTCCTCCTCGCAGAACCAATCAGCGGTATCCACCGAGCGCATATTGTCGAAGCCGTCCAGGATCTCCTTGGCGGGATCCTCCTCTGCGTAGACGAGGTCCCGGTCCACGCCGCACTCTTCAGCGCTATTGCCCTGGGCCATGCACTGGGTGCGGTTGAAGGGCGTACCGTCCTCATTCCAGCCCCAGGGATTATCGCGCAGGCCCAAGAAGGGGATACCGGCCTCGTCCAGCACCTCCCATACCCGCTCATAATCAAAGGGCACATGGTCGGGGCCCTCGCCGCTCAAGAACTGCGGGCGGGTGGAGGTGGAGAGCACCAGATCCGGCTGGGCTGCCAGCAGCAGATCTAGGGACTTGTGGTTATAGCGGGCGCACGTATTCTCCGGGCCGTATTCGCCCTCGTATTGCAAAAAGAGCGGGCAGCCCTGGCGCAGCTGCGGGATGATCCGCCACCCCTCTTCCTTGGCGATCTCGATGAGCACCGAGGAATATTGCTCGGCGTGGCTGCCGCCGACCAAGTAGATGGTTTTGTTGAAGTTCTCTAATTCGCCATAGGCGCAGGGCCCATCCTCGCCATCGGGATTGGAGGCGGTGGTGGGGAAGTAGGCCGGAGGCTGGGAAGAAAAGGCCATGCAGCGATCCCAGCCGATCTGTGGGTAGAGATCCCCAATCAGCTCTGGATCCGGCTGCGGGTCCACATCCTGTGGCACATCCGCCCCGCTGAGCGCCAGCGCCCCGGGATAGAGCTGCGGGTCCAGGGTCTGCTCCTCGGCGTTGCTGAGCTGCTGGTTATAGGCCGGCACCATGGACAGCAGGAGGATGAACACGGTGGCCACGCTGGCGCCGCCCAGTCCTCGCAGGCGCGCCGCCGAGTTATTCTGCATCGCCTGGAAGGCGCTCCACGCCACATACTCATCACTCATCGGGCGGGAGCGGTGCTGGCGCAGCGGCTTTTCCACCAAGGTGTAGGTGAGATGGGCCAGCACCACGGACAGCGCGATCACCGCCACGCCGAGGACGATGCTGGGCTCGGTGAGATCGAAGTAGATCACCGAGAGGATCAACAGCGGCCAGTGCCAGAGATAAAGGGAATAGGCGATATCGCCCAGCCAGCGCATGCTGCGGCGGCTGAGCAGAGTCGATACCGGGCCGGAGCCGAGGATGATGAACACGGCACCGCCGAGGGGATAAAGCGTCCACGGACCGGGGAAGACCTGCGCGCCGTCGAAAAGCAGGCCGGTGCTGAGCACCATGAGCAGACCCAGCACGGCCAGGACGGAGCGGAGCTTCTCATTCAGCTGAATCCGGTGCCCATAGATAGCCAGGACGGCGCCGAGGGTGAGCTCCCAGGCGCGGGAGAAGGTGGAATAGTAGTTCAGCCCCTGATCCTGGTTGTGCAGAATGCACGCATAAATAAAGGACGCCAGGGTGATGAGAATGAGGATGGGGCCCGCCACGGTGGATACCCGAGTGCGGCGCAAGCGCAGTAGCTTGAGCAGCGCCAGCAGGCCGAGGGAGAGCAGGATAGCCGCCACATAGAACTGGCCCTGCACGGACATGGACCACAAATGCTGCAGCGGACTGACGCTATCCGAGGCCACGTTATAGTCGGCGTCCTGGGCGGCCAGCTCCCAGTTTTGGTAGTACAGCAGGCTGGCGAGCAGCTGCTTGACCAGTGTGCCCTCCTTCAGCGAGGGCACCATCCACCACACCAAGCCCGCCACCGAGACGAGCACCACCACCAGTGCGGGCACCAGCCTGCGGATGGTGCGCCATAGTGGCCACCAGGGGTTCAGGGAGGCGCGCATTTTCTCGGCGTAGCGCAGCTGCGAGCCGAGGAAGAAGTAGCCGGATAGCAGCAGGAAGACGTCGACGCCGCCGGAGACGCGGCCGACGAACACGTGGAAGATCACCACAAAGGCGATGGCGACACCGCGCAAACCGTCGAGGTCGTAGCGATATGACACCGATTTCAGCGCATTGCTCTCAGACACTGGGTGAACTCGACTCCTTAGATGCTCATCTTTTCCGCCCAGCTTAAGCCGACCGAAAAAATATACAGTGACAAGGTCTAAGCCTGTGGCAGGGGGCTGATATCGACTGTTTAGCCTACCGACCGCGGGCGCGTTTGACGAAAAGACACCAGCGTTGTGGGGACGCGGGTGGAGAGGATCGGTGCCTAGAAGCGGCTTGTGTCTGTCTAGGGGCTCGGGTAGTATTCTTCGAGTTGTCTGCGGTAACTGCCAGTCCCCGAGTACGTCTCGCCTGGCGACCCCATGGTGTCACCCGCAGGTAAATCCAAGGGTTGAACCGGCGCCCACCATCTGTGTAGGCGCGTCTGTACTGCCTAAGTGACAAGAAGAAAAGGAGCCATACATGGCTGTCAAGATTAAGCTCGCCCGCATCGGTAAGATCCGCACCCCGCAGTACCGCGTGGTTGTGGCTGATGCTCGTACCCGCCGCAATGGCAAGGTCATCGAGAACATCGGTATCTACCACCCCAAGGAGGACCCCTCGGTCATCCGCATCGATTCCGAGCGCGCTCAGTACTGGTTGGGCGTGGGCGCCCAGCCGACCGAGCCGGTTCTCGCCCTGCTGAAGGTCACCGGTGACTGGCAGAAGTTCAAGGGCATCGAGGGCGCCGAGGGCACCCTGAAGGTTGCCCCGGAGAAGAAGTCCAAGCTGGAGCTGTTCAACGAGGCCCTCTCCGAGGCCAACAACGGCCCGACCGCCGAGGCCATCACCGAGAAGAAGCGCAAGGCCAAGGAAGAAAAGGACGCCGCTGAGGCCGAGGCCAAGAAGAAGGCTGAGGAAGAGGCTGCCAAGGAGGCCGAGGCTGAGGAGGCTGCAGAGTAAACTCTGCGCGCTTATCGACGCCAACCGCACCGCGCCCCGCACATCGTGCACAGGGCAAGCGTGGTGCGGTTTTCTCATGCTGCAGCAGCACTGCTGCGGGGCATGCCATGGGCGCTAGTTCACCCACGGCAGAAAGGGCTTTAAACTACACAATCATGGATGAGAAGCTGCAGATTGGGCGCGTGATCAAATCCCACGGCATTAAGGGAGAAGTGATCATCGACCCCACCACCGATGTTCCCGAGGAACGCTTCGCTATCGGCGAGGTGCTCGAGGGGCAGCAAACTGGAAAAACCCTTGAGCTCACCATCGCGGCAGCAAGGGTGCATAAGGGGCGGCTGCTGGTGAAGTTCAAAGAGATTGCCGATCGCACCGCGGCCGAGAGTCTGCGCGGCATGCGCTTTGTCGCCGAGCCCCGCGAGGAGGACGAGGACGAGGGCTTCTACGATCATGAGCTCGAGGGCCTGCGCGTCTACGTCGATGGCGCACATATCGGCGAGGTGCTGAGCGTCGAGCGCGGTGTGGCCCATAACCTGCTGAATATTCGGCTCAGCAGCGGCGGCGAGAGCCTGGTGCCCTTTGTCGAGGCGATTGTGCCCGAGGTGGATCTGGAGGGCGGCAGCATCACGCTGACCCCGCCGGAAGGGTTGTTGGATCTCTGATGCGCCTCGATGTTCTCAGCATTTTTCCCGGTTATGTGGAGCCGCTGCGCCACGCCCTGATTGGCAAGGCGATTGAGCACGACATCGTGCAGGTGGGTGTGCATGATCTGCGGCAGTGGGCCAGCGGCAATCACAAGGCGGTGGATGATTCCCCGTACGGTGGCGGCCCCGGAATGGTGATGAAACCGGAGGTGTGGGGGCCGGCGTTGGATGATGTCGCCGCCGGTACCGGCCCTGCCGCCGAGGTGGAATTGCTCAGTTCCGCGCAGCGGCATGTGCGCGGGCCGGCCGTGGTGGAGCAGGACTATGAGACGGTGGCGGAGCAGCGGCCGCTGCTCATCGTGCCGACCCCGGCAGGGCGGCCTTTTCAACAAGCCGATGCTGAGCGCTGGTCGCGGGAGAAGCATATCGTTTTCGCCTGCGGCCGCTATGAAGGCATCGATCAGCGCGTGGTGGAGGATGCCCGCCAGCGCTATCGAGTCGAAGAAGTCTCCATCGGTGATTATGTGCTGGTCGGTGGGGAAGTGGCGGTGCTCGTGATGGCGGAGGCGATCGTGCGGCTGATCCCCGGGGTGCTGGGCAATAAGAACAGCCACGAGGATGATTCCTTCTCCACCGGCCTGCTGGAGGGGCCGAGCTACACCAAGCCGCGGAGCTGGCGGGGACTGGATGTTCCCGAGGTGCTGCTCTCCGGCGATCATGCCCGGGTGGAGAGATGGCGGCGGGAACAGGCGCTGCAGCGCACCGCGGAGCGTCGGCCCGATCTGCTCGAGCACGTGGAGCTCAGCGCCGCTGATCGCGCCTTTCTCGCGGAGCTGAATCTTTAACATGCGCCGGTGCGCTGCGACGATAATATTGCCCTCTCAACCTGATGTCGGCGGTGGGGTCTACACTGTTATTCGCCATACGCCCGCAGCAGCGGCGCACCGGAGAGGACTCTGTGGTGTCGCGCGGAGGTGGTGCGTGCTCCTGCGTCGCTAGGCGGGGCGGGGGCTTGCAGCACCAGTGCGGGTGTGGGCGTGCACGAGATCAACGCCATCGATAACGAGAGTCGCGAGATGTCTTCGAGCCATACCCCAAGAACGTATAAGCAGAGCAGCCAGCCGCACGAGGAGCCGACGAACCGCCGCGCCATCGTGGGCACCTATAGGGCGGGCACCTTTGATAGCGGCGGCCAGCCACCGAAACCCAATTGGATAGTGTTCATCACCTCCGGTATCGGTGTGATCCTGGTGTCCATCTGGGGATTGGTAAATAAGGATTCCGCGGAATCCACCCTCAACACCGTCACCGGCTGGATCACCGCCAATTTCGGCTGGTTCCTCATTCTCACCGTGGCGGCCGCCCTGATATTTATGCTGTTCATCGCCTGCTCGCGGGCTGGGTCTATCAAACTTGGCCCGGATCATGCCAAGCCGCAGTACTCGCTCTTTTCCTGGTCCGCGATGCTTTTTGCGGCCGGTATCGGCATCGGATTGATGTTCTACTCGGTGGCGGAGCCTATTAACCAGTACTATGGCCCGCCCGAGGGAGCGGGAGAAACCAACGCTGCTGCCCGCGATGCGGTGGTGTGGACCTTCTTCCACTACGGCATGTCCGGCTGGGCGCTCTACGCGCTGCTTGGCATGGCCTTCGGCTACTACGCCTACCGGCTCAATATGCCTTTGGCGATTCGCTCCGCCCTCTATCCGATTCTGGGCAAGCGGGTGCACGGGCCCATTGGAGACGCCGTGGATATCGCCGCGATGCTCGGCACGGTCTTTGGTGTGGCCGCCTCGCTCGGCATCGGTGTGGTGCAGCTGAATTTCGGGCTGCAGTTCCTCTTCGGCATTCCCGAGGGGCACGCCGCCCAGATTGGTCTGGTGACCGTGGCCATCCTCGCCGCAACCGTCTCGGCGGTGGCTGGGGTGGATAAGGGCATCAAGCGCATCTCCGAGATCAACGTCTATCTGGCGCTGCTGCTCATGGTCTACGTCTTGGTCACGGGCAAGACGGCCTTTCTTTTCGACGCCATGATGCAAAATATCGGCGATTACCTCACCAAGCTGCCGAACTGGACGTTTAGCTCCTTTGCCTATTCCACGACGCCGGCGCAGACCGGGGAGTGGATGCAAACATGGACCCTGTTCTTCTGGGCATGGTGGGTGGCATGGGCTCCCTTTGTGGGACTGTTCTTGGCGCGTATCTCCCGCGGCCGGACGCTGCGCCAGTTCATCGTGGGCACCCTGGTTGTGCCCTTCACCTTCACCGCGCTGTGGGCCTCCATCTTCGGCAATACCGCCCTCGATAGGGTGATGGGCGGCGATACGGAATTCGGCCTGCTCACCAACGACAATCCGCAGCAGGGCTTTTTCGTGCTTCTCGACGCCCTCCCGTACGGCTCCGTCATGGTGGCCCTGTCGCTTCTGGTGGGCATGCTGTTCTTCGTCACCTCCGCGGACTCCGGGGCGCTGGTGATGAGCAATTTCGCCTCGCATGTCACTGACTCCCAACAGGATGGCGCCAAGTGGCAGCGCGTGTTCTGGGTGGCCGTGGTGGGGCTTTTGACCGTGACCATGCTGCAGATCAACGGTATTTCCGCGCTGCAATCCGCCACGATCGTCATGGGCATTCCCTTCGCCATCGTGGTGTATCTATTGATGTTTGGTCTGAGCAAGTCCTTGCGCCTCGAGGTATTCGAGCAGCAGTCCCGCAAGGTGGCCCTGCACTCGGCGATCTCCTCGCGCACCGGCAGGAACTCGGAGGAGGACTGGCGCAGCCGCATTCAACGCGCCTCGACCTGGCCGGATCAGCAGCGCAGCCAAGAGTATGTGGACACAATCGCCCGCCCCGCACTCGAAGATGTGGCCACCCAGATGCGGGAACAGGGCATCGATGCGCTGCTGACCACCTCAGAAGTAGAGGGAACGGGGATCAACCAGCTCGACTTGTTGGTGGATTTCGGTACCGAGGAGAAGTCCTTCCGCTACCAGGTCTATCCCGTGCGTGAGCTCAGCCCCGGCTTCGCCCACACCACCGAGACCGTCTACTACCGGCTCGAGGTGTTCTCGCAGAGCGGCTCGCTGGGCTATGACGTCTATGGCTATACCCGCCAGCAACTGATCTCGAATCTCCTGGATCTCTACGATCGGCATCTCGAGTTCCTCCACATGCAGCAATATCTGCCCGGGGGATCGGATCACTCGGATAATGCCTCGTTTGTGGATCAGTGGCCGGCGGAGGACCAGCACTAGCGCCAGGCGCAGGCCGCGCTCACGCCCGGATCGATCTCCCCGGTGCCGCTGGAGCCGTACCACAGAGTATCCTCGGCGAAACAGCTCATCACCTGCTCTGTGCGCAGCGGCTCGGCGGCATGCACCACCACGCGGTAGAGGGTGCCCGGCCGTCCGCCCGCTTCGTTGAGCAGCATATTATCCGGCTCGCAGGACAAGGACACTGCTTCGGTGTGCAGCGAGACCAGCTCGGCGATGCGGGAGGGGACTAGCTCGCTCGCGGCGCGCAGGACATCAGGGGTGCAGAAGACGTGCAGATCGGCGTAGTACATAGCTTTTATCATGCCCCTTCGGCAGCGCGGCTGTCTCACCCCGCGTTCTCGTCCCGGTCCACCAGCCCCGCGCGCAGGCGGTTGCGATTGCTAAACTAGCGCGAATGATTGCTCGCACTATCGCTGAAGAACTGGGGCTGAAGCCCAGGCAGGTAGAAGCCACCATCGCGCTTTTAGATGAAGGCAATACCGTGCCCTTTATCGCCCGCTATCGCAAAGAGGTGACCGAGGGGCTCGACGATTCTCAGCTGCGCGTCCTCGCCGAGCGGCTGAGCTATCTGCGGGAACTTGCCGAGCGCAAAGAGACCGTGCTCGCAGCCATCGCGGAGCAGGGGAAACTCACCGAGGCGCTGCGGGCCCAGATCGAGGCCGTGGACACCAAGGCGCGCCTAGAGGATCTCTATCTTCCCTATAAGAAGCGCCGCACCACCAAGGCGGACAAGGCACGGGCCGCCGGAATCGAGCCGCTTCTCGACGCTATTCTGGCCGCGCCCACCCAGCCGATCGATACCAGCGCTTATGCCAGCGCAGACTATCCCGGGGAAAAGGAGATCCTCGACGGTGCCCGCGCCATCCTCATCGACCGCTGCGCCCTCAACGCCGATCTGGTGGGCGAGGTGCGCGAGCGCGTCTTTCGCCAGGGCGTGATGAGCGCCAGCGTCGTGGAGGGCGCGGCAGGCGAGGGCGCGAAATACAAGGACTACTTCGACTTTTCCGAGCCGCTGAGCAGCCTGCCGAGCCACCGCATCCTGGCGTTATTGCGCGGGGAGAAGGAGGGCGTTCTCAATCTCACGATCGAGGCGGGCGAGGATGCCGACTATGAGGCCATGGTGGCCGCCGCCATGGATATCCCGGTGGCCCAGAACGCCTGGCTGAAGCAGGCGGTGCGTTTCGCCTGGCGCACGAAGCTCTATGTCTCGGCCTCGCTGGATGCGCGCATGCGGCTGAAGGAGGTCGCCGAAAAGGGCGCCTTGGAGGTCTTTTCCACTAATCTGCGCGATGTGCTGCTCGCCGCTCCGGCCGGGCAGCGGGCCACGCTCGGGATGGACCCGGGCTACCGCAATGGCGTGAAGGTGGCGGTGGTCTCGGCGACCGGGGCGGTGCTCGCCACCACGATCGTCTACCCGCACCAGCCGCAGAACCGCTGGGACGCCGCCCGCGCCGAGCTGGCCGGGCTGTGCGCCGAGCATGGGGTGGAGCTGATTGCGGTGGGCAATGGCACCGCCTCCCGCGAAAGCGACAAGCTGGCCCACGAGATCGCCGACATGATCGCCGCGGCGGGCGGAACGCGCCCCACCCCAGTGGTGGTCTCTGAATCGGGGGCCTCGGTGTATTCCGCCTCCGAATTGGCGGCCGCGGAATTTCCGGAGATGGATGTTTCGCTGCGCGGGGCGGTCTCGATCGCCCGCCGGCTGCAGGACCCGCTGGCCGAGCTGGTGAAGATCGACCCGAAATCCATCGGCGTGGGGCAATACCAGCATGATGTGAACCAGGTGGCGCTGGCCCGCAGCCTGGATGGAGTCGTGGAGGCCGCGGTGAATGCCGTGGGCGTGGATGTTAATACCGCCTCGGTGCCGCTGCTGGAGCGCGTCGCCGGGATCTCCTCGACGGTGGCGCAGAATATCGTGCACTATCGCGACCAGGAGGGCGCTTTCCGCTCGCGGGCACAGCTGAAGAAGGTGCCGCGGCTCGGCCCCAAGGCCTTCGAACAGGCCGCGGGCTTTCTCCGTATCCACGGGGCCACAGACCCCCTTGATGCCTCGGCCGTGCACCCCGAGGCCTATTCTGTGGCGCGCCGCATGGCCGAGTCCACGGGCTTAAGCGTCGGCGAGCTCATCGGCAATAGCCGCGTGCTCTCCCGCCTGGCACCCGCCGATTTCGCGGATGATCGCTTCGGTATGCCCACGGTGAGCGATATCCTCGCCGAGTTGGACAAGCCCGGCCGCGATCCCCGCCCCGAGTTCGCCACCGCCCGCTTCAAGGAGGGCGTGGAAAAAATCAGCGATCTCACTCCCGGCATGGTTCTCGAGGGCACGGTGACCAACGTGGCGGCCTTTGGTGCCTTCGTGGATGTGGGCGTCCACCAAGACGGCCTGGTCCACGTCTCGGCGATGGCCGATCGTTATGTCTCCGACCCGCACGAGGTGGTGCGCTCCGGACAGGTGGTGCGGGTGAAGGTGCTGGATGTCGATGTAGACCGCAAGCGCATCTCACTGTCCTTGCGGCTTGACGACGACGCCTCGCAGCCAGCCACCCCAGCTGCAGGTGGATCTGGGTCTGCCGCGAAGCCTCGGCGGCGCTCTGGTGGCAAGCGGGGCGGTGGGCAGCGCCGCTCCACCGGTTCCGCGCAGCGCCGCAGCGACCACGGCTCCATGGCCGAGGCGCTCAAACGCGCCGGGTTCTAGGCGAAGCGGGCTGCGCGCAGCCCTAGAGGACGGTGTCCGCCCAGCTGGCCAGGCCCTCAAACGAGGAGGAGGCTTGGGCGTGGCGGCGCTGCGGGATCCGTCCCGCGGCGCGGGCATGGGCGCCCGCCTGCACGGCGAGTTTCATCGCGGTGGCCATGGCCACCGGATCCTGGGCGCGGTTGACCGCCGAGGCCAAGAGCACCCCTGCGCAGCCCAGCTCCATGGCGCGGGCGGCATCCGAGGCCGTGCCCACCCCCGCATCGAGCAGCACCGGCACCTGGGCGCGGGAGCAGATCAGCTCGAGATTGTGCTCATTGATAATGCCCAGTCCCGTGCCGATCGGGGAGCCCAGCGGCATCACGGCATGCACCCCCACATCCTCTAAGCGTTGGGCCACCACCGGATCGTCCGAGGTATAGGCCATCACCGTGAAGTCATCGAGCACCAACTGCTCACAGGCATCGAGGGTTTCCACCACATCGGGCAGCAGGGTGTGCTCATCGGCGATCACCTCCACCTTGATCAGATCCGTGCCCAGGGCCTCCCGGGCGAGGCGCGCGGTGAGCACGGCATCACGGGCGGTGCGACAACCGGCCGTATTGGGCAAGGTGGCGATCCCCAGTCGGGAAAGCAGCTCGAAAATGGACTCCCCGCTGGTGTTGGTGCGCCCAGCGTGGCGTCGCATAGCCACCGTGGTCACCTGCGTGCCGGAGGCGAGAAGCGCCTGCTCCAGTATGTCCTGGGAGGTGGCCCCGCCGGTGCCCATGATCAGGTGGGAGGAAAACTCGTGTGCGCCAATACGCAGCATAAAAAACTAGCCTCCTTGGGCGGCGGTGAGGATATCAATGGTGTGATCGGCGGAGAGCATATGCCCAGCCCACTCCGCGGCCGGCACCACGGTGGCGTCCACGGCCACGGCGATGCCCGCGGTCTCTGCGGAGCCGGTGTGCTGCCGCACGAGCTCGGCCACGGTGATCGGTGAGGAGAAGCGCTGGGGCGAATCATTGATGGTCAGGGTGAACATAGGGGTGGATGTACTCCTCACAACGTGCTGGGTCGTTCGTGCCGATAAGGATTGCAGTGCTCGAGATCCTGTGGCTCGCCGCCTTCGACGAGCTCGACTGTGCGGCGCGCCGCCCAGGAGCTGAGCAAAATACCGTGCCGGAAATAGCCGGTAGAGACGATGAGATTTCCCATGCGGGCGCGGCCCAGATAGGGCAGATCATCCGGCGAGCCGGGCCGGGCGCCGGTGGCTGCCTCGATAAGCTCGCATTCCTCCAGGCCGGGCATGATGCGGATGGCGTCGCGAAGCAAATCATAGACCGCCCCCACCTTGGGCTCTTGCAGATGATCCTCGCGGGTGCTCGCGCCAATAGCGATGGTCTGATCCACGGCGCGCGGAATGATGTAGACGGGGCGATCCTCCACGAAGCCGCGTATCACCTTGGTGCACAACGGCTGCAGGTGAGCAGGCACCCGCACCCGCAGAATATCGCCGTAGACTGGGCGCAGCTGTACCGGATTATCCCAGCCGGTGATTTCCCCCACGCCCAGCCCGGCGGCAAGAATCACCTGCTCGTTTTCCTCCACCGCATAGGTGGCGGCGCTGGTGTGCAAAGCCTGCACGCGCTCCGCGGCGTCGAGATGAGTCACCGCCTCGGAATGAAGCTCCACCCCGAGCGTGCGACAGGCATCAAGCAGGGCGCGGGCGCAGACGCGAGGATAGATCTGAAAATCCCCAGGGATGCTCACCGCGCCCGTCAGGCGCGGACTCAGCGCCGGCTCCTCGCTGCGGGCCTGGCGGGTAGTGATGCGAGCGGCGCGCATCTCGAAAGCGTGTTGATAGAGCGCGAGCTCTTCCACATGCTGGCCATCGGCGTGATCGGCGGCCACCACTAGGGTGCCGGCATCATCGAATCCCAGCGGTAGCTCGGTGTGTGCGGAAAGCTCCGCCACGAGCTCCGGCCAATACCGAGCCGCATCCTTCATGAGCGGAAAGAGAGCCTCTTGGCGGTACTGCACCTCCGCCACCGGGGCCAGCATCCCGCCCGCATAATGGGTGGCCCCCGAGGCAGGGGAGGGATCGAAAAGCCGCACCTGATGGCCGCGGCTCGCAAGACTAAAAGCGGTGCTCAAACCAACAATGCCGGCGCCAATGATCGTCACCTTAGACATGGCTCAACCCCTGCAGCACCTGCTGCACGGCCGCGCCGGGATCGGGAGCATGGTGCAGGGCGCGCACCAGCGCGACGCCGGCCACCCCGGTGGCGCCAAGATCGGCGGCATCGCCGGGCTGGACATCGCCGATGGCCACCACGGGCAGGGTGGAGAGCTCTACCAGCTCCGGATAGCCGGCAAGACCAATGGGGGCGCGACCGGAATCCTTGGTGGGGCTGGGCCGAAAAGGCCCGCAGCCGATGTAATCAATCACATCGGCCACCTCATTCGCGGCGGCGACAAGCTCGCGGGTGCCGGTGGTCAGCCCGATGATGGCGTCGGGGCCAAGCAGGGCGCGGGCGGCGCGGACGGGGATATCGTCTTGGCCGAGGTGCACTCCCGCAATCGGCGCGCCCGCGGCACGGGCCGCCAGGGCCACATCAACGCGGTCATCGACGAGCGTGCGCGTTGTCGGTGCCACCTCGTGCACAGCGTGGGCCACGGCGCAGGAAAGATGATAGAGATCGCGGGCAGAAATAGGCTTCGAGCGCACTTGCACGACGCCCGCGCCGGCGCGAGCGCAGCGCACCGCCGTGTCCACGACCCGCACGGGATCGTCGGCGGCGGTGACCAGATAACAGCGATAATCAACGGTGTCGCCCATAGGCATGCTTCCTTCGTCGGTGCTAACCACAGCAGGTTCTAGCGGTGTGTTCTCAGCCTCTCACCAGTGCGGCGACGAGGCACCCGCGCATGGGGATTAGTGTACGCGCTCTAGTCGCTCGCGTTGCTCGTTTCGCTCAGCCGAGCGTTGATCTCCGCGGCGATCTCTGCGGCCTGCCCCTCGGGTACCACGATGGTCGCGCGCTGCTGCTGCAGCTGCACGCGCACCGCATTGCCGGGGCCGAGGATAACGTAGAGATCGGAGCCATTCTGGTTGATTCCATAGCCGCCACAATCCCAGAAGCCGACGTGGTCGATAGTCTCGACCTGCTGTATCTCCGAGTAGGGAAACACCATGAGTTCGGGGGAGCGGAGGATCAGGGCGGCGTCGTCAAGCTCGATGCGCGTGCGGCTGCCGAGATACGCGGTGGTGATGATGATCCCGAGGACGAAGATCATGGTGGCGGGGGAGATGAGCACCAGCAGCAGGGACGGCAGCAAGAGGAGGAGTGTTCCCCAGGGGATGCGGCGGGTGGGGTCTTCCCAGACACGGGGCGCAGACTCGACGTGCAGCGCCGCGATTGTCTGGCGGCGCACCCAGCCGTGGAGTAGCGCTGCGAGAAACACCGAGAGCAGCATCGTGATCACACCCGGCAGCCACGCCGTGTGCACCGTCGCGAGCTCTGTCTCATCGAGACCGCGTTGGGGCAGCAGGACATCGAGGAGCAGCGCCAGCATAAAACCAGAGGACAGCACCGCCGCCCCGCCGAGGCCGCATACCCGCCGCCGTACCGCTAGTCCGCCCAAGAGCAGGGCAAGGGGGCCGAAGAGCCCCGCCAGAATAAGAATCAGCGACAGCGGAGAACCAAAGTTATTGGGCGGGCCGGTCAGGCCCCAATGCGTGGCGATGGTCGCGGGAAGCTCGGGCAGCAGCGCGAGCAGAACCCACGCCAGTCCCGGCAGCATAATTGCCAGCGGCAGCAGCAGATAGGCGATCAGGAACGGTCTACGGGGCAGCTGGGACCTCATGCCATAGAAGTATAGGAGCAAAGGGGGCTGGCGGGCGCGCCACGCATGGAGAATACGCCGTGGCGATCATTTGTTATTGCTGGCTGAGCATGGCATAATCTCGAAAGTTGTCTGCCTCATTGATGGCAGCTTCTGTCACTGTCTCGGATACGAACCAGCCGAGCGCCCCGGCACGTGGGGAAAAGCCGCTAGGTTCCTCTATTCAGCACAAGATTCAAAGGATTGTTTCATGAACATTCTCGACAAGGTAGATGCAGCATCGCTGCGCGACGATATCCCGACTTTCCGTCCCGGTGACACCGTGGACGTGCACGTGAAGATCATCGAGGGCGGCAACCAGCGCGTCCAGGTCTTCCGTGGCGTTGTGATCCGTCGCCAGGGCGGTGGCATCCGCGAGACCTTCACCGTCCGCAAGGTGTCCTTCGGCATCGGTGTGGAGCGTACCTTCCCGGTGCACTCCCCGAACATTGATCACATCGACGTGATCACCCGCGGTAAGGTCCGCCGTGCGAAGCTCTACTACCTGCGCAACCTGCGCGGTAAGGCTGCCAAGATCAAGGAGCGCCGCTAGTACTAGCGCGTCGCCTCTGACACCGGCCGTCGTCCCCCTTCGTGGTGGGCGGCGGCCGGTCTGTTTTTATCCCCGTGCCCGCAGCATAAGGCAGCGCGGAGCAGGCCATGGGGCGGGTGCGGACTGCATTTTTTGGCTCTGCGCAGCGCCGGATTGCGGTGGCTAGGGCTGTCGCGTCCGGCTGCTAGTATTTATCCCTATGACTGAGCGCCCCGATCACGAGCTAGACGCGACCCCTTCCGACTCGCCGACGCCTCCGGCTGCGTCGAAGGATGCCGCAGCCGGCAGTTCCGCTCACTCGGATCAGCCTCAGCCCCAACACGGCGAGGACACCACCGCGGCAGCCACAGCCGCCGAGGACACCGCAGCAGCCACAGCCGCCGAGGACACCACCGCGGCAGACACGGCTGCCGCGGAGGACGCGGAGGATGAGGAAGACGATGGCGGCAAGCCGTGGTACATCGAGATTCCTCTCGTCATCGCCGTGACTCTGGTGATCGTCTTCGTGCTCCAGACCTTCGTGGGCCGGGTGTATCTCATTCCCTCGGCGTCGATGGAGCCCACCCTGCACGGCTGCCCCGAGTGCACGGGGGACCGCATCGTGGTGGACAAGCTCACCTATGACTTCACCAAGCCCGAACAGGGCGATGTGGTGGTGTTTAAGGGCCCGGAGTCGTGGAACCAGAACTTCGTGTCCTCCCGCTCGTCGAATACCCTCATCCGCGGCCTGCAGAATATCGGCGCGTTTGTGGGCGTGGTCGCCCCAGATGAGAATGACATGGTCAAGCGCATCGTTGCCACCGGTGGACAGACCGTGTCCTGCCAAGAAGGCGATCCCGGCGTGATGGTCGACGGCACGAAGGTGGATGATTCCTATGTGCTTGATCCCCCGACCTATCCGGTGGATAGCGCCAATGGCTCCGATGCCTGCGGTGGCGCCTACTTCGGCCCCGTCGAGGTACCGGAGGGGCACTACTTCATGATGGGCGATAACCGCACCAACTCGGCCGACTCCCGCTATCACCTCGGCGATCAGCACCAGGGCACGGTGCCCGAGGAGAATATCATCGGCAAGGTGCGCTTCATCATCCTGCCACTGTCCCGCATCGGCGGCGTCGACTAGCCCACCGCCCCACAGCAGCGTGCGGAAAAAGAAATACCTGCGCACCTACGAGGCAGAGCTCACCGCAGCCGGCCTTGGTCCAGTCGCAGGCGTTGACGAAGCGGGGAGGGGAGCCTGCGCCGGCCCGATCACCATCGCCGCCTGCGTGCTCCCCGATCGGCCCCTGCGCCCCTTAGCGGAGGTCACCGATTCCAAGAAACTCACCCCGGCCGCCCGCGCCCGGCTAGCGCCGCTGATTAAACAGCACGCCCTGGCGTGGTCAGTGATCCACATTTCCGCCGCCGATATCGATGCCCGCGGCCTGCAACATGCCAATATTTCCGGGATGCGGCGCGCCATCTACGCCCTCGATATCGCCCCTGGATTTGTGCTTATCGACGGCTACCGCGTGCCCGGGCTCGCCCGGCCCAGCTTGCGCGTGATCAGCGGCGACGCCGCGGCGCGCTGCATCGCGGCGGCCAGCGTATTGGCCAAGCATGAACGAGACACCCTCATGCTCGAGCTCGATGAGCGCTATCCCGGCTATGGACTGGCCGGGCACAAGGGCTATGGCACGAAACTCCACATGGATGCGGTGCGCCTCAAAGGACCCAGCCCAGTTCATCGCTATAGTTACAGAAACATTCAGGAAGCTTGTAGCACGTGGAAGGAAACGCGATGAGCGCCGAAGAGCTGGAAAACTACGAAGCAGAAGTAGAGCTGAGCCTCTACCGCGAATACCGCGATGTGGTGAGCCAGTTCTCCTATGTAGTGGAAACCGAACGCCGCTTCTACCTCGCCAATGCCGTGGAGCTGATCCCGCACACCGAAGGCGCCGAGGTCTACTACGAGGTGCGCATGTCCGATGCGTGGGTATGGGATATGTACCGCTCCGCTCGTTTCGTGCGCTTCGTGCGTGTCATCACCTTCAAGGACGTCAATATCGAAGAGCTGGATAAGCCAGAGATGATGATGATCGATTAACAGCTGAGCCGCCGCCGTGCTCATAGCCTCGGCGGCCGCGAGTAGTACTGCCTTCTGTGGATAGCGAACCCCGCTATCCACAGATTTTTTCTTATCTTTCTTCTTTTTCTGCCGAGTGCTCGATTGGGAATCACACTAGGGGCGCATCCCCGCCACAACGAGGCGATGCCTTGACCTGTGCCCCTGATATCGACACCTGAAGGCAGAATTCGATGACACTAGCTACGTCCAGCGACGGCTCCTTACACCCACACCAGCGCCCGCCGCGGCCCGCCCCGGCCTCCTCCACACACAACGCGCGGATCGGCCGCACCGGAGAAGAGCACGCCGCACGTCTCTATGAATCCACCGGTGCCCGCGTGGTGGCCCGCAACGTGCGCTACCGATGCGGCGAGATCGATCTGATCGTGGAAGATCTCGACGGCACCATCGTGTTTGTGGAGGTCAAAACCCGCACCGGCACCCACTACGGTGGGGCGGAGGCCGTGACCGCCCGGAAACTACACCGCATGCAGCGCGCGGCGCTGCGCTGGCTTGAGCGCAAACCCTATACCCCGATCCGCTTCGATGTCGTGCTCATCAGCCCCGCGGGCGTGGAATTGTTCAGCGGGGTGGACCATGGCGCTCGCTAAGACGATCTCCGCTGCCCTCGATGGCGTCACGGCTTTTAGCGTGACGGTGGAAGCCCACATTGGCCCCGGCCTGCCGCGCACAGACATAGTCGGTCTGGGCGATGCGGCCATTAACGAGGCCCGCGACCGCATCCGCACCGCCGTGAAAAATAGCGATCTGCCATGGCCCAAGACACGGATTATCGTGAATCTCTCACCGGCGAATGTGCGCAAGTCCGGCGCCCAATGCGATCTCGCCCTCGCCATGGCGATACTGGGAGCGCGCACTGCCACGCCACTGGAACACACCATGTTCCTCGGCGAGCTCGGCCTCGATGGCCAGCTCAAACCCTGCCGCGGCATCCTTCCTATGCTGCGCGCAGCCGCCGAGGTAGGGGTGAAAACGGTGGTGATTCCCCGCGCCCACGCACGGGAGGCCGAACTCATCGATGCCCCCACGGTGCTAGTGGCCGATACCCTCCGCGAGGTCTATGACTGGATCACTGGTAGCGGCGGGCTCGAGCGGATAAGCCCCACCGAGCACACCGCACAGCCGAGCCGCTCCGCGGTCGATCTTGCGGATATCGCCGGCCAAAAGGAAGCGAAACATGCCGTGGAGGTGGCCGCCGCTGGGGGACACCACCTTTTTCTCGTGGGGCCGGCCGGCTCCGGCAAATCGATGCTGGCCGCAGCGCTGCCCTCGATCCTGCCGCCCTTGAGCCGGCACCAACAGATTGAGACCACGGCGGCGCACTCTGTCTCCACCCACGGCTGCGAGGACATCATCACCCGGCCGCCGCTGATCGCCCCGCACCACAGCATCAGTAGCGCGGGATTGATCGGTGGTGGCTCTGGCAAGGTCAAACTTGGTGCCATCTCCTTAAGCCATAACGGCGTGCTCTTTCTCGATGAGGCAAATGCGATCGCCGCATCCGTACTGGATAGTCTCCGCCTGCCGCTGGAAAATGGCGCCGTGGTGCTCAACCGCAGCGACAAGGTCGTCACCCTGCCCGCCAGGTTCCAGCTCGTCCTTGCCGCTAACCCCTGCGCCTGCGGGGCGGATAGCGATTCCGCGTGTACCTGCAGCGGTGCCGCCCGCGCCCGGTATCTGAACAATATTTCCGGCCCCATCCGCGATCGCATCGACGTGATCGCCCGCACCCACCGGGTGGGCGGGGTGCTCAGCGATAACAATTCCGAAAATTCCGATATCGTGCGCCAGCGCGTCGCCGCCGCGCGGGAGATTGCGGCCCGGCGCTGGGCCTCGGTGAACCCGCACGGGTGCACGAATGCTGTGATTCCCGCGCCGCTGCTGCGACGCCACTATGCCGCGGATGAAGAAGCCATGGCCTATGTGGGGGCCTTTTTGAGTGCGGGGGAGATCTCCCAACGTGGGGTGGATAAGGCCCTGCGGCTGGCGTGGACGCTCCGAGACCTCGACGACACTGGTCCCGGAGCCGCCGCGCGGCCCACCCTCGACCACATGGCCCGCGCCCTAGAACTGCGCATCGAGGAAGGAAAACTCCAGCGATGACAAACTCCGAACGCCTCCACGCCTGGGTGTATCTCAACTACGTTCTCGAAGGCCCCTCTCGGCCCCTGCACGCGCTGCTCACAGCAGGGCACAGCCCAGAAAAAATAGCGGCCGGCATTCGTCACGGGGAGCAGTGGGTGGGTGAGCTTTCCCGCAGCACCGAGCGGCGCGCACACTTTTGTGAAGAACACGCACTACTGCGGCAGGCTGAGCAGCTGCAGACCCGCTTTATCTGCCCCGATGATCCGGAGTGGCCCCGGGAACAACTCGATCGCGCCTTCGGCTTTGCCGCCTCCGGCACCTCGGAGCATCTGCGAAGCTATGCGGCCGATGCTGTCGCACCCCATGGCCTATGGGTGCGCGGCGGCGATCTCTCTGCGGCGGTGGCACGCTCGGTGGCGATCGTCGGTACCCGCGCCATGAGCTCCTATGGGCAGCGCGCGAGTGAAGAGATCAGCCGCCAGTTAGCCGAGCAACACTGGACCATCATTTCCGGCGCCGCGCTGGGGGTAGACACCGCCGCTCATACTGCGGCCCTCGACGCTGGGGGATGCACCGTCGCCGTCGGCGCCCACGGCGCGGGGCGCTGCTATCCGGCGAAAAATAAGGCTCTGCTCGAGCGCATCGTGCACTCCGGTGGCTGCTGGGTGAGTGAATACCCGCCGCTGACCCCGCCGGCGCGGCATCGCTTCCTTACCCGCAATCGGCTGGTGGCAGCGCTGAGCGCAGGCACTGTGGTGGTCGAAGCCGGCTGGCGTTCCGGCGCGCTGAATACACTCGCTTGGGCACAGGGGCTCGGGGCAGTAGCCATGGCGGTGCCCGGCCCCATCACCGGGGCCGGCTCCCTTGGCTGCCATGACAAGATCAAGCGCGGCGATGCGCAATTGGTTGTCAGTGCGGCCGACATCATGGGGCTGGTGGGCAGGATCGGGGAGGTCGATGTGGATGGGCAGTGCGAACTGGACTTTCCCAGCGACCCGATCCAGCAACTCAGCCGCAATGAACTCAAGGTCTATGACAGCCTGCCTTGCCGTAGCGATCAGAGCCGCACGGCAGCCCAGGTGGCGGAGAGTGCTGGGCTCAGTGTGGCGCTGACAGTGCATCTTTTAGTGGAGTTGCAGCGCCGCGGACTCGCCCATAGAGACGGCGTGAACTGGGCAAAGAGGATTTCCGGAAAAATAAAATAAAAAAGTTTTAGCCAAGGGGTTGCGCATTAGGTATGCCTTAACTTACGATACAAGGGCAGCCTAAGTTAGAAGTTAGCGGGTTCGGGCTGACTCCCGCTAATAGCTAAGCTGTGCACTATGGGTGAACATCAGCGCTCAGCGGAGACGTCGAATACTCCTGTCGCGACGTCTCCGCTGGCGTGTTCTCATACTATGACTCCAGCATTCACTGTCGCTCTTGACGACTACTGCGATCACCTTTCCTATGTCGGTGATCGATCTCCCGCCACCGTCCGTGGCTATCGCTCCGATCTTGTGGGCTATCTTTCTCGACTACGCACGTGGTCAGACTTTAGTCTCAGCACCATGCGGCTATGGCTCGCCGAGGCGCTCGAGCAAGGACTCTCGCGGGCAAGCATGGCCCGCCGCACCGCCGCACTGCGCTCCTTTTCTACCTGGGCCTACAAGGCTGGCTATATCTCGACGGATGTGGGCCATAAGCTCCACACCCCGAAACCGGGGCGTCATTTACCTACCGTCGCCAGCGTTGCCCAAGCCGAGGAGCTATTGAGCGACTTGCCCACCGACACCCCGGTGCAGCTGCGCGATAGGGCGCTGCTGGAGCTGCTCTATGCCTCCGGTATGCGCGTGGCCGAGCTGTGCGCACTCGATAGAGAGAATCTGGATATCCCGGCGGGGAAGGCCACGGTGACGGGTAAGGGCAATAAGCAGCGGGTGGTGCCTTTTGGGGCGCCCGCGCGCCGCGCGCTCCGCGAGTGGCTGGAGCGGGGTCGCCCGCAGCTCGCCCAGTCTAAGGAGACGGCACTCTTTGTGGGCGTGCGCGGCAAGCGCATCGATCAGCGCCAAGTGCGGCGCGTCGTCGAAGCGCTCACCCTCGAGGCCGGTCTGGCGCCGCTCAGTCCGCACGAGATTAGGCACAGCGCCGCCACCCACATGCTCGATGGGGGAGCGGACTTAAGAGAAGTGCAGGAACTACTGGGACACGCCTCCCTGCAGACCACGCAGATCTATACCCACGTCTCCACGGCGCGATTGCACGAGGTCTTCCGCCACGCCCATCCGCGCGCGGACTAATCAAGGGCCCGCCCCGCGAATGGGTTTGAGCCGGATCGTAGGCCGGGAGAGAAGGCTTAAAGGATTGATGTACTCGCCATCGCGGCGTGCACCCCACTGCAGTCCCGGATAGTGGGTGGTGGGGGCGGCGAGTCTGCCGATAATCTCCCCAGCGTGCACCCGATCACCGTGCCGTACCGTGTAGTGCACGGGCTGATAGGTGGTGCGCACTCCATCTGGATGATCGATCGAGACGGTAGGGGTGCGGGCCACCACCCCGGCGAAAGCCACCACGCCCTCATCGGCGGCCCGGACTGCCGCGCCGATATCGGCAGCTAGATCTACCCCGCGGTGGCCCGGGAGCCAATTCTGGGCGGGCTTCGCAAAGGGCCGAATCACGCGCGAGGCGTGGGCTAGGCCCGTAGTGGGGTCCACATAGGCAACGGCCACCGGTGCGGTGACAACCTGCAGCGCGATCACGGCCAGAACAACAAGAAAACGAGTCATGTTCACGAGGGTGGGGGATTCGCCCGAGAGATTCCCTCTATCGCCTCTCGAATGGGCGCGATCTGTGCATAGTGGTACGCATGTGACGATTTCGCCGCTGAGCTGTGCACACGCATGATTGCGGCAAAGAAAGACGGAATTGCTCCCACGCACATCGTGGGCTAATGTTTAGCCAGCAGTGTGTCCATCGGCTGCGTATGCACCGACGGGCCTACTGACTACGCGCGGTCGCGTGTGCCCTTGCCTTAAAGGGCGCCGCCACAGCTGCATGGTCCCCACGCCGTGAGGTGCGGGGTGCAGTGAGGCGAAAAGTGGCCGCTAGGGTGCAGGATAAAAACCTGCACAATTGACACTAACCGAATCTAGATTTTCCCAGAAAAGGAGCATTCCCATGGCAGTTGTAACCATGCGCGAGCTTCTCGATGCTGGTGTGCACTTTGGCCACCAGACTCGTCGTTGGAACCCGAAGATGCGTCGCTTCATCTTCACCGAGCGCAACGGCATCTACATCATCGACCTGCAGCAGACCCTGACCTACATTGACGAGGCTTTCGAGTTCGTCAAGGAGACTGTGGCTCACGGCGGCAGCATCCTGTTCGTCGGTACCAAGAAGCAGGCCCAGGAGGCTGTGCAGAACGAGGCCGAGCGCGTTGGCATGCCCTACGTCAACCACCGCTGGTTGGGCGGTATGCTCACCAACTTCCAGACCGTGTCCAAGCGTCTGCACCGCATGAAGGAACTGCAGGCCATGGACCAGGCCGAGGACGGCTACAAGGGCCGCGGCAAGCGCGAGATCCTGATGCTCACCCGTGAGCGTCAGAAGCTGGAGCGCGTGCTCACCGGTATCGCCGACATGAAGAAGATCCCTTCTGCCATGTGGGTTGTAGACACCAACAAGGAGCACATCGCCGTTGCTGAGGCGAAGAAGCTCAACATCCCGGTCGTTGCCATCCTGGACACCAACTGCGATCCCGATGAGGTCCAGTTCCCGGTTCCGGGTAACGATGACGCCATCCGCTCCATCAACGTTCTTACCAAGATCGTGGCCGAGGCCGTGATCGCTGGTAAGCAGGCACGCGAAGAGCGCGAGCTCGCCGCAGCCAAGGAAGCCGCTGGGGACAAGGACGCTGCCCCCAAGGCTGAGGCCGGCGAAGAGGTTGCACCGAAGGTTGAGGCATCCGAGGCTGCTGAGGCAGCTGCCGATGCATCGGCTGAAGAGAAGTAAATTCACCGAGCTCACACTCACACAGAGCCCTCACTCGCACTGCGATACAACTTCACTGTCGTTGGTTGTGCGGTGGGGGCTGTGTTATTCGCCCTGAATAACACCACATCATTCGCAGTGCGTATCGACGCCCACTCCACTTCACTGCAGAGCGGCATGCTCTCATCTAGGGTTAGTGGGCGATGGCCCGTGAATACTGCGGGACCGCAACGCACGTGTTGTGGACAACTAAACATCCAACAAAACCAAGGAGGATCGTCACGTATGGCGAACTACAGCGCCGCTGACGTTAAGAAGCTCCGCGAGCTCACCGGCTCCGGAATGATGGACTGCAAGAAGGCTCTTTCTGAGACCGATGGCGACTTCGACAAGGCTGTCGAGCTGCTGCGCATTAAGGGTGCTAAGGACGTGGGCAAGCGCGCCGAGCGCACCGCCGCCGAGGGCCTGATTGCCGTCTCCGGTTCCACGATGATCGAGGTCAACTCTGAGACCGACTTCGTGGCCAAGAACGCCGAGTTCAAGGAATTCGCAGCCAAGGTGGCTGACGCCGCTGCCGCTGTGAAGGCTAACTCCGCTGAGGAGCTCAACAACGCACCGCTGGACGGCTCCACCGCCGGCGAGGCTATCCAGGAGCTCTCCGCCAAGATCGGTGAGAAGCTGCTGCTGTCCAGCGCTGTCACCCTCGAGGGCGAGAACATCGCCGTCTACAAGCACCAGCGTGCAGCCGACCTGCCGCCGGCAGTGGGCGTGTTGGTGGCTTATACCGGCGAGGGCGAGGCTGCCGAGCAGGCCGCTCACGCCGCCGCTATGCAGGTTGCCGCCATGAAGGCGCAGTACCTCAACCGCGACGAGGTCCCCGCCGACATCGTCGAGTCCGAGCGTGCTACCCAGGAGAAGATCACCCGCGAAGAGGGCAAGCCGGAGCAGGCTATCGCCAAGATCGTGGAGGGTCGTATGAACGGCTTCTACAAGGACGTCGTCCTGGAGGACCAGGCTTCTGTTTCTGACAACAAGAAGACCGTCAAGCAGGTCATGGACGAGGCAGGCGTGAAGCTCACCGGCTTCGCTCGTCTCGAGGTTGGCCAGCACTCCTCTTAATCTCCAGGCGCTGAGCGCCGAGTAGACCTGCATCCCGTAGCCACGGGGTGCAGGTTTTTTCTTGTCCTTAGAGCAGGAAGAGCGAGGGTGGCGTCGATAAGCCGAGTGCGTGGAGCATGTTATTGGGGCGGCGGGTAGAATACGCAAACGAACCAACCGCGTCGACGAAAGGTGACAACTATGGCCGAGGGTGCCACTCGTGAGGGATATAAGCGCGTCATGCTGAAGCTCGGGGGTGAAATGTTCGGCGGTGGCACCGTGGGCATCGATCCCGATGTGGTGGAAAACGTGGCGCAGCAGATCGCGAGTGTCGCCCGCGAGGGGGCGGAGGTTGCCGTGGTCATCGGCGGCGGCAACTTCTTCCGTGGCGCCCAGCTGCAACAGCGCGGCCTAGACCGCAACCGCTCGGACTATATGGGCATGCTCGGCACCGTGATGAACTGCCTCGCCCTGCAGGACTTCCTGGAGCGCGCCGGCATCGACTGCCGGGTGCAAACCTCCATCAACATGGCGCAGGTGGCCGAGCCCTACCTGCCGCTGCGCGCCAAGCGCCACCTGGACAAGGGCCGTGTGGTGATCTTCGGCGCCGGCATGGGTCTGCCGTACTTCTCCACCGACACCACCGCCGCGCAACGAGCCCTGGAGATCGACTGCGAGGTGCTACTCATGGCTAAGGCCGTGGACGGAGTGTACTCGGATGATCCCCGCACCAACCCCGACGCCGAACTCTTTACTCAGATCACCCCGCGCGAAGTGATCGAGCGTGGCCTGAAGGTGGCCGATGCCACCGCGTTTAGCCTGTGTATGGACAACAACATGCCGATTCTCGTGTTCAATCTGCTGCAGGAGGGCAATATCGCCCGCGCCATCAAGGGCGAGTCCATCGGAACTCTCGTCCAATCCTGATAGATTGGGACGATGAACCTGTGAGTAGCAGACCGCCTCAGCTGCCGCGGCGCTGGGGTCGGTCTGTTGCTCGCTCTAGTGAACGCCTACCGCGCGGACGTCCGCGCACCCACATATAGAGAAGTGAGAACTACACCATGAGTGAGATGATCGACGAGATCCTCTTCGACGCCGAAGGCCGTATGGAGCAATCTGTGGAGTATGTCCGCGAGGACCTCACCACTATCCGCACCGGTCGTGCGAACCCCGCAATGTTCAACGGCGTGATGGCCGAGTATTACGGGGCGATGACCCCCATTACCCAGATGGCTACCATTTCCGTTCCGGAGCCGCGCATGCTGCTGATCAAGCCCTATGAGCAGAGCCTGATGAGCGAGATCGAAAACGCCATCCGCAACTCCGATCTGGGCGTAAACCCCACCAACGACGGCCAGGTGCTGCGCGTGACCATTCCGCAGCTGACCGAGGAGCGCCGCCGCGACATGGTGAAGTTGGCTAAATCCAAGGGCGAGGACGCCAAGATCGCCATCCGCAATATCCGCCGCGATGGCAACCAGCACCTGAAGAAGATTCAAAAAGATGGCGACGCCGGCGAGGATGAAGTGAAATCCGCGGAGCAGCAGCTGGATAAGATCACCCAGAAGCACGTGGCCAAGGTGGACGAGCACGTCGAGCGCAAGGAAAGCGAGCTGATGGAGGTTTAGGCCTTCACCTCGCAGGACAATCCTGAGGGCACCCCGAAGCGCTTTATCGCCGAGTCGCCGCCACGCTAAGAGGCCAGTGCAGCGCCGGTGTGTCCTCCTGTTGAGCGTTGCGGCCCTACCGGCGGGTAGTGCGTGGCGCTCAGCGCGTTAACTGCACACTTTGGAGGGGCAGTGGAAGAGAAGAACCGGGGCGAGCTGATCAAAAATCCCCTTGGTCTCAGCGGGGAGCACCTGCCGAAGCCGAAAAACAAGGCGGGCCGTGACCTCAAAACCGCCATCGGTGTGGGAGTGGGCCTCGGTGCCCTCGTGCTCGCCTGCATCTTCCTCATCCCTTATGGCTGGTATCCACTCGTGGCGCTCGCCGTCGCCGGCGGAACCTGGGAAGTGGTGCACCGCCTCCGCGAGCACGGCTATGTGGTCCCGCACTGGGTGCTGATCATCGGTGGCCAAGGGATGGTCTGGCTGTCCTGGCCCTTCGGGGTTGACGGGATGGCCGCCGCCTATGTCACCACGGTGCTCGCGCTGATGTTTGGCCGGCTTTTTCACCGTGGCCGCAGCACCGCCCCCCAGAACTATCTCCGGGATATGAGCATGGGCATCTTCGTGCTCACCTGGATCCCCATGTTCGGCACCTTCGCCGCGCTCATCTCCAGACTCAACGATGGGCCGGCGGACCCCAAGTGGTACGTGGTCACCTTCATGCTGTGCGTGGTCGCCTCCGATGTCGGTGGTTTCGCCGCCGGCGTATTCTTCGGCTCGCATCCCATGGCGCCGGCGGTGAGCCCCAAGAAGTCCTGGGAAGGCTTCGCCGGCTCGATCGTCCTCGGCACGATCACCGGTGCCCTCTGCGTCACCCTGCTGCTCTCCGGTTCGATCTGGGCCGGCATTCTCCTAGGCTTCGGGCTCGTTATCTGCGCAACGCTTGGTGATCTCGTCGAATCCCAATTCAAACGCGAACTCGGCATCAAGGACATGTCTACGCTTCTGCCCGGTCATGGGGGACTGATGGATCGCCTCGACGGCATGCTGCCTGCAGCCATGGTGACATGGCTGGTGCTCTCCACCGTCGCGGTAGAAGCCGCAGTGGTCTAATACCGAAGCGCACACACCACCGCTGCGTGGCTGCTGCGCGCGTGTGTGATGGCCGTCGATGCAGGTGAACATAAATCGGTGTAGCAGCGGCGACTATGCTGAAGCACCATGATGGCACATAACTCTATAGATGAGGCAGTTCCTGCGGAGGAGCACACCGCCACCCCGCATAAGTGGCGCGCACTCATCATTCTCGCCGTGGGGCTGGCGCTCATTGTGCTCGACGGCACCATCGTGGGCGTATCCATGCCCACGATTATTCGCGAACTCAACCTTGATCTCTCGGAAGCCCAGTGGGTCAGCAGCGTCTACTCGGTGGTATTCGCCGCCTTGCTGCTCGCCGCCGGACGCCTCGGCGACCGCTACGGCCGGCGTAAGTTTTTCCTCGCCGGGCTGTGTATCTTCGCAAGCGGCTCGATCCTAGCCGCACTCTCTAGCTCCGTCTCCACGCTGATTGTGGCCCGCGTGGTGCAGGGCGTGGGTGGAGCCTGCATTCTGCCATCGACGTTATCCACCACTAACGCCATGTTCCGCGGCAAGGATCGCGCGGCAGCCTTCGGCGTGTGGGGCGCGGTGATGAGCGGCGCCGCCGCACTCGGCCCGCTGCTCGGCGGTGTCATCACCGAATACGCCGGCTGGGAATGGATCTTTTGGGTCAACGTTCCTCTGGCCTTCGTCCTCGTCGGCGCAGCACTCGCGTGGGTGCCCGATACCGCCGCCGAGCCCAGCGGCGCTGCGCAGCAGCCGACGGGGGAGAGAGACGTTCTCGGCTTTAGCCTCTCGGCGATCGGCTTCGGCACGCTTGTCTTCGGCATCATTGAAGGGCCCAAACTGGGCTGGTGGACAGCCATCTCGGACTTTCACCTCGGCTCCGCGCAGTGGCCGCAGGACTGGCCCTCTGCCGCTGGTATCGCGCTGGTGATTGCCGCGGCGTCCTTGAGTGGCTTCGTTGCCACCGAATTGCGCCGTGCCCGCAGCCAGCAGTCGGTCTTGCTGGATCTCGGCATGTTCCGCTATCCCACTTTCACCTGGGGAAACCTCACCGCCTTGATGGTGGCGGTGGGCGAGTTCGCGCTCGTCTTTGTACTGCCGCTCTATCTTGTGTCCTCGGCGGGGCTGTCTGCCCTAGCTACGGGGCTCGTGCTGGCCGCGATGGCGATAGGTGCCTTCCTCTCTGGTGCCGCAGCCCGCCATCTGGCAGCCAGAATCGGCGCTCCGGGTGTGGTGCTCGTGGGCTTGGGGCTTGAGGTTTTCGGCACGCTACAGCTCGCCGCCGAGGAACGGGTAGGACAGCCTTTGTGGCTCGTGGTTTTCGCCCTGGTGGTCTATGGCATTGGCCTCGGCCTCGCCTCGGCGCAGCTGACTTCGCTGGTACTCGGCGATATCCCCGTTGCCCAGTCCGGCCAAGCATCCGCCACCCAGTCCACCGTGCGCCAGATCGGCTCCGCCCTAGGTGCCGCTATGGCCGGTGCCACCCTCTCTGCCGCCCTCGCGTGGCGGTCCGCAGACTTCGTCGGCAGCCAAGCGCAGCTAGCCGAGGCCATGCGCAGCTCCGCCGGTGGTACGCTGGTCGGCCTGCGCCAGCAGGGAGCACCCGAGGAGGTCATTGCGCCCCTGGCCCGCGTCTTCGCCGAGGCCACCAAGGTATCGCTCTATGCGGCCGTGCTGTGTCTGGTTATCGGTCTGCTCGGGGCGCTGATGGTGCGCCGTTCCACCAAGAAGCGTCCCTAAAACCTAGCGTTCTACCGCCCGCCGCAAGGCAGGGGCAGAAGTAAACAGCGGGGCGCCCTCAAACGTGAGAGCGCCCCGCTGGCAATTAAAACGACGGCTGCTTATTGGCGGGCCTTTTTTACTTGGCGCCGCAGCTCAAACATGCGCACGATTCCGGCCAAGGCCATAATGAGCGCGCCGGCGATCGCGGCGAGCAAGAAGCCCACGCCGGCCGGGAACTCAAAGGTCCATGCGAAGAGCTGCAGTTCCACCGCCTGCTGGTTCTGCATGATGAACACCAGCAACAGGATGAGCAGCAGGGCGCCGATAATCAGTGCCGCCCAAGTAGAGGAGGCGAGAGTGCGGTTGAGCTTGGCCGGCTTCTTCTCCGCGTCCGCAGAGCTATCCGCCTCGCTGTGCTGCTCCGGCGCGTGATCCTCGCGGCGGGCTGGGGCAGTGGAGCTCTCAGCGCGCTCGGCTACGGCGTCGTGGGCGCGGGTGGGGTGGGAGGAGCCGAGGATCGAGTCGTCATTAATACGCGGGTGCGGCTCGGAGCTGGGAGTGGGCTCAGCGGGGGTGGTCACGGATGTCTCCTCGTGCGGGGTATAAAGATCGTGCAGGTGGACAAGAGAATAAATCTCGAGGAAATCTTAAACACCGTCAGTATAGTGGATTTCCACGGGCCTCCTTCCTCGTGAAACAATGGGGCCTACTATGTCTGAACCCGTTCGCCTGCAGTTCAAAGCCCCGCAGCGCGGCATGCCGCCGCTGCACTTCGCCGATCTCGATCCCGAGGAGCGCATCTCCGCTATTACCGAGCTGGGGTTGCCGAAGTTCCGCGTCAACCAGATTGCCCGTCACTACTATGGGCGGCTCGAAGCCGACCCGCTGACGATGACCGACCTGCCCGAGTCCGCCCGGCAGAAGGTCAAGGACGCGCTCTTTCCCGAGCTGATGTCCAAGGTGCGCGTCACCGAAGCCGATGCGGGTGCCACCCAAAAAACTCTGTGGCGGCTGAATGATGGCACGCTGCTGGAGTCGGTGCTCATGCGCTATCCCGACCGCGCCACCCTGTGTATCTCCTCCCAAGCCGGCTGCGGAATGGCGTGCCCCTTCTGCGCCACCGGCCAAGGCGGATTGGATCGCAATCTCTCCATTGGTGAGATCGTGGATCAGGTGCGTCGGGCGGCGGCCACCATGCAGCAGGAGGGTGGCCGCCTGACCAATGTGGTGTTCATGGGTATGGGCGAGCCGCTGGCCAATTACAAGCGCGTACTGAGCGCGGTCAAGCAGATCACCCGCCCGGCGCCGGAAGGCTTCGGAATCTCCATGCGCAATGTCACCGTCTCCACCGTGGGCTTGGCGCCGGCGATCCGGAGGCTGGCTGAGGAAGATCTCAGCGTCACCCTCGCGCTGAGTCTGCACACCCCGGATGATGAGCTGCGCGATAGCCTGGTGCCGGTGAATAATCGCTGGTCCGTGGCCGAGGTGCTCGACGCCGCCCGCTACTATGCGGACAGGACCGGTCGCCGCGTGTCCATCGAGTACGCCTTGATCCGCGATATCAACGATCAGGACTTCCGTGCGGACATGCTGGGCAAGAAGCTGCACCAGGCCTTAGGCTCGCGCGTGCATGTGAACCTCATCCCCTTGAACCCCACTCCAGGATCCAAGTGGGATGCCGCACCCAAACAGCGCCAGGATGAGTTCGTGCGCCGCGTGATCGCCCAGGGCGTGCCCTGTACGGTGCGCGATACCCGCGGCCAAGACATTGCCGCCGCCTGCGGTCAGCTCGCCGCAGAGGAGCGGGCCAGCTAGCTCACGCGCCAGCCAGCCCACGGGCTAGCAATGCAATAATCCCCCATGCACCTGCTGGGTGCGTGGGGGATTGTGTGTGCTGTGTGAAGGAGGGAGTCCTTAGACCAGCAATCTGAACAGCGCCGTGCTTACTTCTCTACAGCAGTGCGGTTCGGGACGGTCGAGGGATCAATGTTGAGCGCGCGCAGCTCGGAGTCGCTCAGCTCGGCGTACTTGCCCGTCATGGCGTGCTGCTGGTAGGTCCACACCGGCTCCTGGTGGCCCTCCGGCTTGTTATGGGCGGTCACGGTGCGCACCTGGTTGAGCTTGGGGGCGAAGAGCTGAAGGAGCAGCCCGATAGCCACCAGACCGGCGAGCAGGAACAACCAGATGGTTTCCACGTGGCCCTTGTGGTTACCGAAGTTGTAGCCGAGGAGGAAGAATACGGAAACCCAGCCAGCAATTTGGGTGGGAACCAAACCGAGATCGTGCCAGCCCCACTTCGCCGAGGGCTCGTCAAGGGTGCTTACGCCGTTGTAGACTTCCGGCTCGATGTGGTGGGAAGCGCCAGACACAGTCTTTTCTCCTTCTTAGTAAACGCTTAAAGTTCTCCGTCTATCTTTGCACATTCTTAGGTTTCATGGAAGTTGTTTTGCTCGCCCCGTGTCGCAGCAGCGGGCCCTCCACAGCTGTGCTTTCGTGCTAGCCGCACACGGGGGAGAGGCAGCTGGCCGCAGGGCACAGAGCTTCTTGGTGGTGTCCGCAGCCGCGCTCGTGGTGCGAGTGCAAGAATAAAGGAATGAAGACTCGCGTCATCCTCTTAGGAAGTACAGGTTCTATCGGCACACAGGCCCTCGAGATCATTGAAGCGAATCCCGATCGCTTTGAGCTCGTGGGGCTGTCCTGTGGAGGCCGCTCTGTCACGCTCGCCATTGAGCAAGCCCGCCGCTGCGGACTGGCGCCCGAGCAGGTGGCCATCGCGGATGATACCGCGGCGCAGACAGCTTCGGAGGCGCTTGGCGGAACGGTGATCTCCGGTGCGGATTCCTCCGCCGAGCTGGTGCGCAGCCAGCAGGCCGATACCGTGCTCAATGGTCTCGTGGGCTCCCTCGGGCTGGGGGCCACCCTGGCCGCGCTGGAGTCGGGGGCACGCTTGGCGCTGGCCAATAAGGAGTCGCTCGTCGCTGGCGGCGATATTGTGCTGCGGGCCGCCGCCCCCGAGCAGCTGGTGCCGGTGGATTCGGAGCATTCGGCGATGGCCCAGTGCCTGCGCTCCGGCAGGAGCGAGGAGGTCGCCCGCTTCGTCTTGACCGCCTCGGGTGGCCCCTTCCGCGGCTGGGACCGAGAGCGCATGTGGGAGGTCACCCCCGAGCAGGCCGCCGCACACCCCACGTGGTCGATGGGGCAGATGAACACTCTCAACTCTGCGACCCTCATTAATAAAGGACTCGAGCTCATCGAGGCCAGCTATCTTTTTGATATCGACCCGCAGCTCATTGATGTCACCGTGCACCCGCAGTCGATCATTCACTCCATGGTCACCTTCGTCGATGGCTGCACCATTGCCCAGGCCTCCCCGCCGTCGATGAAGTTGCCGATCTCTCATGCCCTGGCATGGCCGGAGCGGGTCAAGGATGCGCAGCCCGCACTGGACTTTTCGCAGTCCTTCGCGTGGGAGTTCGAGCCGGTGGATAATGCCGCCTTCCCCGCTGTGGAGCTAGCCCGCCATGTCGCCTCGCGCCGCGGTAGTGTTCCCGCGGTGTATAACGCCGCCAATGAGGAAGCCGCAGAGGCGTTTTTGCAGGGGCGCATTCGCTTCCCGCAGATCGTGGATGTGGTGGCAGCGATCGTCGATAAGGCGGAGGATTTCGCGATTCCGCCCCGTGACGTCGCGGATGTGCTGGCCGTGGAGGATAGGGCGCGCTCCTTGGCACAGCAGGAGATTCGCAGCCGCGAGCGCTAGCTGGATAGTTTGCGCGACCGCGCTGTAGTATGCGAGGGGTTAGCTCGAGGCAGAAGGCGGTGGAATCGTGAGTTACACAATGGGTGTGGTGCTTTTCGCGCTCGGTATTGCGATCACGATCGCATTGCACGAGTTGGGTCACCTACTGGCGGCGCGCGCCTGCGGTATGCGGGTGCGGCGCTACTTCATCGGTTTCGGCCCCACGCTGTTCTCCTTCCGCAAAGGCCACACCGAATATGGTCTCAAAGCGATTCCTTTGGGCGGGTTCTGCGATATTGCGGGCATGACCTCGGTGGATCCCGTCACGGAGGACGAACGCCCTTACGCCATGGTGTACAAGCCCTGGTATCAGCGCGTGTTTGTGCTCCTCGGCGGGGTACTGATGAACCTGGTCCTCGGCCTGCTCACGCTGTATCTGGTGGCCGCCACCGCTGGGCTGCCGAATCCCGATCCGGATCTCAGCGCCCGGGTCGGCGAGGTACGCGAGGGGCCGGCTGCTGTGGCGGGCGTGCGCCCGGGCGATACGATCCGCGCGATCGATGGGCAGCCCATGGCCACTTTCACCGATGTGCGCGACTATGTGGTGCAGCGCCCCGGCGAAGAGATCACGGTGCAGGTGGAGCGCGATCACCGCCCCGTCGATCTGGATGTGCGCGTGGATTCCCGCACAGTGGAGGGCCAGGAGATGGGCGTGATTGGGGTAGTCAATGCGCCGATCCCTGATCTCTACCTCAGCTATGGCCCCCTCGAGGCGGTACCCGCCACCCTGCACTATTCCGGAGCGATGCTGCATGCCACGTGGCAGGGAGTGGCCTCGCTGCCCGCCAAGCTGCCCGGGGTGGCTCGGTCCATCTTCGGCGCTGAACGGGAGATGGATTCGCCCATGAGCGTGGTGGGTGCATCCCTGGTGGGCGGGGAGCTCGTGGAGCGCTCGCAGTGGTCGATCTTCGCCATGATGCTCGCCAGCCTGAATTTCTTCCTCGCGCTGTTCAACCTGCTTCCTTTTGTGCCGCTCGACGGCGGCCATATCGCGATCGTGTTCTATGAGAAGCTTCGCGACGCCATCCGCCGGATGCGCGGCCTCGCCCCGGCGGGGCCGGCCAATTACGCGGCCCTCATGCCGCTCATTGTGGTGATGTGGGCGCTGCTGATGGGCATCGGTGTGCTGATCATTGCCGCCGATGTGGTCAACCCTGTGCGCCTATTCGGCTGATAACATCAACATCCAAAGCCCAAAAAATCTCTTAAAGGAGAATCTCTCTGTGAGTACCCCGATCGGTCTCGGCATGCCGGATGCCCCGCTGCCCACCCTCGCGCCACGTCGCACAACCCGCCAGATCATGGTGGGCGATGTGGGCGTGGGATCCGATTATCCCATCTCCGTGCAGTCGATGACGACCACCAAGACGCACGATATTAACGCCACGCTGCAGCAGATCGCCCAGCTCACAGCGTCTGGCTGCGATATTGTACGCATCGCCTGCCCCAAGACGGTGGATGCGGAGGCGCTGCCTGCCATTGCGAAGAAATCACCCATTCCCGTGGTGGCAGATATTCACTTCCAGCCGAAATACATTTTCGCGGCGATCGACGCCGGCTGCTCGGCCGTGCGCGTTAATCCCGGCAATATTCGCGAATTCGATGGGCGCGTCAAAGAAGTGGCGAAGGCCGCCGGCGAGGCCGGCATCCCCATCCGTATTGGCGTGAACGCCGGCTCGCTGGATAAGCGCTTCTTGGAGAAGTACGGCAAGGCCACCCCGGAGGCGCTGGTGGAGTCCGCGGTCTGGGAGGCCGGCCTCTTCGAGGAGCACGGCTTCGGCGATATTGCCATCTCGGTCAAGCACAATGATCCGGTGGTGATGGTGGAGGCCTACCGCCAGCTCGCTGCGCAGACCGACTACCCGCTGCACCTCGGTGTCACCGAGGCCGGTCCGGCCTTCCAAGGCACCATCAAATCCTCGGTGGCCTTCGGCGCGCTGCTCGCCGAGGGTATCGGCGATACCATTCGTGTCTCCCTCTCCGCTGACCCGGTGGAGGAGATCAAGGTGGGCGATCAGATTCTGCAATCGCTGAACCTGCGCCCCCGCAAGCTGGAGATCGTCTCCTGCCCCTCCTGCGGTCGCGCCCAGGTGGATGTCTACACCCTGGCCGAGGAAGTCACCGCAGGCCTGGAGGGCTTCGAGGTGCCGCTGCGCGTGGCCGTCATGGGCTGCGTGGTCAATGGCCCGGGCGAGGCCCGCGACGCTGATCTCGGTGTGGCCTCCGGTAACGGCAAGGGCCAGATCTTTGTTAAGGGCGAGGTAGTGAAGACCGTGCCCGAATCCAAGATCGTGGAAACCCTGATTGAGGAAGCCACCCGCATCGCCGAAACCATGGAGGAGACCGAGTCCGGTTCGCCCTCTGTGACGGTGAGCTAAACCCACTCTGTACCGACGTTGTTCACCAGCCCCTGCGCGTGAGCCGCCAGGGGCACGGCAGTGCTGATGGAGGGCGGCGTCGATAAGCGTTGGCGACGGGCCTAGTATAAGGGGCATGACTCAACGCCCCCGTTTGCAAGTACCTGCCCGCAAGACTCCTATCCGTGCTGTGCCGGATCATATTGAGCGTCCGGAATACGCGTGGAAGGACGAGGTGCAGGAGGCCATTGGCGAACCCTATGTGCAGACCCCCGAGACCATCGAGGCGATGCGCGAAAGCTCCAAGATCGCCGCGAATGCCCTGCGTGAGGTGGGTAAGGCCGTCACTCCTGGAGTAACCACCGATACCCTGGATCGGATCGCGCACGAGTATATGTGCGATCACGGCGCCTATCCTTCCACGCTCGGCTATCGCGGCTTTCCGAAATCCTGCTGTACCTCGGTGAATGAGATTGTCTGCCATGGCATTCCCGACGCCACCGTGGTCCAGGACGGCGATATCGTGAACGTGGATATCACCGCCTACAAAAATGGTGTGCACGGCGATACTAATGCCACCTTCCTCGCCGGTGATGTCTCCGAGGAGCACCGGCTGCTCGTGGAGCGCACCAAAGAAGCAATGATGCGCGGTATTAAGGTGGCCAAGCCGGGCCGCGAGGTCAATGTGATCGGCCGGGTCATCGAATCCTATGCCAAGCGTTTCGGCTACTCCGTGGTGCGTGATTTCACCGGCCATGGCGTGGGCCCGACCTTCCACAATGGGCTCGTGGTGCTGCACTACGATTCCCAGGCCTATCGCGATGTGCTCGAGCCGGGCATGACGCTGACAGTCGAGCCGATGATCAACCTCGGCGGCCTCGACTACAAGATGTGGGACGATGGCTGGGTAGTGCAGTCCACCGACGGCGCCTATAGCGCCCAGTTCGAGCACACCCTCGTGATCACCGAGGATGGCAACGAGATCCTCACCCTGCCCGATGAGGACTAGAGACGAGGACTAGAGACACAGAAGAAATCCCGTGGTAGCTCTACTGATCGCCGGCACCACCTCCGATGCCGGGAAATCCATTATCGCCGCCGGGTTGTGTCGGGCGCTGAGCCGCCGCGGCTATGCGGTGGCCCCCTTCAAAGCACAGAACATGTCCAATAACTCGGCGGTGTGCCCCACCGGCGGGGAGATTGGGCGCGCCCAGGCCATGCAGGCGGCCGCCTGCGGGCTGGAGCCGCATGTGGACTTCAACCCCATCCTGCTCAAGCCCGGATCGGATCGCACCTCGCAGCTGGTGGTGCGCGGCACCGCCCGCGGGCAGGTATCGGCCACCTCCTATGTGGAGCACCGCCTCCAGCTGCGTGAGGTTGCGGCGGCAGCACTCGGCGACCTCGAGAGCCGCTATGACATCGTGGTCTGCGAGGGAGCCGGCTCGCCGGCGGAGATCAACCTGCGCGCCACAGACGTGGCCAATTTCGGCCTCGCCGAGGCCGCGGATCTGCCGGTGTATGTGGTGGGCGATATCGACCGTGGGGGAGTGCTGGCGCATCTCTATGGCACCCACGCGATTGTCTCCGCCGCAGACCGGGCCCGTATCAAGGGCTTTGTGATCAATAAGTTCCGCGGGGACCAGAGCCTGCTCGAGCCTGGGCTGGAGGAGCTGCAGCGACGCACCGGGGTTCCCACCGTGGCGGTGCTGCCTTATATTCACGGGCTGTGGCTGGATGCGGAGGACTCCCTGCAATCGGTGATTGGTGCGCCCGTTGGGCCTCCCACCACGGCCCTGGGCACCCAGCGGCTGCGGGTTGCGGCGGTGCGGCTGCCGCGGGTGTCCAATGCCACCGATGTGGAGGCGCTGGCCTGTGAACCGGGCGTGACTGTGACCTGGAGCGTCGATCCGGATGAGGTGGCCTCCGCCGATCTGGTGGTGCTGCCCGGCTCGAAGTCCACGGTGTCGGATCTGCAGTGGCTGCGCAGCAGCGGGCTGGCAGATGCGATCGTGCAGCGCAGCGGCCCGACGCTCGGTATCTGCGGCGGCTTCCAAATGATGTGCCGCCACATCACCGACGGGGTCGAAGGCCCCGGCGAGGCTGCAGGGCTCGGGCTTTTCGACGCCACCATCGAGTTCCACGAGACCAAAACCCTCACTCGCACCCCGCAGGGCGGCTACGAGATCCATCACGGGCGGGTGGTGGCTAATGCCGAGCAGCCCTGGCTTAATGGCGAGGGCTGTGCCACCGCGTTATGCCGCGGCACCCATGTGCACGGCCTGCTCGAACACGATGCCACCCGCCGCGGTTTTCTCGCCTGGGTGGCGCAGACCGCCGGCAAGCCGGGGTTTGTGGTCAGTGCCGATACCTCCTTTGCCGCAGAGCGGATGCGCCAGCTGGATCTCATCGCCGATACGGTCGAGCAGCATTGGGATCTGGCGCAGCTCTGCGCGGATCTCGGGGTCTAAGCCGCTGGGCCTAAGCCGCAGGGCCTAAGGCGAGCGGGCGCTGCCAGCTCTTAGGCGGCGTCGTGTGGGCGCTGCTGCGGCCCGTGATAGGAGAGCCCGCCGTTGAGCCCGAGTGCTGCGGCGGCGATATAGCTCAGGGCCAGAGCTTGGGGTGGGGCATAGCTGGCCCACCAGCTGCTGGGGGTGGCAGCGATGACGATGGCGTAGGTCATCACCGCGGCGATGATGGCGGCCGCGAGCCGCAGTGGCCAGGCGCCGCGGGAGCGATAGCCGCGCAGATCCACAATGCTCCATACACTCAGCACGAGGGTAGCGACAGCGGTGGCCACCACCCCGGAGCGGGTGAGCAGCGTATCCTCGCCGAGCGAGATATAGCCGGTGGCTAAAGCACCGCTGATGATGCCAAAAACCGCGGGAACGCAGCGCCGCGGCAGGAGCAAGAATCCGCCGAGGGCACAGGCCACGGCCGCCACGGGCATGGCATAAAAGGAGGCGAGGGTCACGGTGGAGTGAATCGTCGGCGAGCCCAGCTGCCGGACCACGAGGGTGGCGCAGCCACTGATCAAACTCACCACCGCGCCCGCGCCGCACAATAGGTGGGGCCACCGGATCGGCACATGCTGGTACACGAAACGCCGAATGGCCAGGAGCCCAATGGCTCCGGAACACACCACCATGGTCACGGCGGCGAGACCGGAGTACCACAGCGATTGATGCGTGAAGTTCGTGCCCAAGGCAGACAAAGCTATGGTCACAGCTACAGCGAGGCTGAGCGTGGCCACGGATGCGGGGTGACGAGATTCTGGTGCAGACACGATGGTTTATGGATTCTACGCCGTGGGGGAGAAGAGAGAAAAGCGGCAGGCACGGGCGCGGCAGTGACCCCTCGCAGGCGTCTGTGCTGCGGGGGAGTGCGGCGCTCGGCTGCCGCTGCTATCGCCGTTCAGGCGGGGCGAGAAGCTAGGAGAAATCCAATCCCAGCAGTGCGTTTTCCACCAGCTCGGGGAGCGCGGGGTGGATCCAGTACTGCTCGGTGGCGACCTTACGCACATCCAGCTTGAAGGTCATGACGGTGATCAGCTGGTGGATCAGGGTGGCGGCCTCGGGGCCGATAAAGTGCGCACCCAGCAGCTGGCCGGTGGCGCGATCGGCGATGAGTTTCACAAAGTTGGACTCATCTTCCATCGCCCAGCCATAGGCCACATCGCCGTACTTTTGGATCTTGACGGTGATGTCATAGCCCTTCTCGCGGGCCTGCTCTTCGGTCAGTCCCACGGTGGCGATCTGCGGATGGGTGAACACGGCGGAGGGCACGTTCTCGTGCGGCATGGGGCGCAGATCCTCGGGGTGCAGCAGGTTGTGGCGCACGGCGCGCATCTCCGCATTGGCCACGTGCTTCAGCAGGTAGGGGGAGCTGCAATCGCCCAGCGCCCACACGCCCTCGCAGCTGGTGCGGCCGTAGTCGTCCACCTTGATGCGGGGGCCGTCGAGTTCGATGCCGGACTTTTCGGCGTCGAGCTGGTCGCCATTGGGCACGCGTCCCGTGGCGGCGAGGAAGACATCGGCCTCGAGCACGGTGCCATCGTCGAGGGTCACCCGAACCCCATCCTCAGTGTTTGTGGCCTCGCTGATGTCGTGGCCCAGATAGGTATTCCAGGTCTTTTCGGCCACCTCGGTGAAGTAGGTGGTGAGATCCTCGTCGAGGGTTTTCATCATGCGCGGGGAGCGGTTGATCACGGTCACCTTGGCGCCGAGATCGTGGAAGACATGCGCGAACTCGGCGGCGATGAACCCGCCGCCATGAATGATGATGGACTCGGGAAGTTCCTCGAGGCGCATGATGTCTTCGTTGGTGTAGTAGCGGAAATCCGTGCCGGCATAGGGCGCCACGATCTGCGGGCGCGAGCCCACGGCCAGCACGATCTGCTCGCCGGAGATCACTACTGGGGTATCGCCATCCGCGGTGGCGATGGTCTTGGTGTCCACAAAGCGGGCGTGGCCATCGTAGACATCGATATTCGGGGTTTCGTCGCCGCGACGATAGGCTTCGCCGCCGGCGGCAATCTTATCGATGCGCTCGCCGAAGACGCGCTCGCGTAGGGCCGGCCAATCCACGGAGTTGAACTGGGTATCGAGGTTATAGCGCTCGCTGTGGGCGGCGGCACGGGCCTGCTCTGCGGCGTAGACGAACATCTTGGTGGGGATGCAGCCGACGTTGAGGCAGGTTCCGCCGAAGACGCCCTTTTCCACGATCGCGATGGACTTATCCTCAAACTCCGGGCCGGGAATCGAGTTACCGGAGCCGGTGCCAATAATCACGAGGTCATAGTGTTTGTCCGCGGCAGTAGCCATAGGGGAAAACTCCTTCATACACGGGTCATAGTTGGTGAATACGAGTTGTCGTTCTCCAACAGTAGTGCTCGTGTCAATTGGGCGCTGTCGCGTCTTCTCTGAGCTGGTGTGCGCTAGGACGTGTGCCTGCGATGGCGGCGCATCCAGTCCACCGTGAGCTCAAGCGCCTGGGTGCGTGTGGGCTGGGCGGACAGGTACACATCGTGCATCGCCTGCGGCAGCGCGGTGATACTCAGCACACTCGATAGGTGCGGGGCCCGCGCCCAGATATCGGCGACCTCTAAAACGATATCGCTGCTGTGGGCGTCGGCGAGCGTATCTCCCTCACCGCTGCGCTCGGCGGTGAGTACCAGGCTCGCGATCTGGGTGCGTAGCTCATCGCGGGCGAGTCGTTGCTGGGACTGCGCTACCGCCTGCAGCCAGCTGAGACGTTTCGGGAAACCTGCCAGTGGCTTGAGCTGGAGATCGTAGTCCCATTCGCCGTCATAGTCGCGGTGCAGGGACGTGCCGTAGCTGGGATCGGGCTTCTGGCGCAGTAGTGCCTCGGGGCGCAGTCGCGTGATCGCCCCCGCGAGCCGCGGAACGTGGGTGCGCAGCCACGGCGGGCCAAGCATCTCCAACCAGGGGCTGTTATAAATCACCGAGTCCACGGGCAGAGTGGTTTGGGCGAGCCATTCCGCCACCGCCAGCGCCCCAGTGGAGTGTGCGATGAGGCTGACGCTGGAATGCGCCTCCACCACCGGTTGCAGAGCGGCTTCGAGATCCTCGCAGTACAGCCGAATATCACTGACATGGTGGGGCGTCTGTCCTTCGCGCAGCGCGCGGCCACATTTGCGCAGATCCACGGCATAGGTGGTGACTGCGCGGGAGTCGAGATAGCGCGCCACATGATCGTGGAAGAAGTAGTCAGTCATCCCATGCACCATTACTGCGGCGTGTTCATGCTGGCTCTTATGGCGCACCAGTGCCGCACATACAGGGCTTTCTCCATCGGGATCGGGCCCGAGCTCGCACAGTGCATACTCATAGTCCGCGCCCAAACGATCGGGCCGCCACTGCAGAGGCTTATCGACGCTCACTTCGCTTCATACCTCACCTTCTTGGCCATGGAGCATTCTCGCGCGGCCAACTTTACGCGCCTAGCTCGGCGGCGAAGCACAGACGATGGGGCAGGTGAGCACGCAGCGGCGGGTGCGGCCGCGTTGGGCTGCTTAAGCACGCCTGGTCACCGCCTGCGGCGCCGATCATGGCGCGATGTATAGCCCACACAATCAAAAAGGTGGGGGCACAGGGCGCGCCCAGTTTCGCTCTTTTGGGGGTAAATAAGAGGTGGATTCATACAATTCCCTGTGCTTAGGGTCGGTGAACAATGCTGAGCGCGTGCTGTGAAAACGCCAGCGTGATGGTGCCTTCTTTGCTGCGTCGACACGCGTCGCGCCGGGCCGAGCACGGAAAGAGTAGTGGTAGGACCTCCAAAAGAGTGTTTGTTGGCCTGCGTAGGCGCGTAAACTTGAACCAGCACAAACGCACCCGCGCACCGTATGCACCCGTCTCGAGTGGCGGTGGTTGCGAGGCGTTTGTAGGGGTCGCGCCCGTTCTGCTGTGTCTGCTCGCTGCCCGTCGTTTCTGTGGAAGTGGGTAGTTCGGGCCGAATTCTGTGCGCGACCTAAGAGACAATGCACAACGCGTGAGAGCACCGTAGATAGAGAATTAAGGAAGTTGGACTGACGTGTCAGATTCCAAGGCAGCTACTGCCCAGGTACGCGATGAAGTGGATGTAGCGTTTGTTGGCGCCGGCATCATGAGCGCCACCCTCGCCGCAATGTTGAAGCAGCTGGAGCCCTCGTGGAGCCAGCTCATTCTGGAGCGGCTTGACGCCCCAGCTCAGGAGTCCTCCTCCCCCTGGAACAACGCAGGAACGGGCCACTCCGCCCTGTGCGAGCTCAACTACACCCCTGAGGTCAAGGGGCGTATTGATATCGACAAGGCCATCAACATCAACGAGAAGTTCCAGGTGTCGCGCCAGTTCTGGTCGCACCAGCTGGACACGGGGATTCTCAAGGATCCGCGCGAGTTCATTAATCCCGTGCCGCACGTGTCCTTCGCCCACGGCGAGGACCAGGTGGCCTATCTGAAGAAGCGCTTCGACGCGCTCAAGGATCACCCGCTCTTCCCGGGCATGGAATACTCCGATGACGAGGATGTCTTCTCCGAGAAGCTGCCGTTGATGGCGCAGGGCCGTGACTTCGCCAAGGAGCCGGTATCTATCTCCTGGACCTCCGCTGGTACGGACATCAACTACGGTGCCCAAACCAAGCAGTTCATCGAGGGGCTGAAGGAGGCCGGCACCGAGCTGCGTTACGGCCATGAGGTGAAAAACCTCAGCCAGGATGGCAAGAAGTGGAAGATCACCACCACTAACGTGCACACCGGTGATACCTCCGTGATCACCGCGAACTTCGTGTTCGTCGGTGCCGGTGGCATGGCGCTGCCGCTGCTGCAGAAGTCCGGCATTCCTGAGATTCGCGGCTGGGGCGGATTCCCCGTGTCCGGCCAGTGGCTGCGCTGCACCAATGAGGAGCTGATCGAGCAGCACGCCGCCAAGGTCTATGGCAAGGCGTCTGTGGGCGCCCCGCCGATGTCGGTGCCGCACCTCGATACCCGCGTGATCGACGGCAAGCGCGGCCTGCTCTTCGGCCCCTATGCGGGCTGGACCCCGAAGTTCCTCAAGACCGGCTCCAACCTGGATCTGTTCAAGTCCATCCGCATTACGAACCTGCTGTCCTATGTGGGCGTGGGCGTGCAGGAGATGGGCCTGACCAAGTACCTGATTACCGAGCTGCTCAAGGATCAGAAGGCGCGCATGGAGTCGCTGCGTGAGTACATGCCGACTGCCCGTGATGAGGATTGGGAGCTGGTCACCGCCGGCCAGCGCGTCCAGGCTATCCAGCCGGTCGCCGGTCCGTCCTTCTCCACTCTCGCGTTCGGTACCTCGCTAATCAATAACTCCGAGGGCTCGATCGCCGGTATTCTCGGCGCTTCCCCGGGTGCGTCCATCGCCCCGGCAGCCATGCTCGAGGTGCTGGAGCGCTGCTTCGGCGAGCGCATGGTGGAGTGGGGACCGAAGATTAAGGATATGGTTCCCTCCTACGGTGTTAAGCTGGCGGCGAACCCGCAGCTCTTCGAGGAGACGTGGGAGCGTACCCAAAAGACACTCAAGCTCGAGGATTAATGTGACTGAACACACCCCCGTTCCTGGTTTTCCATTCACCGCGATCGTGGGGCAGGAACAGCTCCGGCTGGCCCTGCTTCTCAACGCCATCTCACCAGGGATCGGGGGTGTGTGCGTGCGCGGAGAAAAAGGCACCGCCAAGACCACCATGGTGCGTGGCTTTGCTCCGCTTCTCGACGGTTCCCTCGTGAACCTTCCCCTCGGTGCCACCGAAGATCGCGTGGTGGGATCCCTCAATGTGGAGACCATCCTGAGCACCGGCAAAGCCGAGTACAAGCCCGGTCTGCTCGCCGAGGCCGATGGCGGCATTCTGTACGTAGACGAAGTTAATCTGCTCGCCGATCACCTCGTGGACGCACTCCTTGATGCCGCCGCTACTGGGCGGGTCAGTATTGAGCGCGATGGCGTCTCCTATAGCGCCCCCGCGAAATTCGTGCTGGTGGGCACCATGAACCCTGAAGAGGGCGAGCTGCGTCCGCAGTTGCTCGACCGTTTCGGGCTGGCGGTGGAAGTCACCGGCTCAAAAGACCCGGCCGTGCGCGGGGAGATCATTACCCGCCGCTTGGCCTATGAAAACGACCCCCACGGTTTTGCCGCCCAGTGGCAGGAGCAGGAAACCGCACTCAAAGAGCAGCTGGATCAGGCCCGCGCCGCCGTGGCCACGGTGGAGTTGCCTACCGTGCAGGTGGCGCGCATCGCCCAGCTCTGCGCCGCCTTCGATGTCGATGGCATGCGCGCCGATATCGTGATCGCCCGCACCGCTATCGCTCATGCAGCACTGCGTGGCAGCGAGATCGTGGAGGACGAGGACGTGCGCGTGGCCGCCCAGCTGGCGCTGCCGCACCGTAAGCGCCGCAATCCCTTCGATGATCCCGGAATCGATGACTCGGAGCTGGACGAGAAACTCGACGAGGCCATCAACGACAACCCCGATCCCGAGCAGAACACCGAACCGCCGCAGGAGGAGGAGCCTGCCGAGAGCCCAGAGGAGCCCTCCTCGCCGGAGCAGGAGGAGCCCGAGGAGACGCCGCAGGAGGAGCAGCCGCAGCGCGGCGATGGAAAGGGTGATAGCGCCTCGATGGGCGCTCCCTTTCTCCGCTAGAACACTGCGCCGGCGGGGCATGGGCGAGGAAGCCAATCCGGGCCGACGCTCCAAGGCGCTATCGAGTGAAGGCGCGGTGATTCGCTCCACCACCCACGGCAGGGGAGTACATGTGGTGGCCACCGCTATGGCGGCCGCCGAACGCGGCGCCACCATTAGTAATGGGCGTTTGGAGCTGCGGCCGGAGGATCTGCGTTCCTCCATCAAGGCGGGCAGGGAATCGAATCTCATCGTCTTCGTGGTGGACGCCTCCGGTTCGGTGGCTGGCCACACCCGCCTCGAGGCGGTCACCGGTGCGGTGGAATCAATCTTGAAAGACGCCTATATCCGCCGCGACAAGGTGGCGGTGATTACCGTGCGTGGCCGCGCACCTGAGCTTTTGCTGCCCCCGACCAGCTCCATTGATGTGGCGCGGCGTCGTCTCGAATCCGCCCGTGTCGGAGGGCGCACCCCGCTGGCCGAGGGGCTGGTGATGGCCGATGAGCTCATCACCCGCCAAGCACGAAAGGAACCGGGCCGCCGCGCCATCATGGTCGTACTCAGCGACGGCCGAGCCACCGGTAACTATGGGATGAAAGAGGCCTATGCGGCCGCCGATGCTATCGCGGCCAAGGGGCTCAGCGGGTCCATCGTGATCGACTGCGAGGTCTCCGCCCGAGTGCGGCTGGGGCTCGCGCGCACCCTCGCGGAGCATTTGCGCGCCCCCTGCGTGCAGCTTGCAGAGCTCAATTCCGATAACGTCGCCGGCGCCATCGAGTCGCTCTAAAGGGGTGGGGCGGACCACCCCGCGGCAGGACGGTGGGGTGTGTCTCGCTACTATGGCTCAGAGATACACCCCCTGTGCGAAAGTGAGCCCTACGCGATGCCCCAAGGCAAAGTTGATCCGAAAAATATTCCCGATGATGGCCTCACCACCCGGCAACGACGCATGCTGCCGGTGACCGCGGTGCACACCGGGGAAGGTAAAGGAAAGTCCACCGCCGCCTTCGGCATGGCGCTGCGCGCCTGGAATCAAGGCTGGAAGATCGGCGTCTTCCAATTCGTGAAATCCGCCAAGTGGCGGGTCGGGGAAGAATCGGTATTCCTGCGCCTCAACGAGCTCAGCGATGAGCCGCTCGTGGAGTGGCACAAGATGGGCGAGGGCTGGAGCTGGGCGAAAAAGCGCGGCGATGAACAAGATCATGCCCGCGACGCCCGCGAAGGCTGGGAGGAAATCAAGCGCCGCCTAGCCAATGAAACCCATGATCTCTACGTGCTCGACGAGTTCACCTATCCCATTAAGTGGGGATGGATCGACGTCGAGGATGTGGTGGAGACACTACGCACTCGTCCCGGTACTCAGCATGTGGTGATGACGGGTCGCGACGCCGACCCACGCCTGCTCGAGGTAGCGGACTTGGTCACCACCATGACCAAGGTCAAGCACCCGATGGACCAAGGCCGCAAAGGCCAGAAGGGGATCGAATGGTAAGCGTGCCCGGTGTGTGCATCGCGGCCACGGCCTCGGGCACGGGCAAAACTACCATTGCCACGGGCTTGATGGGGGCGCTGGCCCGACGCATGAAGGTCGCACCGTTCAAAGTGGGGCCGGACTATATCGACCCCGGCTATCACGGCCTGGCCTCGGGGCGCGTGGGCCGCAACCTTGATTCGGTGATGTGTTCCGTCGATCGCATCGGCCCGCTCTATGCGCATGGTGCCGCCGGCTGCGATATCGCCGTGGTGGAAGGCGTGATGGGGCTCTTCGATGGCCGCATCACCGACTCCCCAGAAGACGCCGGCGCCGGTTCCACCGCTGAGATCGCCGCCGCGCTCGGGCTGCCCGTGATCCTCGTCGTGGATGTCCGCGGCATGAGTCAATCGGCCGGCGCGATTGTGCGCGGTTTCGCCATCCACAACCCCCATGTACGCATTGCGGGGGCGATCATTAACAAGGCAGGCACCGACCGCCACGCCGAGGTATGTCGCCGCGCCATCGAAAACACAGGGGTGCCGGTGGTGGGCATCATTCCGCGTATCGACAAGGTGGAAGTACCGTCCCGTCACCTCGGACTCGTGACCGCCGCTGAGCGGGGCGGTGCCGCCGTCGAATCCGTCGAGCGCATGGCCGACATGATCGAGAACTACGTGGACATCGATGCCATTCTCGAGCTGGCCTCCTGCGCCTATACCGGTCCCGCCTGGGATCCGGCCGCAGAGGTCCACGCCGTGGACAGCGCCCCGCGTATCGCTCTGGCTTCGGGGCCGGTGTTCAGCTTCGCCTATGCCGAGCACACCGAGCTGTTGAGCGCCGCCGGCGCCGAGGTGCTGGAATTCGATCCCTTGCACGAGGAACTCCCCGAGTGCGAAGGGCTCATTGTGCCCGGCGGATTTCCCGAGGAACATGTGGAAGAGCTCGCCGCCCGGCATAGCGTTACCGCTGGGGTGCGCGAGCACATCGCCGCCGGCAAACCGGTCCACGCCGAATGCGCGGGACTGCTGTGGCTGCTCAAAACCCTCGACGCCCATCCCATGGTGGGGGCGATCGGCACCCATGGCGCCATGGGCCGTCGCTTGAAACTGGGGTATCGGGAAGCCGTGGCGCTCGAGTCCTCGGTGCTCTACGAGGTCGGCCACAGAGTCACCGGCCACGAGTTTCACCACACCGCCCTCGCCGAGGAGACCGCACCTGGGTTCCATCCGGCCTGGGGCTGGCGGGGCTGGGATGGCGCCGCGGTGGCCGAAGGCTTCGTGTCCGCAACGATCCACGCCTCCTATCTCCACGTCCATCCCGCCAGCGTTCCCCACGCGATCGAGAACTTTGTGCGCACTGCGGGCAGGCATCGCTAAATCGATTTTTGCCCACTAAGGCCACTACACTCACAATTCATGACAGTGACTCTTATTGGTGGCGGACCCGGAGCGTGGGATCTGATTACGGTGCGCGGCATGCATGCCCTGCAAGAGGCCGATGTGATCCTCACCGATCACCTCGGCCCGAGCGCCGAATTAGACAAACTCTGCGATGTCTCGACCAAAGAGATCATCGACGTCTCAAAGCTGCCCTATGGCCGGCAAGTAGCCCAAGAAAAAACCAATGAGCTGCTGGTGACCCACGCCCGCGCCGGGAAGAAGGTGGCGCGGCTCAAAGGCGGCGACCCCTATGTATTTGGCCGTGGTTTCGAAGAGGCACAGGCCTGTGCCGAAGCCGGCATCGCGTGCACCGTCGTGCCGGGAGTAACCAGCGCCATCGCTGTTCCAGCCGCCGCCGATATCCCCGTAACCCAGCGTGGGATGGTGCATTCCTTCACCGTGATCTCGGGGCATCTCGCCCCCGATAACCCCAACTCGCTTAACGATTGGACGGCACTGGCGCACACCGGCGGCACCCTCGTGGTGATTATGGGCGTGAAAAACTCCGGGGCCATCGCAGAACGATTGATGGCCGATGGCCGCAGCCCCGAGACCCCCGCAGCCGTGATTCAAGAAGGCACCACCGCTGAGCAAAAAGTGCTGCGCTGCACGCTCGCGACGCTGGGCGCCTCTATCCGCGAGGAGGGCATTGCCCCGCCCGCAGTGCTGGTGATCGGCGAGGTGGCAGGACTCACCCTGCCGAACGCCTAGCGATCCACCACGAGCGTCAGCTGCGTCGGGCTGCTGAGACTGATAGAAAGACCAGCGCCCCGGGCGATCTCGATGACCTCATCGAGGGTGTCCGGTTCCGCATCGTGCAGGCAGAGCACGCGGGCCAGTTCGCCCTTGTAGTGCTTATTGAAGTGGCTCACAACCTTGCCCGCGGTGGTTTCCACGCGCACGGTGGCCGCAGAGGAGAGCGGGCCAAGATTCTGATACGCCCCCGAGCGGAAGTCCAGCACCAGGCCCTCCACACCGGCCAGGGCCTCAGTGATGGCTGCACCCCAGCGCTTTTTCATCGTTGGTGCAGCGGCGGCGGGATCCTCCTGGCGCGGCACCTTCGTGCTCGCAGACAGCCGGTAATGGGGGATGGGATCCTGTCCCCGCACGACGCCAAAGAGCGCTGAGCCCACAGCCAGTCGGCTCCACCGGGGTTGGGGGAGAGTAGCCGGGGAGAGGGCGTCGAAAAGCACCCCCGTGTAGCGACTCAGCGCCGGGGTGGTGGGGGAGGTCCACAGCTGCTGATTAGCGGCGAACTCCTCATCAAAGTTGTTTTTCAACTTCAGCGCCTCGCGTGCCTCCGCAGCGTCAAGAGCGCGCAGATCATCGATAATCTGCTGGCGCAGGGGAGTCAGTTCGGGGAAGCCGAGGGAGTCGAGCGACAGCGGCGCGCCATCGCCGCCAAAGGACTTGGTTTCAGAGGGTGGGAGCACAATGAGCACGCCCCTGAGTGTAGCTAGTAAGATCGGGCACCATGATTACACGCTTGTCTCAGCTCTTTTTGCGCACGTTGCGCGATGATCCCGCCGACGCTGAAGTCCCCAGCCACAAGCTTTTGGTGCGCGCCGGATACCTCCGACGCAATGCGCCGGGCATCTACTCCATGCTGCCGCTCGGAGTGCGCGCGCTGGACAAGATCGAAAAGGTTGTGCGCGAGGAGATGAACGCCATCGGCGCTCAAGAGCTGCGCTTCCCCGGCCTGCTGCCCCGCGGGCCCTATGAGCAGTCCAACCGGTGGACCGAATACGGCGATAATGTCTTCCGCTTGAAGGACCGCAAGGGCGCGGACATGCTGCTCGGGCCGACCCACGAGGAGATGTTCACCCTCACGGTCAAGGACATGTACAGCTCCTATAAGGATTTCCCCGTCATCCTCTATCAGGTGCAGACCAAGTATCGCGATGAGGAGCGTCCCCGCGCCGGTATCCTGCGCGGGCGCGAGTTCATTATGAAGGATTCCTACTCCTTCAACATGGATGATGCTGGGCTTGAGGAGTCCTATCAGCTGCACCGCCGGGCGTATCAAAACATTTTCGACCGCCTGGGCGTGGAGTATGTGATTTGTGCTGCGACCTCCGGCGCGATGGGCGGCTCGGCCTCCGAGGAGTTCCTTGCTATTAGCCCCACCGGCGAGGACACCTTTGTCTGCGCCACCGAAGGTGACTATGCCGCCAATGTCGAGGCCGTGGTGACCCCGGCCGGCGAGGAACGCGATCCCGCGGCAGCCCCCGCCGCCGAGGATCACGAGACCCCTGGTGCCACCACCATCTCCGCGCTCGTGGAGTGGGCGAATACACAGGGCGTCACTATTGAGGGCCGTGCGGTGGAGGCCAGCGATACCCTCAAGTGCATCGTGGTGCGCGTGATGGACCCCGGCGCCGAGAAACCCCGCCTCGCGGGTGTGGTCTTGCCTGGCGACCGCGAGGTGGACATGGGTCGCCTGGCCGCCAGCTTCGAGCCTGCCGAGGTGGAGCTCGCCGAGGACAAGGACTTTGCGCACAACCAGTTTTTGGTGAAGGGCTATGTGGGCCCGCGCGCACTCAACGAGCATGAACTGAGCGTGTACGCCGATCCGCGCGTCGTGCGCGGCACCTCATGGATCACCGGTGGCGATGTGGAGGGCCACCACAGCGTGAACATGACAGTGGGCCGTGATTTCGAGGTGGATGCCTATGTGGAGGCAGCCGAGGTACGCGAGGGCGACCCCGCGCCGGAGGGAATGGGTGTGCTCACCCTCGAGCGCGGTATCGAGATCGGGCACATCTTCCAGCTGGGCCGCAAGTACACCGAGGCGTTCGATGTGCAGATTTTGGATGAGAATGGCAAGCGTGCGGTGCCCACGATGGGCTCCTATGGCGTGGGCGTGTCCCGCCTGCTTGCCGTGATCGCCGAGCAGACACACGACGAGAAGGGCCTGAAATGGCCGGTGTCTGTGGCCCCGTACGAGGTGCATGTGGTGATCGCCAACAAGGATGCCGAGGCGGCAGAAGCGGCGGAGAAGCTCGCCGAGGAGCTGTCGACCCGAGGGATCGACGTGCTCTTCGATGACCGTCCCAAGATTGGCGCTGGCGTGAAGTTTAAGGACGCCGAGCTGTTGGGTATGCCCTTCATGGCCGTGGTGGGTCGTGGCTACAAGGAGGGCACCATCGAGGTGCGGCCGCGCGGTGGCGAGGCCGAGAACATCGCCGTGGACGAAGTGGTTGATCACCTCGTCGAGCTGGTCACGCAGGGGCGTCGTTAGAGGGCAGGAGGCCGGGAGAAAATCAGACGGCCTCCGGCGTAGATACGACGTCTGATGAGTGTGTAATGTGGGTGGCATGGGATCTCTTCCCATGCCACCCTTGATCTATTCATATCGCTGTCGCGGGCGGTGCCCGCAGGCACAAGTGGGGCAGGGGAGCGGAGATCCTCAGCACACAGTGAGGCCGCGCGCCGCGGCCATCCTATTCGTGGTGACTGCTACCGCGGATGAGGACTGAGGATGCCGGCGCGCGTAGATAAGAAAGGGACGCTATGCGCGTAATTATCACCGAGTCCCCTGCTGAGGTTGCCACTATCGCTGCCGACATGATTGCCGACACCGTGCAGGGCAAGGGGAAGGTTTCCATCGGGCTGGCCACCGGCTCGACCCCTATTGCCACCTACAAGGAGCTCATTGCTCGCCACCAGGCGGGCGAGATCAGCTTTGCCGATGTGAGTGTCTACATGCTCGATGAATACATCGGTATCGATCGCTCTGACGAAAATAGCTACTACCGCACCATTCGGCGAGAATTTGCCGAGCACGTGGACATCGATGATTCCCGCGTCTTTAGCCCCAATGGTCAAGCCGAGTCCATCGCGGAGGAAGCTGCCCGCTATGAGGCTGCAGTGCGTGCTGGCGAGGTGCAATTGCAGCTGCTGGGCATCGGCTCGGACGGGCACATTGGCTTTAATGAGCCCGGCTCCGCCTTCGACTCTCCGACCCACCGCGTGATCCTGCATCCGCAGACGGTGCGCGATAATGCCCGCTTCTTCTCCTCCGAAGAGGAGGTCCCCGTGGAGGCCATCACCCAAGGCCTGGCCACGATCCGTGCCGCCCAGCATCCGGTGCTGCTTGCGACCGGCGCCTCCAAGGCAGAGGCAGTGGCCGCGATGGTGGAGGGGCCCGTGACGGCGCACTGCCCGGCCAGCATTTTGCAGTTCCACCCGAACTGCACCGTCATCGTCGATAGCGAGGCCGCGGCACAGCTCGACGATCGTGAGTTTTATATCGCGGCCGAGAAGCAGCGTCGCGCCCGCACCAACTAGTACGTATTGGCCCCTGTTTGGGGGCCAATGCCCTTGTGTAGGTTCGGTAGCGAAACTAACATTGCACACTAGGAGTTTCTGCACTGGAGCGGTGCTCTATCGGTACCGCTCACATGCTGAACCCATTGTCTCCACCCAACCCCGTAGCGTGCACTCGATCTACCTCCCGAGACCGCCAGCTACGTCGATAAGAAAGACGCTATTTATGTCTCTGAATTCCCTCTCTCGCAGCACCACCGTCGGCCGTAGCCTGCGTGTCGGCATGGCAGCCTTCGCCGCCTCGGGCCTGATGCTCTCCGGCGGTATCGCCGCCGCCGAAGAAGGCGACGCTGACCAGTCGACCTCTAGCGAGTCCTCCTCGTCCTCCTCCGATAGCACTAACCAGCCTGCCACCGGCGGCGAGTACGAGGGAGATGATAACGGCAGCGCTGCTGAGGAAGGCGACAACTCCGACAGCACCGACGACGCCGCAGGTAGCAATGACGCGAGCGACGATGCTGAAGACCAGGGCGATGCCAATGGTAAGGGCGATGCCGAGCACGGCGACCACGAAGACGCTGAAGGCCAGGGCGATGCCAATGGTAAGGGCGATGCCGAGCACGGCGACCACGAAGACGCTGAAGGCCAGGGCGATGCCAATGGTAAGGACGATGCCGAGCACGGCGACCACGAAGACGCTGAAGGCCAGGACGATGCCAATGGTCAGGACGATGCCGAGCACGGCGACCACGAAGACGCTGAAGGCCACGACCACGGCGATGCGGCCGATAAGGATGGCAAGGGTGATATGCACGATGGTCACTCGCACATGGACGAGTCCTCGGCCACTCCGGCTCCGATGAACGAGCACAACCACAAGGATCAGCACGGTCATCACAACCATGAGTCCCACTCCGGCCCGGCCCTGGCCAACACCGGTGCCAATGTCGGCATGGTAACGCTCGGCGGCCTCGTCATCGCCGCCGCCGGCGCCGGCTTGGTAGCACTGCGCCGCCGCGCTTCCTAAGGGCTATTCCGCCAACTCGTTTCACCACTGGCCACGCCGCCCCGCGCTCTCAGCAGTGGGGCGTCGTGGCCGCGTGACGTTCTCAGGGCACGACTGAGCGCGGGGCCAGTTACACGCCCGCACCCGAGATTCGTTAGCATTATGCGAGTAAACACAAATCACAACAATCGAAAGGTGTGAAACTTCATGGGAATCATGGATAAGGCAAAGGAATTCCTGAGCGACGACGACAAGCGCAAGGACGTTCTCGACAAGGGCGAGCAGGTGGCCAAGGATAAGCTCGGCAACGAGCACTCCGACAAGGTAGACAAGGCCCGCGACGCCATCGACAAGAAGTTCGAGGGCTCCACCGAGGGCGAGAACTAAACCCTTAGCGCCCGACAGCCACCATCCCGCAGTGATGCAGGATGGTGGCTGTCGTGTATCTGCCCACAGTTGTGCTGGCAACCGCGGGGATCAGGGGTGGGGGAGGCGTCGATAAGCCTTGGCCTAGATGCCGATCGCGGCCGCCCGATGAGAGTGCACGGACACCTGGCCAATGGCCTGCGCGGCGCACTGCGCGGCAGTGGAATGCGAGGCCTCAAGCAGGAAATGATCCCACATCCCGCGGGCATTATCGCAGAGCTGGCGCACAAAAATATCGGCGCTGGCGGCATCGCTCATCTGCTCATAGCCCTCCATCTGATAACTCGTCGGAGCAGTGTCGGGCTGGAGACCATTGGCGGCCGCGATCTGCGTGAGCGCAACCGCAATCATCCGGTGATCGGTGCCCAGATCTGCAAAAAGCTGGGCGTGTTGCTGATTATCGGCAAACGCCTCCGCCGTGCCGAGGCCATAGATCGCAGCCTCGTGGAAGGCGATCATCTCCAGCAGGGCCGACTTTTCTTGTTTACTCAACGCCACATCCTCGGCCGCGATGGCGTCGAGCCGCAGCATATCCTTCGCCTTGTCCGGATCCTCCTCGTAGAGCCGAGTGCCCAGATCGGCATAGATGCTGGCGAGGACTATCCACGAGTCGGATTCGATCGTGGACACCGCGTCGAACGTGGCGCGGGCGGAATCAGCCAGGGCCGTGGACAGCTCGGCAGAGACCGTGGCGGCACGTTCTGCAATCGCATCCGCATCCAGCGCCTCCACAGAGCAGCGCTCGGGCGAGGACCCCTGCTCGTCGATGCCGCAGCGGCGGTTATTTTCCTCCACGAGCATGCTGGCGTGAGTATGGCGCATCTCGGCGATCGGCGGTTGTGCCTCCGCATCAGCCTCCGCTCCGATAGCGAGCTCCTTAAGACCCTGATCAACAGAGCGATACGGGGCGCACGAGGCCAGTGTCGCCCCAGCCCACAGGGCTGAGGTAGCGAGAAGAAACTGCCTGCGGCTCATAGGATTCATGGCTAAGAAGCATACCTGTATGCTTGCGAGCATGGCTTTTCCCTCTAAAGATGCACTTCACTCACTTATTTCTCCAGTAGCCCACGCCCACGGGATGGCTGTGGAGGAGATCAAGATTAACCGCGCTGGCGCCAAGTCCGTGATCGCGATCATCGTGGATGCCGCCGACAGCGCCGGCATGGAGGCCGAGGTGCCCAGCCTCGAGGCGGTGGAGGTCGCCGCAGGCGAGTTCTCTGCGGCCTTCGACGCGGCCGAGGTAGCAGGGGAGATTTCCTTCGGCGCCCAGGAATACACCCTCGAGGTGTCCACCCCAGGAGTGGATCGGCCCTTGACGACGCCGCGCCACTGGCACCGCAACCGCGGGCGACTGATCAGCATCACCCAGGGTGATGTGCAGCTGCGGGGGCGCGTGGGCGCGCTGTCGGCAGAGCAGGACTCGGTGATCGTGATCTCTAAGCTCTCCGCGAAGCAGGCGAAAAAGGCCGGCAAGAAAGCAGGTGAGCTTGAGGTGCACGCGCTAGGATTGGGCGATATTGATCGCGCGGTGGTAGAAATTGAGTTCGCCAAGGCTCCTGTTGCCGAGGCGGAACTTGCCGATATGTCGTATGAAGATGCCCTGCAGTGGCGAGAGGATCACAAGTGAACATTGATGTCCAGGCGCTCAGCGCCATCGAAAAGGACAAGGGAATTGCGGTTTCGGAATTGCTGTCGACGATTGCCGACGCTCTGCTCGAAACCTACCGGCAGAATTATCCCATGGACGAGTCCACACAGGCTCGGGTGGACATCGATACTGCAAGCGGCAAGGTAGCAGTGATCCTCACTGAACGTGACGAGGACGGCACCGTCCTGTCCGAACGCGACGACACCCCAGCGAACTTCAACCGCACCGCCGCCCTGGCCGTGCGCAATGCCATTGTGGCGCGGCTGCGCGAGGCAGAGGCCAACCGCGTCTTTGACGAATACACCCGCTTCGAGGGCACCGTCATCTCCGGTGTGGTGCAGGCCGATGCGCGCGCCAATGAAAAGGGCATCGTGGTGGTGCAGCTGGGCACCGAGGCCGATGGCCACGACGGTATTCTCATCCCCGCCGAGCAAATCCCGGGCGAAAACCTCAAGCACGGCGATCGCGTCAAAAGCTTTGTGGTGGGCGTGTCCAAGGGGCCGCGTGCCGTGCAGATCAACCTCTCGCGGACCCACCCTGAACTGGTGCGTAAGCTCTTCGAGCTGGAGATCCCCGAGGTCGAGGACGGCGCCGTGGAGATCGTCAGCATCGCCCGCGAGGCAGGCCACCGCTCCAAGGTGGCGGTGCGTGGCACCGTGAAGGGGCTCAACGCCAAGGGCGCCTGCATCGGTCCGCGCGGCCAGCGCGTGAACAACATCATGAAGGCACTGGGCGGGGAAAAGATCGACATCATCGATTACTCGGAAGACCCCCAGCACTATGTGGGTAACGCGCTGGCACCGTCCAAGGTGGTCTCCGTGGAGATCACCGATCTAGAAAACCAGATCGCCCGCGTCGTGGTGCCGGACTATCAGCTCTCCTTGGCCATCGGCCGCGAAGGCCAAAACGCTCGCCTCGCCGCGCGCCTGACTGGGTGGAAGATCGACATCCACTCGGACGCGGAATAGCGGGCGAGTGTCGAGAGCGTCGCGCCGAGCTCGCCGACCGAGCGGGCGTTGAGCCCGGCTGGCTCGGCGGCGGCACAGCAACGGCGCGAGCCCACTGCGAGGCCTACTGCGAGCTCACTGCGGCCCCACAACTCAGCGGCATATGTGGAACAACCACAGCTGAACGTGGGGCCGCTTTAAGGTTCTGTTAAACATTTCGGCTGCTTTCGCGTACACTTGTTCTCGGCTCACAAACGTGTGGTGACAGCCGGTGGGTTTTTGTGCCCAAAAACCGGATCGCCGCACGGGACGTGAGAAGCAGAGCTCAGAGGAGCTAACCATCGCAGCAGCCACAAGAAAGGGCCGGATGACGCAGTCGAACGCAGCACACACCCCACAGCGGATGTGCATTGCTAGCCGTCGCCTGTTTCCCGCGTCCGAGTTACTGCGCGTGGTTGTTGATCCCGCCGATGCCTCGCGCATCATTGCCGATCCCGCGGCTGTCTTGCCGGGGAGAGGGGCGTGGATTCAACCCTCATTGGCTCACTATGAGCTCGCCTGCAAGCGGCGCAGCTTTGCGCGCGCCCTACGGGTATCCGCTTCGGTGGATACACAACCCGTTCGCACCTACATTGCATCGCTCGGGGAACCGAATGGATCCCCACACAGCCAATGTGAGCAGCGGGATGACACAGAAGGAAGATTCGAACACTGATGAGCACACGATGAAGCATCAGCGATGAACGTCCACACGCAACCGTAGAGGCAGCAGGCCCTAAGAAAGACACACTTCACCTCCTAGTGAAGAACACTTTCCCGGCCGCTCGCCTCTGCACAAACCACGAGGAGAGAAGTGCCAGGAAAGCTACGAGTACATGAGCTCGCGAAAGAGCTCGGTATCAAGAGCAAAGATCTACTCGCCACGCTCAAAGAGCAGGGCGAATTTGTAAAGACTGCATCGTCGACAATCGAGCCGCCGGTAATTAAGAAGATGCGCGCGCACTACGCAGCGCAGAACGCCGACTCCGGCGCCGAGGCCGACAAGCCCGCCGAGAAGGCTGCGAAGCCGGCCGCGGCGGCGTCGACAAGCGCCGCAAAGCCCGGTGCCAAGCCTGCCGCTAAGCCCGGTGCGAAGCCGGCTGCCAAGCCAGGCGCTAGCCAGAAGGCTGCGGAAAAGCCCGCCGACACCGCTGCCGAGAAGGCTCCGAAGCCGGCTGCGGCGGCGTCGACAAGCGCCAAGAAGCCCGGCGCAAAGCCTGCCGCCAAGCCCGGTGCAAAGCCGGCTGCGAAGCCTGCGCCGACCCCCGGCGAGGAGAAGCCCGCTGCGGCGGAGAAGCCCGCTGCCAGCGGCGCTCCCAAGCCCAGCTTCCAGGCTGCGCAGGGCGCACAGAACGACACCAAGGGCGGCGAGGACGCAGCTGCGCAGCACAAGCCTGCTGCCGACTCCGCTATGCCGAAGCCGCGTCCGCGCCCCAAGCCCGGCCCGAAGCCGGGTGGCCGTGCGCCGCGCGTAGCCAATAATCCTTTCTCCACGGGCACGAACCCGGCTCCGCGCCCGGGTGGACACCGTGGTGGCCAGGGCCAGCAGGGTCAGGGCCAGGGCGGCGGCAAGCCCGGTGCAAAGCCGGGAGCCAAGCCGGGTCGCGGCAAGCCCCGCGGCCAGCAGCAGGGCGGTCAGGAGCGTCAGGGTGGCGGTCGTCGCCCCACCCCGGCGATGATGCCGAACCACCCGAGCCCCGGCCAGATGCCGTCGCGCTCCGCTGCGGGTAACCGCGGTGGCGGTCGTGGCCGTGGCGGCCATGGTGGCCCCGGCGGTCCCGGTGGTCCCGGTGGTTTCCGCGGACGCGGTGGCCGTCGTGGCGGTACCGCAGGCGCATTCGGTCGTCCCGGTGGCGCACCGCGCAAGGGCCGCAAGTCGAAGCGGCAGAAGCGCAATGAGTACGAGGCAATGAAGGCACCGAACGTCGTTGGTGGCGTGCGGTTGCCCGATGGCGGCGGCAAGACCCTGCGTCTGGCCCGCGGCGCCTCGCTGTCCGACTTCGCCGAGAAGATCGGTGCCGATGCGTCCTCGCTGGTGCAGGCATTGTTCAACCTAGGCGAGATCGTGACCGCTACGGCCTCTGTCTCCGATGAGACCCTGCAGCTGCTGGGCGAGGAGATCAACTACAAGGTTGAGGTCGTCTCCCCGGAGGATGAGGACCGCGAGCTCCTCGAGTCCTTCGACTTGCAGTTCGGTGAGGACGAGGGCGATGACTCCCTGCTGGAGAAGCGCCCGCCGGTGGTCACCGTCATGGGTCACGTCGATCACGGTAAGACCCGCCTGTTGGACACCATCCGTCAGTCCAATGAAGCCCGTCGTGAGGCCGGTGGCATCACCCAGGGCATCGGCGCCTACCAGGTCGATGTTGAGGCTGAGGGCCAGGATCGCACGGTGACCCTGCTGGATACCCCGGGTCACGAGGCGTTCACCGCCATGCGTGCCCGTGGTGCTAGCTCCACCGATATCGCCATCCTGGTGGTCGCAGCGGATGACGGCGTGATGCCGCAGACCGTGGAGGCCATCAACCACGCCAAGGCTGCTGATGTGCCGATCGTGGTTGCCGTGAACAAGATCGATAAGCCGGGCGCAAACCCGGAGAAGATCCGCGGCCAGCTCACCGAATACGGTTTGGTTCCGGAAGACTACGGCGGAGAGACCATGTTCGTGGACATCTCCGCGAAGCAGGCCACCAATATTGATGGACTGCTCGAGGCCGTGCTGCTCACCGCAGACGCCTCCTTGGAGCTCACCGCGAACCCGAACATGGATGCCCAGGGTGTGGCCATCGAGGCGCACCTGGACCGCGGCCGCGGCCCGGTGGCTACCGTGATCGTGCAGCGCGGTACCCTCCGCGTCGGCGATTCCATCGTGGCTGGCGACGCCTATGGTCGTGTGCGCCGCATGGTGGACGAGTACGGCAACGACGTGGAAGAGGCGGGTCCGTCTCGCCCCGTGCAGGTGCAGGGTCTGAACTCTGTTCCCGGTGCCGGCGATAACCTGCTGGTGGTCGATGATGACCGCATGGCACGTCAGATCGCTGACCGCCGTAACGCCCGTCGTCGCAATGCCATGCAGGCTCGTGCGAAGAAGCGCATCTCCCTCGAGGATCTGGATGCGGTGCTGAAGGAAACCAACACCCTCAACCTGATCCTGAAGGGCGACAACGCCGGTTCGGTGGAGGCTCTGGAAGACGCCTTGCTGAAGATCGAGGTGGACGACGAAGTCCAGCTGGAGATCATCGACCGCGGTGTGGGTGCTGTCACCCAAACCAACGTCTCGCTGGCTGCCGCCTCCAACGCCGTGATCATTGCCTTCAACGTTCGTTCCGAAGGCAAGGCCACCGAGGAAGCCAACGCCGAGGGCGTGGATATCCGTTACTACACCGTCATCTACCGTGCTCTGGAAGAGGTGGAGGCAGCCCTGCGCGGCATGCTCAAGCCGATCTACGAGGAGCGCGAGGTCGGTCGTGCGGAGATCCGCCAGCTGTTCAAGGCATCCTCCGTGGGCCTCATCGCAGGCTGCATGGTGGAATCCGGCAAGGTGCGTCGCAATGCCAAGGTGCGCCTGATCCGCGACGGCAACGTGGTGACCGACAAGGCCACTATCGAGTCGCTGCGCCGCGAGAAGGACGATGTCACCGAGGTCGCCGCCGGTTACGAGTGCGGTATGGTGCTGTCCTATCCGGACATCCAGGTCGATGACATCATCGAGGTATTCGAAGAGGTCGAGGTGCCCCGCACCTAAGACCCCGTCTACTCGCCGCTGGTGAGTATGTGCCATACACAGCCCTGTCGCCTTCTGAGGTGGCAGGGCTGTTGGCGTGCCGCCGCTCGTCGTCACAGTGTCCAGGCGGCACGATAGAATAACGGGGTCTCCCGCCACCGCCGCATCGCATGGCTGGGCGGGAACATACACAACGAAGAAAGGGAAAAATCACCATGGCTGATAAGCAACGCGCCGGCCGGATGGCGAAGCGAATTCTCACGATTGTTGCCGATTCGATTGAATTCCGCATCAAGGATCCGCGGCTGCAGTATGTCACCATTACCGATTGCCGCATGACCGGTGATCTGCACGATGCCACGGTGTTTTATACGGTCCGTGGCGCCACCATCGATACCGAGCCGAATCACGAGGAGGCAGCCGAGGCCCTCGAGAGCGCCCGCGGCCAGCTGCGTAAATACGTTGGCGACGCCCTGAGCGTGCGTTTTACCCCGCGTCTGTCCTTCGAGCTCGACACGGTGCCGGAGGCGAGCGCCCACCTCGAGGCGCTATTGGCCAAGGCCCGCCAGCGCGATGAGGAGCTGCACAAGCTCTCCGAGGGCAAAAACTATGCCGGTGGCGAGAACCCCTACCGCGAGGCCGAGGAGTAAAAGGTGTCCTCCCCGCGCTCGCGCTTATCGACGCCACCTCCCGCCACCACATCTGCTGCCACGATGCTCAGCCCCGCCCGGCTGGGCGTGCGCGATACTGATTTCCGCAACCACGATCTGGACGCGGCGCTAGCTGCGCTGCGCTCTGCCCGATCCGTGGCCGTGGTGGGGCATGTGCGCCCGGATGCCGATGCCGTTGGTTCGGTATCTGCGCTCATGCAGGTGGCCGAGGCTGTAGGGGCGCGGGCGCGCGGCTATATTGACCACCCCGGCGGGGTGGCGCGCAACCTCAGCAGCATTCCCCGGTGCGCGGATATCTCCTGGGAGGGGCCGATCGCAGCGGATACGGACTGCGTGGTGGTCGTCGACTGCGGCGATCTGCACCGTGCCGGCCGCTATGCCGAGGAGATCGCCAGCGGTGAGTGGGCGCGGATCATGATCGATCACCACGAGCACAACCCTGGGGTGCAGGGCGTGAACCTTATTGCTCCCCGGGCCGATTCCACCACCGCCGTGATCTGGCTGCTCGCCCAGCGGGCGGGTGTGGAGCTCACCGAGACGCTGGCCCATGCCCTTTATGCGGGGCTGGTCACCGATACTGGGTGTTTCGCGTGGGGCGGCAACGAGGATGCCACCTCGCGGCTGCTGCTTGCCGCCACGCTCGCCGAGAGTGGGATCGATACCGGAAGGATCACCGCGGATCTCATGGATCGCTCCACCGTGGCAGAAACCCAGATGCTCGGCAGGCTGCTGGCGGGAGTTGAGGCCGTGGACACCCCGCTGGGTCGGGCCGCCATTCTCCTGGCGCCCTATGCGCAGCTGAGTACGGTTCCGCCCTTCGTGGCGGAACGGGCTGTGACACTGCTGCACGCCCTCGAGGATGCTGCGGTATGTGTGGTGGCCAAAGAACAACAACCCGGCACCTGGAACCTCTCTCTGCGCTCGGAGCAGATCGACGTGGCAGCGCTGGCGCGCCGCCACGGCGGCGGAGGGCATATCCACGCCGCTGGGCTGAGCATGACTGGCACCGAAGAAGACTGTTGGACGCTGATGAAGGATTATCTACTGCAGTGAGTCTCGACTCCACCGATTCCCCCGAATGCACCGGCTCCTCCCGCGCCGCGGCAGGGGAGGACGCCCCGACTAGCGCCGAGGAGCATGAACGCCTCGCCGCCGCAGGCAAGGTGAGTATCCGTACCGTATTGGCGCTGGCGCTGCCCGCCCTAGGCGTGCTCGCCGCGACACCGCTGTACTTGCTGCTCGATACCGCGGTCGTGGGCCGGCTGGGTAAAACCGAATTGGCCGCGCTCGGCGCCGCCACCACGCTCTTTTCCGTGGTCACCACCCAGCTGACCTTTCTCTCTTATGGCACCACCGCCCGCGCCGCCCGGCTCTATGGGGCGGGCAAAAAGAAGGAAGCGGTCGCCGAAGGGGTGCAGGCCACCTGGGTGGCGCTGCTGGTCGGCTCGGCACTGGCCGCCATCATGTTCTTCGGCTCCCCCTGGTTTACCCTCTGGCTCTCGAGCAGCGACTCGGTGGCCGCCGAGGCCACGCTCTGGCTGCGCATCGCCAGCTTCGGCATCCCGCTATTGCTGATCACTATGGCCGGCAATGGGTGGCTGCGTGGCATCCAGAACACCACCGCGCCGCTCTGGTTCACCCTCACCGGCGTCATCCCCGCCGCGATCCTCGTGCCGATATTGGTGCACGCCTATGGCTTCGTGGGCTCGGCGTGGGCCAATCTCACCGGTTTGGCGCTCACCTCTGCCTGCTTCCTACTCGCCCTAGTTCGCTCCCATGAGGGCTCCTGGGCGCTGCGCCCGCAGGTGATCCGGCACCAGCTGGTGCTCGGGCGCGATCTCATTATTCGCTCCTTGTCCTTCCAAGTGGCATTTCTCTCCGCCGCCGGGGTCGCTGCCCGCTTCGGCGAGGCCTCCCTCGCCGCGCACCAAGTGATGATGCAGCTGTGGAACTTCCTCACCCTAGTGCTCGACTCGCTGGCGATCGCCGCCCAAACCCTGACCGGTGCGGCGCTCGGCATGGGCTCGGTCTACCGAGCTAGGGGAGTGGGGCGGCTGGTGGTGCTGTACTCCACCGCTGTGGCCGCAGTGCTGGCGGGGCTCTTTGCGCTCGGATTCCGCTTCATCCCGCGGCTATTCACCCAGGACGCCAGCGTGCTTGCCGCCATGGAGTGGCCGTGGTGGATTCTTATCCTCATGATCATCGGCGGCGGTGTGGTTTTCGCCCTCGATGGGGTGCTGCTGGGTGCCGCCGATGCGGTGTATCTGCGCAATGCCACCATCGCCTCGGTGGTACTGGGCTTTTTGCCCGGCGTGTGGCTCTCGCTGTTTTTCGAGGCTGGGCTCACCGGCGTATGGTGCGGACTCTTGGCCTTTATCTTCATCCGCATGGTCGCGGTGCTCTGGCGTTTCACGTCCATGAAGTGGGCCAATAACGCCGTATAGTGAGGGAATACAAGCAACCCCGAGCGGGAAGAGATCCGGTGTGGAGAAAGGTGATGGTGCGGCAATGACCACCCTGTGGGCTGTCGCGGATCTGCATGCCGCGGTCAAAGCGAATGCAGAGATGATCGCCCGCATCCAGCCCACGAGCCCCAGCGACTGGCTCATCGTTGGCGGAGATGTGGCCGAACGCACCCCCGATATTCTGGCGGTCCTGGAGCAGCTCAAGGAGCGCTTTGAAGAGGTGATCTGGGCGCCGGGCAACCACGAGCTGTTTTGCCGCTCCACCGATGCCGTGGTGGGCCGCGAGAAATACGCCGAGCTGGTGGCCGGCTGCCGCGCCCGCGATATTTTCACCCCCGAGGACCCCTATCCCGTCTTCGCTGGGCGCACCATCGCGCCGCTTTTTACGCTCTACGATTACACCTTCCGCCAGCCGGGGCTCACCGCCGAGGAGGCGGTGCAGCGCGCCCGAGACAATCAGGTGATGCTCACCGACGAGTTCGCCATTGCCCCCTTCGTGGATATCCGCGCGTGGTGCTGGGATCGATTGGCCTACTCGGTTAAAAGACTTAGCCGTGTCACCGGCCCCACCATCTTGATCAACCACTGGCCGCTGGTGATTGAGCCGCTCAACCAGGTGGCCTGGCCGGAGATATCGCTGTGGTGCGGCACGATCCACACCCGCACCTGGCCGGTGCGTTATCGCGCGGAGAAGGTGATCTACGGTCATCTGCACCTGCCGGGGGAAATAGTGGTAGACGGGGTCCCGCATATTGAAACCTCGCTCGGCTATCCGCGCGAGTGGAAAAACCGGCCCGCCAGCGCGCCATGGCCCTATCCGGTGCTGGAGGTGGACGCGGATGCAGTGTAGTCCCGATCTCTTCCCCGCAGCCGCCCAATTTTGTTCCATGCAGGTGGATCGCAGCAGCGCCGATCTAAGCCGATACCACGAGCTCCACCCCCTCGAGCAGGCCTTGGTGGCGCACGCGGTGACGGTGCGGAAAGCAGAGTTCGGCGATGCGCGCTGGTGCGCCCACCAGGCGCTCAAGAAGCTCGGGCGCGACTCCGGGGCACCGATCCTGCGCGGCGAGCGCGGCGTGCCCTTATGGCCGGCGGCGGTCTCGGGATCTATGACGCATACCGATGGGCTACGCGCTGCAGTGGTGGCGCCGCGGCTGGTGGTGAAGTCCATGGGCCTTGATGCCGAACCCGCGGCCTCTTTGCCGCGGGGAGTGCTCGGCTCCATCGCCCGCCCCAGTGAGCTATCCCAACTCGATGAACTGGAATCCCAAGGCATACCGTGTGCCGACCGCCTGCTCTTTTGCACCAAGGAGGCCACGTATAAGGCGTGGTTTCCGCTCACGCACCGCTGGCTCGATTTCGATCAAGCCGAGATCGATGTGCGCAGCGATGGCACCTTCATCTCCTATCTCTTGGCCCGCCCCACCCCGGTGCCCTTCATGACGGGCCGCTGGGAGATCCGCGAGGGTTTCATCATCGCCGCCATCGCCGTGGTCTAGCCGCCAACGAGCTGCGCTAGAGAGTAGAGGGACGGGCGACGAATACCGTCGATAAGCGCGAGCCCTTTTCTTTCAGCAGCGCAATCGCTCGGCCATCCGGGGCCATTGCCGCGTGCACGCCTTTGAGCCCGCGCGGGGAGAGCCATTTCCCCATGCTCACATCCCGCGCCTCCGCTGCGCTCAGCGGCAGCGGGGGAAAGCTCACAGCCATGGCCTGATCCAGACTCAAGGACAGTTCGGGCGTATCCTCGAGCTCCTCCAAGGTGCGGGCGTGGTCGAGGGTGAAGGGGCCAACGGTGCTGCGACGCAGCGCCGTGAGGTGACCACCCACACCCAGCCCGGCCCCGAGGTCACGGGCGAGGGAGCGGATATAGGTTCCCGAGGAGCAGTGCACCGAACAGCGGATATCCACCCAGCTATCCTGGCGCTCGATGGAATGCACCACGAAAGAATAGATAGTGACGCTGCGTTCAGGAATCTCTACCTCGATTCCCTCGCGCACCAGCTCGTGGGCGCGGCGGCCATTGATTTTGATCGCCGAGACGGAGGAGGGGCGCTGCATAATCTCCCCGCGAAGCTGCGCGATACCGTCGTGAATCTGCTCATCGCTGATCGCGGAGGCATCGTGCTGGCTGAGAATATCGCCCTCGGCGTCATCGGTCGTGGTCGATGCCCCCAAGCGGATGGTGGCGTCATAGGTTTTGGTATCCGCCACCAGATGCGCGAGGAACTTGGTGCCGCGTTCGATACCGACCACCAATACCCCGGTTGCCATCGGGTCAAGAGTGCCGGCATGGCCTACTTTGCGGGTGCCGAAGATCCGCCGCAGCCGACCCACCACATCGTGGGAGGTCATGGACTGAGGCTTGTCCACCACCACCAGTCCCGAGGTGGCGAGGGGGTCTGCGGCAGCGGCCAGCTGAGCGGGGGAGGGGATCTTCTCTTGGGGGAAAGACATGCGTATTAGCCTATGCCGTACCCTATACACTTGTGAATATTTGGCATGGTCTGGATAACGTCCCCGCACAGCTCGACGCCTCCGTGGTCACCATCGGAGTTTTTGATGGCATTCACAGCGGACATCAAACCCTGCTCCGCCGCGCCGCGGCCCTTGCCGGAGACAACGGCGTGCCCTCTGTGCTCGTGACCTTTGATCCGCATCCGCTGGCCGTGGTGCGCCCAGATAAGATGCCGCCGTTGCTCGGCACTGTATATGACCGTGCCGAGATCGCAGCCGCGCTGAATATCGACCATCTGCTGGCGCTGCGTTTCGACGCCTCCCTCGCGCACCTCTCGCCCGAGGAGTTTTTCACCACCGTGCTCGTCGAGAAGCTCGGCGCGAAGGCCGTGGTGGTGGGGGAGAACTTCACCTTCGGGCATAAGGCCGCCGGCACCACCGACACGCTGCGCGAGCTCGGGGAGAAATACGGCGTCGAGGTAGCGGTGTTGCCGCTGTTGAATGAAGCGGGTCTGCCGATCTCCTCCACCCGTATCCGCGGGATGCTCGAGCGCGGCGAGATCCGCGAGGCCAACGCCGCACTGACCCGCCCCTTCGCGGTGCAGGGCGAGGTCGTGCGCGGTGCCGGCCGCGGCGGCAGGGAACTGGGATTTCCCACCGCGAATCTCTACTTCCCGGCCAGCCAGGCCCTGCCCGGCGATGGCGTCTATGCCGGGTATTTTACCGTGCTGGACTCGACTCCCAACCCCGGCGATATGCGCTGCGGGGTGCGCTATCCCGCGGCGATCTCGGTGGGGAATAATCCCACCTTCGAGGATCCGCGCCGTAGCGTAGAAACCTTCGTGCTCGACCGCGAGGCGGATCTCTATGGCCATCAGGTGCGGGTGGAATTTGTGGATTTTGTGCGCGGCATGGAGAAGTTCAACGGGATTGAGGACCTGCTCGCTGCCATTCGTTCGGATGTGGCCGCCACCCGCGCAATTGTTTCCGAACCTATCGACTGCTAATATTTCTCGGGTTGGTTGTGACTGTGGTCTGCAACAGTCACGCCCACCGGCCTCCTAATGGGAGGGCGGTGCCTGTTTTTTACTGCGGACTGAAATATTTTTGGAGGATCCCCTCATGGCATTGGATACCGCAAAGAAGAAAGAAATCCTGAACGAGTACGGTCTGCACGAGACCGATACCGGTTCTCCCGAGGCTCAGGTTGCCCTGCTCACCTACCGCATCCGCAACCTCACCGAGCACCTGAAGAGCCACAAGCACGATCACCACTCCCGTCGTGGTCTGCTGCTGCTCGTTGGTCGTCGTAAGGGCCTGCTGCAGTACCTGCAGCGCACCAACATCGATCGCTACCGTGACCTGATCTCTCGCCTGGGTCTGCGTCGCTAAGCGTCGTGCATCTGAGGTGATTACCGCCTCATCTCACCACCTCTCGTCCTTGTGTGTCGAGAAGGTGGTGTTTTTTATGCGCCATGTGCTGCGGAACTGCTAGACTAAGTCACCGTTATAGACACCCACTCAGGCGGCACCGATGACCGCCTCCATTTTTAGTTATAAGAGGAGTTCGCAAGCACACATGCGCGACGTATTCGTTAATAAAGACACCGACTTCGGAATCATCGAAGCAGTTGCCACCATCGATAATGGCGACTTCGGTACCCGCGAGATCCGGCTCGAAACAGGACAGCTTGCCCGCCAGGCTGATGGTTCCGTGACCGCATATCTCGATGAAGAGACCATGATGCTGGCCACCTCCACCGCATCCAACCAGCCGCGCGAAGGTTTCGACTTCTTCCCGCTGACCGTGGATGTGGAAGAGCGCATGTACGCTGCAGGTCGCATCCCCGGTTCCTTCTTCCGTCGTGAGGGCCGCCCCTCCACCGAGGCCATCTTGGCCTGCCGTCTCATTGACCGTCCGCTGCGCCCGACCTTCGTCAAGGGCCTGCGCAATGAGGTACAGATCGTGGTCACCGTGTTGTCGGTGAACCCGCAGGATATGTACGACGTGGTGGCTATCAACGCCGCCTCCGCTGCCACCCAGCTCTCCGGTCTGCCGGTCTCCGGCGCCGTGGGCGGCGTGCGCATGGCTCTCGTCGTGGACGAGGACCATCCCAAGGGCCAATGGGTGGCATTCCCCACCCATGAGCAGCACAACTCCGCCGTATTCGAGCTGGTGGTTGCTGGTCGTCGCGTCACCCGCAAGCAGGGACGCAAGAATGTCGACGATGTGGCCGTGATGATGGTGGAAGCCGGCGCCACGGAGAACGTGGTCGAGCGCATCAGCGATGGCGCTCCGGCCCCCACCGAGCAGGTTGTGGCCGAGGGCCTCGAGGCCGCCAAGCCCTTCATTGACGTTCTCTGCCGCGCCCAGGAGGCGCTGGCGAAGGAGACCGCCAAGGAGACCCAGGAGTTCCCGCTCTTCCCGCCGTACTCCGAGGAGATCTTCGAGGCCGTGGAGAAGAAGGCCGCCAAGAAGCTCAACAAGCTGCTCACCATCTCCGGTAAGCAGGAGCGCGACGAGGCCACCAATGAGCACATGGAAGAGATCGAGGAGCAGCTGAGCGAGCGCTTCGAGGATCAGGAGAAGGAGATCCGCGCCGCCTATAACGCGGTGATGAAGCAGATCGTGCGCCAGCGCATCCTGGCCGAGCACTTCCGCATCGATGGCCGCGATGTCACCGACATCCGTGACCTCAGCGTGGAGGTGGATCTCATTCCGCGCGCCCATGGCTCCGCTCTCTTCGAGCGTGGCGAAACCCAGATCCTCGGCGTGACCACCCTGGACATGCTGAAGATGGAGCAGCAGATCGATTCGCTGACTCCCACTACCTCCAAGCGCTATATCCACCACTACAACTTCCCGCCCTATTCCACCGGCGAGACCGGTCGCGTGGGTTCGCCGAAGCGCCGCGAGATCGGCCACGGTGCGCTCGCCGAGCGCGCCCTGATCCCGGTGATCCCCTCCCGCGAGGATTTCCCCTACACCATCCGTCAGGTCTCCGAGGCGCTGGGCTCCAACGGCTCTACCTCCATGGGTTCGGTATGTGCGTCTACGCTCTCGCTGCTCAACGCTGGTGTGCCCTTGAAGGCACCCGTCGCGGGTATCGCCATGGGCCTGGTCTCCGGCGAGGTCAAGGGTTCCACCGAGTATGTGGCGCTCACCGATATCCTCGGCGCCGAGGATGCCTTCGGCGACATGGACTTCAAGGTGGCCGGCACCGCCGACTTCGTCACCGCGCTGCAGCTCGACACCAAGCTGGATGGTATTCCGTCCTCTGTGCTTGCCGACGCCCTCTCCCAGGCTCGCGACGCGCGTCTGACCATCCTCGACACGATGGCCGATGTGATCGATGAGCCTGATGAGATGAGCGACTACGCACCGCGTATCACCTCGGTGAAGGTGCCGCAGTCCAAGATCGGCGAGATCATCGGGCCCAAGGGCAAGACGATTAACTCGATCACTGAGGACACCGGCGCAGACGTCTCCATCGAGGAAGACGGTACGGTCTTCATCTCCGCCACCTCCGGTGAGGCTGCGGAGCAGGCGATTGAGAAGATCAACGCCATTGCGAACCCGCAGCTGCCCAAGGTGGGCGAGCGCTACCTCGGCACCGTGGTCAAGACCACCCCCTTCGGTGCGTTCGTGTCGCTGCTGCCGGGCCGTGACGGTCTGGTGCACATCTCGAAGCTCGGTGGCAAGAAGCGCATCGAGAAGGTTGAGGACGAGGTCAATGTGGGCGACAAGCTCCAGGTGGAGATCGCCGATATCGACAATCGCGGCAAGATCTCTTTGATCCCCGTCGAGGAGAGCTAAGCTCTGATCTCCGCGCCCGACGCTCGGGCGCGTAGTGCTCAAATAACAACGCCCCGCAGCACACCTAGGTGTGTACTGCGGGGCGTTGCCTATGTCTGCCCGCTTCAGCCCGCTGCAGGCACAGATGAGGCAACGATAAGACCAGTGTGAGAGAGGATATAACCACGCCCGAGTGGCTGCATTCCCTGATCGTTACCCCAAGCAACCCCACATGAGGGAAGCGGGCACGTTGCGGCTGTGAGCTTAGCCACGAACTAGGAAGGTAGGTCGTCTGATGTTGGGCTTGATGTGCGTAAATGTCTCCCTTATCGCGCAGGTCAGGGCTTATAAGGAGGCCGGAGAGTGGAACATGGGCTCTCAGATGGCGGTGAATTGATGGTGTTCATTTCCGCAAAAGTGGGCGTAGCATGAGTGCAGAAGCACACATACTCACAGGCTGTTGATTATTACCTGTGCCTGTAGGTGTGTGTGGTACCTCATAGCTAGTGGCGCGGTGGAGCGGCAACGCTCCCCGCACAATGCACGGAAAGGGACGCGCACTCATGACCACCCGCGATATCACCCTCACAGCCGGCGATTACACCGCAACGATCACCACGCGAGGTGGGGGAGTGCGTACCCTGAGCTATCGAGGCGCTCCCTTGCTCATCGGGTACGAGGCAGGTGAGGATGCGCCGATGAATGCCGGCAATATTCTGAGCCCCTGGCCCAACCGAGTGGACGGCGGAGTCTTCATTTTCCACGGCACCACCCATGAATTGGAGATCACCGAACCGCAGCGCACTAACGCTATTCACGGTTTCGTGCACTACCAAGAGTGGCAGTGCGTGGACAGCTCCGAGGCGTCCGTCACACTCGAGCTGCACGATGGCCAGCACCAAGGCTGGCCCTGGGCGCTGCACCACAGCGTGACCTGGAGCCTTGATGAGAACACCGGATTGAGCTGTGCGTATCGAGTGCGCAATGCCAGCGATGACACTGCGCCCGTAGCCGTGGGCTTCCACCCGTATATCACCGCCCACGGTGCGCCGCTGGACGAATGCGAACTCACCCTTCCCTGTGGCAGCTATCTGCCCCTGGAAACGACACGCAATCTTCCCGCGGGGCCGATGACGGCGACCACTCACCTCGGCCTGGACGGGGATGTGGCCACGGGGATCGCAATGGACGGGGTGTTCTTCGATCACTGCTTCAGCGTCGACAAGCCCCAGCAGCCCTCTGCCTATGAAGTCATCCTGCGGCATCGCGATAGCGATGCATCGGTGGTGCTGCGTTCGGATATGCGCACCCCGTGGCTGCAGGTCTTTACGGCTGATCCCGCCTATGACTGCGGTTATCCCGGAGTGGGGCGGGCCCTGGCGGTGGAACCGATGTCGGCGCCGGTCAACGCTTTCCGCTCCCACGGGGCGGCGGAGTTAGATCCCGAAGAAAGCCTGAGCATCAACTTCGCCATCGCGGCAGGCTAGAAGCTCTTTAACTGAATATAGACACTCATAACCAAGCAGGCTTTGCGGAAGAATGCTCGCGGAGCCACCAACCAACCCAAGGAGAAAGCAACATGATCGTCGCTGAATCCGCGCTCCGGCTTGATGCCACGTGGGTCGATTACGCGATCGTCGCGTTATATTTCGTCTTCGTTCTCGGAATCGGCTGGGCCGCCCGCTCGCGCGTGTCGAGCTCCATCGACTTCTTCCTCTCGGGCCGTTCGCTGCCTGCGTGGGTGACGGGCCTCGCCTTCATCTCCGCTAACCTAGGCGCCGTCGAGATCGTGGGCATGTCCGCCAACGGTGTGCAGTATGGCTTCCAAACCATGCACTACTTCTGGATCGGCGCTGTGCCGGCCATGGTGTTCCTCGGCATCGTGATGATGCCCTTCTACTACGGCTCCAAGGTGCGTTCGGTGCCCGAGTTCATGCTGCGGCGTTTCGGCCCCGGCGCGCACTTGGTCAACGCCATCTCCTTCGCCGTGGCGCAGCTGCTCATTGCCGGTATTAACCTGCTGCTGCTGGCCAAGGTGGTCAACTCCCTGCTGGGCTGGCCGCTGATCGTCACCCTCGTTATCGCCGCGGTGATTGTGCTCAGCTACATCACCCTCGGTGGTCTCTCGGCCGCTATTTACAATGAGGTGCTGCAGTTCTTCGTGATCATCGCCGCACTGCTGCCGCTGACCCTGATTGGTCTGCACAATATTGGTGGCTGGCAGGGTCTGAAGAACGCTGTGGAGAATGAAAGCCACTTCCACACCTGGCCGGGTACGGAGATCTCCGGTTTCGATAACCCAGTGGTCTCGGTGATCGGTTTGACCTTCGGTCTGGGCTTCGTGCTCTCCTTCGGTTATTGGACCACCAACTTCGTGGAGGTGCAGCGCTCCATGGCCGCTGATTCGCTCTCCTCGGCGCGGAAGACCCCGATCATTGGTGCCTTCCCCAAGATGTTCGTTCCCTTCGTGGTGGTTGTGCCCGGCATGATCGCTGGCGCCACCGTCACCCCGATTATGAATGGCAGCGCCGAGCCGAATGACGCGATGCTCTATCTGATGCGTGATTTGCTGCCCAATGGTTTGCTCGGTGTGGCACTGGCAGGTCTGCTCGCCGCGTTCATGGCCGGTATGGCTGCCAATATCTCTGCCTTCAACACCGTGATGAGCTATGACATCTGGCAGGGCTATGTGGTCAAAGATAAGCAGGATGATTACTACACCAAGGTCGGCCGTATGGCCACCGTGCTGGCTACCCTCATCGCCGTGTTCACCGCGCTGATTGCCGAGAACTTCGGCAACGTGATGGACTACCTGCAGACTCTGTTCGGCTTCTTCAACGCCCCGCTGTTCGCCACCTTCATCCTCGGTATGTTCTGGAAGCGCATGACCCCGACCGCCGGCTGGGTGGGCCTGGTCATGGGTACTCTGTCCGCCATGGCCTACTGGGCCATCGCCACCTTCTCCTCGGTGGAGTCGGGCTTCTTCAACCTGCCCGGTCAGGGCACCGCGTTCGTGGCAGCCTCCATCGCCTTCATCGTGGACATCACCTTCTCCATCGTGGTCTCCATGATGACGAAGCCGAAGCCGGATCATGAGCTGGTTGGCTTCGTGAAGTCCGTGACCCCGAAGGAGAACCTCACCGACGCTGCTGAGGCCAGCCTGCCGTGGTACAACCGCACGGTGCCGCTCGGTATCCTCTGCATGGTTCTCGTGATCGCGCTCAACGTGATCTTCGCCTAGCACTAGATCAAGGAAGGAGTAATAACCATGGCTAAAAAAGATACCCACAAGGCTGGCGCCTTCGATATTCGCAACGTCATCGGCGGGCTTATCGGCCTCTACGCTGTGATCCTCTTGGGTTCCTGGCTGCTCTTGGATCCCGGTGTGGATCCCTCCACCGGCGTGCCCAAGGACGCCACCTATAACCTGTGGACCGGCCTTATGATGGCTGTTGTTGCCATCGTCTTCTTCGCATGGGCGAAGATGCGTCCGATCATCGTCCCCGATGACATCGAGGACATCCAGTAATACCGCACACCGCGAGGGGCGATCGTCCCTCGCGGTACAGTCCGGGGCCACTGGTGTGCTCGGCTGCCCCGGTTGAAGATCCTGCCGCGGCGCGTACAGTGCGGGCCGCGGTAGGGCACACCACACACGCTTTTCTTTTCCATAATTTCATCATCACCCTCTCAGAGCAGGCTCACGGGAGTGGCTGTGAGCGTCGCCGAATTCTCCGTTTAAGGAAGTGAATGTTCAATGGCAATGCCAGACGAGACCGCGAGGAGCGTATCCGACTCCGCGTCCCCCGAGGTGGCTATCACCCGCACCCGTCTCGCTGATGGTCGCGAGCTCATCTACTTTGATGACGAGCCGGACTATGTGTCGGGGAAGGCTACTCGCGAACTGCACGATAGCCGCGAGCTGCCCCCTGCGAGCACGGTCTCGGAGATGCGCCGTGATCCCTTGACCGGCGAATGGGTGGTTTTTGCCGCCCACCGTATGAACCGCACCTTCATGCCGCCGGCCAATGAAAACCCCTTGGCGCCCACCACCCCCGGAGAGATCCCCACCGAGATCCCGGCCAATGACTACAACGTGGTGGTCTTCGAAAACCGCTTCCCCTCGCTATCGCTGCACATCCCCGAGGATGTGGACTTTTCCGGCTATGTCGATGACAACGAGCTCTATCCCCGCGGTGCCGCCCAGGCCCGCTGCGAGGTGGTGTGCTTTACCCCCGAGCCCAGCAAGTCCTTCAAGGACCTCGGCTTTACTCGCGCCCGCACCGTGGTGGAGGCATGGGCACACCGCACGAAGGAGCTCTCGGAGATCGAGGGCGTGCGCATCGTCTTCCCCTTCGAAAACCGCGGGAAGGAAATCGGCGTCACGCTGCAGCACCCGCACGGCCAGATCTACTCCTATCCCTATCTGCCGAAGCGCGCCCAAGCGGTACTCACCCAGGCCAAGGCCTATGAGGAGAGCAAGGGTGGCTCGCTTTTCGACGCGATTATCAGCGCCGAGCAGGACAGTGGCCGCCGCGTGCTCATCGACGGTGAGCACTTCATCGCCTTCGTGCCCGCCGCCGCAGAATGGCCGGTGGAGGTCATGGTGATGGCCAAGCGCGCCGAGGCCTATGACTTCGCCTGCCTCAACGATGCGGAAAAGGATGAGCTCACGCGCATCTATCTGCGCCTGTTGGGGGCAGTGGACAACTTCTTTGACGGGGTGGAGAAAACCCCGTACATCGCAGGCTGGAATCAGGCACCGATCGGCGAGGACCGCCGCTATGGCCGCCTGTACCTGCAGCTATTTTCCATGATGCGTTCCCCGAACCGTATGAAGTTCCTGGCCGGCTCCGAATCCGGCATGGGGGCGTGGATCTCGGACACCACCCCTGAACGCATTGCCGATCGTTTCCGAGAGATTCTTGAGGCAGGGGAGAAGTAAATGACACAGAGCGTCCAGTGGATGGACACCCTCGAGGCTCCGCAGGGCATTGAGCGCGCTAAGGAGCATTTCCGTGAGATCTTCGATGCTGATCCGAGCGTGGTCGTAGCTGCGCCGGGTCGCGTCAACCTCATCGGCGAGCACGTCGACTATGCCGGCGGCATCAGCGTGCCCTTCGCGCTGCACAACCGCGCCTATATCGCCGCTGCGGCCCGCCCCGACGATGTGCTGCGCGTAAGCTCCGTTGGCGCCGATCCCGCGGTGGTGGAGTGCCGGATCGATGAGGTCGGCCCGAAGCATCCCGATAACTGGGCCGGCTATGTCATCGGTGCGGTCTGGGCCGCCATCGAGGCGGGCATTCTGCCGGAGCAGGGCATGGATCTGGCCATGGTCTCCGATGTTCCGCTCGGTGCTGGCCTGTCCAGCTCCGCGGCCATCGAATGCTCCGCCATCACCGCCGCCATGGCCCTAGCGGGCATGGAGATGACCCCGCGTCGTCGCCGCCGTCTCGTCGAGTGCGCCATGCGCGCAGAAAATGAGGTCGTTGGTGCCTCTACCGGCGGCATGGACCAGCGCATCTCCCTGCTTGCCCAGGAAGATAATGCCTTGGCCATCGACTTCTTGGACAACTCCGAGCAGCTGGTGCCTTTCGACGTCGGTGCCGCCGGCTACACCCTGGTGGTGTGCAATACCAACGCCCCGCACTCGCTGGCCGATGGCCAATACGCCTCCCGCCGCGCCGTGATCGACGGGGTCACCGCCCACGCCCACGTTGCGACCCTCCGCGAGGTCGAGGATCCCTTCGCCGTCGCCCAGCAGTGGGCGGCACAAAATGTGCCCGAGGGCAGCACGGAGGAAGAATGGCAGGAAGTAGTACACCGCCGGGTGCGGCACGTCATCAGTGAGATCGAGCGCACCTCCGAGGCCGTACAGATGCTTGTCGACGGCAACCTGCAGGGCTTTGGCGAGCACATGTGGGCCTCCCACGCCTCGCTGCGGGACGACTATGAAGTCTCCACCGAGGAGCTCGACCTGGTGGTGGATACCGCCCGCGAGTTCGGCGCGCTTGGCGCCCGCATGACCGGTGGTGGATTCGGTGGCTCGGCCATCGCGCTGATCGATATCCGCACCGCAACCGAGCTGGTCGAGGCCATCAACGAGCGCGCCGCGGAGCGCGGCTACCCGCAGCCGGAGTTCCTGCTCGCCATGCCGGGCTGGGGCGCACGCATCGTGGAGAGCGCGCACGGTAGGTTCTCCCACACATAACAGGGACGCTTGCCTAGACTGGTGGGGTACATTAACCCACCAGTCTTTTAGCTATCTCAAGGAGCAGGGAAGAACATCATGGCAGAATCCACCATTGCAGTTGGCGTCCTCGGAGCGAAGGGCCGCGTGGGCCAGGCGGTTGTAGCAGGCGTGGAGGACAGCGAGGATCTGCGCCTGGTCGCGGCACTCGATCGGGGCGATAGCCTAGACGAGCTCGTCGAATCGGGAGCCGAGGTAGTGGTGGATTTCACCACCCCGGACGTGGTGATGGACAATCTCGAGTTTATGATCTCCCACAATATTTCCGCGGTGGTGGGAACAACCGGCTTCACCGCCGAGCGCCTCGAGACCGTGCGCGGCTGGCTGGAGAACTCCAGCTCCTCGGTGCTCATTGCCCCGAACTTCGCCATCTCGGCGGTGCTCACCATGCAATTCGCCCGCCAGGCCGCGCGCTTCTTCGAATCGGCCGAGGTGATTGAGATGCATCACCCGAACAAGCTGGACGCTCCCTCGGGTACCGCAGTCCACACCGCGGAGGGCATCGCCGAGGCCCGCCGCGAGGCCGGTATGGACAGCCAGCCGGATGCCACCACCCAGTCCCTCGAGGGGGCACGCGGCGCCGATGTGCAGGGAGTGCCGGTGCACGCCGTGCGCATGAGCGGCACCGTGGCCCACGAGACCGTGATCTTTGGTACCCAGGGCCAGTCGCTGACCATCAAGCAGGACTCCTATGATCGCACCTCCTTTATTCCCGGTGTGCTCGTGGGCGTACGCAACTATGCCCAGCACCCTGGGCTCACTGTGGGACTGGAGCACTACCTCGGGCTCTAAGTGGCGATAGCAGCCAGGGATGCGTCGATAAGCGAGAAAAGAAAGAACGGTAGAGGTGGCAACACATAAGGATTTATCGGTGCAGCTGGTGGCCTGCACCTCGTTTCAGGCGCCGAGCGATATCGACTGGAGCACCGATGCAGAAGGAGCCGAGGCGCTCGTGGAGTTCGCCGGGCGGGCCTGCTACGAGAGCTTCGATAAGCCGAATCCACGCACCGCGAGCAATGCGGCCTATATTCGCCACATCATCGATGTGGGGCATACCGCGCTGCTCGAGCACGCCCAGGCCACGATGTATATTCGCGCCATCTCGCGGGCCTGCACCCACGAGCTTGTGCGCCACCGCATGTTCTCCTTTTCGCAGCTCTCGCAGCGTTTCGTGCACCCCGACCAGGCCACGGTGGTGGTGCCGAGCGTGATCGACCGCGACCCCGAATTGCGGCGGCTCTTTGATCGGGCGATGGATGAATCCCGTTTCGCCTATGATGAGCTGCTCGCCGCCTTAGAGGAGAAGCTCGCCGACGAACCGAATGCCCTGCTGCGCAAGAAGCAGGCCCGGCAAGCAGCGCGCGCGGTGCTGCCCAATGCCACCGAATCGCGCATCGTGATGACCGGTAATTTCCGGGCATGGCGACACTTCATCGCCACCCGCGCCACCGAGCACGCCGATGAGGAGATGCGGACCGTGGCCGTGCGCTGCCTCGAATTACTCAAGGACGCCGCCCCCGTGGTCTTTGGGGATTTCGATATCGCCATCCTCAGCGATGGTTCACCCATGGCGTCGAGCCCCTATGTGGGCGTGTCCTAAAATGGAGACGCTTGGGGCAGGCGATATACTCCCTTTCTCCGCCGCGGAAGCAGACACGATCCCGACACACAGAGAGTAGCTAGATACAGCATGAACACTGGATTTGCCGAGAAAAACGGAACCGATATCTTCGGTACCGTGGGCGTAGCGATGATCACCCCCTTCGATGAGGACAATCGCCTCGACGTGGCTACCGGACGAAAGCTCGCGGCTCATCTGACGTCTCGGGGCGTGGATGCGCTCATCCTAGGTGGGACCACCGGCGAATCGCCCACCACGACGCAGGCAGAAAAAATCACCTTTATTAAAGAAATCCGCGCCGAGGTGGGCGACGATATCGCCATTGTGGCCGGGGCCTCCACCAATAACACGGCCGCCTCGCAGGAGCTGGCGCGCGCCTCTCGGGATGCCGGCGCGGACGCACTTCTGCTGGTCACGCCGTATTATTCGAAGCCCTGCCAAGAGGGTGTGTACCAGCATTTCCGCGCGATCGCCGATAGCACCGACGCGCCGGTGTGCATCTATGACATCCCCGGTCGGTCTGCGATTCCTGTGGAGTCTGATACTATGAGGCGTCTAGCCGAGCACGAGAAGGTTCAGGCTGTCAAGGACGCCAAGGGCGACCTCGTTGGGGCTACCACTCTGATCGCCGAAACCGGTCTGGCATGGTACTCGGGCGATGATCCCCTCAACCTTCCGTGGCTCTCCCTTGGAGCCAGCGGTTTTATCTCCGTGATCGGGCACGTTGCACCGCAACAGCTCCGTGACTTGTACACCGCCTTCGATGAAGGCGATCTTGTACGCGCCCGCGAGATCAACGCAACGCTCGCGCCCCTTGTCGCCGCTCAAGGCCGATTGGGTGGCGTCTCCATGGCTAAGGCAGCATTACAGCTGCAAGGAATTAACGTGGGAGCTCCGCGTCTGCCGCAAATACCCGCGAATGACGACGACATGACCGAGCTCCGAAATAATCTAGAACAAGCTGGAGTCTTATAAATATGAATGAACCCCGTAATCGCTCTCGTAAGGTGACGCGTAAGGCGGGACCACCCGAGGTCGAATTCCAAGCCCCGGGTGAAGCCAACCCCTCCCAGTCCGACAACTCTGGGTCTTCCCAATCCGATAACTCTGGGTCCTCCCAGTCCGACTCGAAGGGTTCGAAGAAATCGAACTCCCAGGGCGGCAAACAGTCCACTGGCGGCAAGTCCGGCGGTTCTTCCTCGAAGAAGTCCGCGAGCGGCGATAACCGGGACAATAACAACTCTAACGGCGGGAATGGAGGCAAGAACTCCAAGAACAACGGCTCGAATAAGCGCGGTTCCCGCAATGGTTCCCGCGGCAATAATAACCGTCGCGGCGGTCGCGGAAACGACCGTGGCGGCCGCTCCGTGGTGCACACCATGCAGGGCGCCGACCTCACTCAGCCGTTGCCGGAGCCGCCCAAGCAGCCGAAGGATGGGCTGCGCATCATCGCCCTCGGCGGTATTTCCGAGATCGGTCGCAATATGACCGTCTTCGAATACCACAACCGTCTGCTGCTCATCGACTGCGGCGTGCTCTTCCCCTCCTCGGGAGAGCCGGGCGTGGATCTGATCCTCCCTGACTTTGAGTATCTCGAGTCCCGCCTCGATCGCCTCGATGTCCTCGTGGTCACCCATGGCCACGAAGACCACATCGGCGCGATTCCGTGGCTGCTCAAGCTCAAGCCCGATCTGGAGATCTTGGCCTCTAAGTTCACCGCTGCGCTGATCTCCGCCAAGTGCCAGGAGCACCGCCAGCGTCCGAAGCTGACGATCATCAACGAGGACTCCCACGAAAAGCGCGGCCCCTTCGATCTTCGCTTCTTCGCGGTCAACCACTCCATCCCGGACTGCCTGGGCGTGGCACTGAAGACCGGTGCCGGCCTGGTGCTGCACACCGGCGATATCAAGCTGGATCAAACCCCGACGGATGGTCGTCCCACCGATCTTCCCGCGATCTCTCGCTTCGGCGACGAGGGCGTGGACCTGTTCCTCTGTGATTCCACCAATGCCACCACCCCCGGTGTCTCCGGTTCGGAAGCAGATATTGCGCCGACGCTGAAGCGCCTGGTGACCGAGGCGAAGCAGCGCGTTATCATCGCGTCCTTCGCGTCCAATGTCTATCGCGTGCAGTCTGCCGTGGACGCGGCCGTGGCCGCGGGCCGCAAGGTGGCCTTCAATGGTCGCTCCATGATCCGCAACATGGAGATCGCCGAGAAGCTCGGCTACCTCAAGGCGCCGAAGGGCACCATCGTCTCCATGGACGATGCCTCCCGTATGGCACCGCACAAGGTTGTGCTCATCACCACCGGCACCCAGGGCGAGCCCATGGCTGCGCTGTCGCGCATGGCCCGCCGCGAGCACCGCCAGATCACCGTCCGCGATGGCGATCTCATCATCCTCTCCTCCTCGCTGGTGCCCGGCAATGAGGAAGCAGTCTTCGGCGTGATCAACATGCTGGCCCAGATCGGCGCCACCGTGATCACCGGCCACGACGCCAAGGTGCACACCTCCGGTCACGGCTACTCCGGCGAGCTGCTCTTCCTCTACAACGCCGCCCGTCCGAAGAACGCCATGCCGGTGCACGGCGAGTGGCGCCACCTGCGTGCCAATAAGGAACTGGCCATCTCCACCGGTGTGGCGCGCGACCGCGTCGTGCTCGCCCAAAACGGTGTGGTCGTGGACTTGGACCAGGGCCGCGCCAAGGTTGTGGGCCAGATCCCGGTGGGCAATCTCTACGTCGATGGCGTCACCATGGGTGACGTGGACGCTGAGGTGCTGGCCGATCGTACCTCCCTCGGCGAGGGCGGCCTGATCTCCATCACCGCCGTGATCGACAACCGATCCGGGCAGCTGCTGGAAACGCCGCGCGTCCAGGCCAAGGGCTTCTCCGAGGAGTCCAAGGACATGATGCGCGAGGTCACCGAGATGGTGGAAAACACCATGACCGATCTCGCCGGCGAAGGCGAAGGCGACCCCTACCGCATGGTGCAGAAGCTGCGCCGTACCGTCTCCCGCTTCGTGGAGAAGAAGTGGCGCCGCCAGCCGATGATCGTGCCGACCGTCATCCCCATGCGTTCGAAGGACGATGCGCTTGACGACGACGACATCAAGGCCGCTCGTCCCTCGCTCTAAAAAGTAGCCGCGCTCAGGCGCGAGCACGCGATACGCCCCAGTCCTAGCCAGCTGAAACTGGTTAGGATGGGGCGTATGTCTTTTTCTCAATCAGAACGCCAGAAACTCGCCGCGCTGTTTACAGAGCTCGGCCCCACCGCTCCTACTCTCTGCTCCGGGTGGGACACCCAATACTTAGCCGCGCACCTGCTTGCCCGCGAGACCAATGTGCGCGCCGCCGGCGGCATTGTGATCCCGCAATTAGCAGACGCCCACGACGACGCCGTGGAGCAGCTTTTAGCAGATAAGGGCTATGAGACGATCGTGGAGGAGTGGGCCGCCGGCCCGCCCACCTTACTCAAGCCCTTTGACTCGGTGATGAATACCGCCGAGAACTTCGTACACCACGAGGATGTTCGCCGCGCCCAAGAAGGATGGACCAAGCGGGAACTGAGTCCCGCCGAGGAAAACGAGCTCTACAAGGTGGCCAAAACCTTAGGTCGCACCATGGTCTCCTCCAAGGGCTCGGCCGTGGCCTGTGTTCCCACCACCAGTGAGCTTTCGCGCTTCGTGGTGGGGGATAAGCGCAAGGTCGCCTCCGCCGAGGATCAGGTAGTGACCGTGATTGGCGATATCGGCGAGATCGTGCTGTGGCTCTTCGGCCGCGAGCCGGTAGATGTGCGCATCCTTGGTGATGAATCCGGTGTGAAGAAGAAAAGCCTCTAACACCGGTGCCGCCAGTGGGGTGGTGCGGGTGACAGTTCTTTTCACGGATCGGGCCCCACGCCCGTGTTGCTGCTGTGACTACAGGGGTGCGAGGGGATAGACTGAAACGCATGACTGTCACGAGCCAAACCGGATCTTCCCGGAGGAAGAAGAAGCGCCCCTCTAGCTCCACCTCGCGCCCAGGCCGTAGTTCGAGCACTGGGCGTTCTTCACGCTCGGCCAGTTCTACCCGATCCACCTCTGTGGTCACGACCTCCACCCACCCCGCCTACCGCGCCGCGGAAAGCTCCGGCGAGCGCACCGGCAGTGCGCTGGTGGCCGTGGGGCAGGGGGTATCCGCCATGGCCAGCGCTACCGCGAACGCCACCCGCGGCATGGGCGCGAAGCTGGCCCAGAGCAAGGCTCGTATGGCTGAGCGCTCCCAGCAGCGTAAGGCCGCCAAAGCCGCGAAGGCGGCGGAGCAGGCCGATACCGGCGAAGGAGCGGAGGCGGAGACCACCGTGATGCGGCGGGCGCGTACCCCGCATGAGGCCTACCCGCTCAACGAAACAGACTCCAGCGGTTATGCGGCGAGCCCGCGGCCCGCGCGTTCCTCCTATGGCTCCGAGCCCACCGCCTCCGAACCGGATACGGAGGAGGCACCCGAGGCGAAAGACACCGCCGGTGGCCCTGACTTTATTGAGCGTCACTCCGATGGCATTGGCCTCAGCCTGATCGGCGTGGCTGCGGTGATCGCCGCCAGCATGTGGTTTAACGTGGCGGGCCCCGTTGGCCGTGTCATCGCCGGCTCGAGCCAATGGCTTATCGGCGCCGGCGCGCACCTCTTGCCGATCGCACTGATCGCCCTAGCTGTGGTGGTGATGATGGGCACCTTCCCAAGGGCCACCCATCGGCTGCGTGTGCTGGTGGGCACCGCCTTGATCGTGGCGGGCATGTTGGGGCAGATCCATATCTTCTCTGGCCAGCCCACCACTACTGCGGGGCGCGCCGATTCCGGTGGCATTATCGGCACCCTTTTCGGCGGAGTCCTGGCTCTAGGCTTTACTTCCTATGTGGCCGTGCCGATTCTGACGCTCGTCATCATCTACGGCGCCTTGCGCGTCACCGATATCAGCGTGCGGGAATTCGTGGATATCTGCTCCATGTGGATCCGCGAACAGCTCGGCCGCGGAGAATCGGAGGACTTCGATATCGACGCCGCTGCAGAATCCGAGTTCGACGAGCCTTCCGCACAGAGCCCCTTGGTGGAGGACTCCTCGCTGTATCGCCCCCGCCGCGAGCGCGAGCGAGACAGCGCGGAGATTCCGCGCCGTGTGCCCGCCAGCCCGCAGCAGCCTGCCCCGCGCCCGAGCGCCAGCCCGCGCCCCCGCTACACTGCCGCCGCCGAGGACACCGAGCAGGCCCCGCAGCCCGAGTATTCCGCGGGCGAGGCGGAGCCGACCGCGGTGCTGCCGCGTGATTACACCCCGAGTGATCCGCACACCACCAGCTCCTTCGCGGCCATCGACACAGACTCTCCGCTGCCGGCAGAAGAGCCCGAGCTGGCAGAGGATGACTATGCGGACGAGGACTACGCAGCAGCCGAGCGCAGCGACGATGCCGTACAGCGCTCCCATGATGCGGTGCGGCGCTCTGCCGCAGCTCGCACCGCCGCGTCTCGCCCGCGTCCAGCGACCCCGCAGCCTGCCGCGCCGACACCTGCTGCCTCAATGCCTGCTGCACCCGAGTCGGACGCGCCCGAGTCGGATGCGGCTGAGGCCTCGACGGTGGACCCCGCGGCGATTCCGGCGTCCACACCGCGCAGCGAGCTGAATAAGCGGCAGGAGCCGGCGCGCGAGCCGGCGCCGGTGGCGAATAATGACAGCGACTATGAGCTGCCCTCCACCGATCTACTGGTGGCAGGTAGCGCGCCGAAGACCCGCTCGGCGGCCAATGACCGCATGATTGAGGCGATCACCGAGGTCTTCAATGAGTTCAAGGTGGACGCTCAAGTGACGGGCTTCTCCCGCGGCCCCACAGTCACCCGCTATGAGGTGGAACTGGGCCCAGGCGTGAAGGTCTCAAAGGTGACCAACCTGCAGTCCAACCTGGCCTACGCGGCGGCCACCGATAACGTGCGTCTGCTCACCCCGATTCCCGGCAAGTCCGCCGTGGGTATCGAGGTGCCCAACTCCGATCGCGAGATGGTGCACTTGGCCGATGTGCTGAGCTGCCCAGAAACCCACGACAATCCCGATCCGATGGTTATCGGCTTGGGCAAGAACATCGAGGGCGATTTTGTCTCCCACTCGGTGCAGAAGATGCCGCACCTGTTGGTGGCGGGTTCTACCGGCTCCGGTAAGTCCGCCTTCGTCAACTCGTTGCTGGTGTCGCTGCTCACCCGCGCCCGGCCGGAGGATGTGCGCCTGATCCTGGTGGATCCGAAGATGGTGGAGCTCACCCCCTACGAGGGGATTCCCCACCTGATCACCCCGATCATCACCCAGCCCAAGAAGGCGGCGGCCGCTCTGCAGTGGCTGGTGGATGAGATGGAACAGCGCTACCAAGACATGAAGTCGGCACGTGTGCGCCATATCAAGGACTTCAACCGCAAGGTCAAAAGCGGCGAGTACCAGGCGCCGCTGGGTTCGGAGCGGGTGATCGAGCCTTATCCCTACATCGTGTGCGTGGTGGACGAGCTCGCGGATCTGATGATGACCGCGCCGAAGGAGATCGAGGAATGTATCGTGCGCATCACGCAAAAAGCGCGTGCCGCAGGCATTCACTTGGTGCTGGCCACCCAGCGTCCCTCGGTGGATGTGGTCACTGGTCTGATCAAGACGAACGTGCCCTCTCGTCTGGCCTTCGCTACCTCCTCGCTCACTGACTCGCGCGTGATCCTGGATCAGGGCGGTGCGGAGAAGCTCATCGGTATGGGCGATGGCCTGTTCATTCCCCAAGGCGCCGGCAAGCCGCAGCGCATCCAGGGCGCCTATGTCACCGACGAGGAAGTCCAGGCAGTGGTGGAGGCCGCCAAGGCCCAGGCCGAACCGGAGTACACCGAGGGCGTCACCGACGATAAGTCGGCGGAAGCCAGCAAGGATATCGACCCGGATATCGGCAACGATCTCGAGGATCTGCTCGAGGCCGTGGAGCTGGTGGTCACCGCCCAGGTGGGCTCGACCTCTATGCTGCAACGCAAGCTGCGCATCGGCTTCGCCAAGGCCGGCCGGCTCATGGACCTCATGGAAACCCGCGGCGTGGTCGGCCCCTCCGAGGGCTCGAAGGCCCGCGAGGTATTGGTCAAGCCCGATGAGCTGGACACCATCCTGTGGATGATCAAGGGCGCCGATCCCGCCGAAGCCCCGAAGGAGGAGGACGGCCCCGAGGTGAAGACCGTGGAGGCGAATCCCACCGGCGGAGTATTCTAGGACCTCACCCGCACACATGGAGATCAATGTGTGCGGGTTTTTGGTATATAGTGGGGTTCGTCATGGAGGGGAGTACCCCTGAAATGGTGGTGATCGTCAGCACGGCCGCCGCTGCACTGCGATGGCGTGCAGCAGCCCCGGTCCCACCAGCCCACTACGCGGTGGGGGAGACCTCCGGTACGTAACTACTTATCGCACCGGAGGATAATCACTATGCATGTGCCTTTGTGGGTGTGGGTGCTCACGGCCGTGATTGTCATTGCGTTCATCGCATTCGACTTCTTTACCCACGTCAAAACCCCGCACGAGCCGAGCTTGAAAGAAGCCGGCTTTTGGACCGCCTTCTACGTGGTGCTCGCCATGCTTTTTGGCGGTTTTGTGTGGCTGTTCTGGGATCACCAACGCGGCCTGGAGTTCCTCTCCGGCTACGTCACCGAAAAAGCATTGAGCGTGGACAATCTCTTCGTGTTCGCGCTGATCATCGGCACCTTCAATGTTCCCCGCAAGTACCAACAAAAAGTGCTGCTCTTCGGTATCGCCATGGCGTTGGTCTTCCGCACCGTATTCATTCTCCTGGGCGCGGCCGCCATTAATGCCTGGTCGGATATCTTCTACCTCTTCGGTATTTTCTTGCTCTACACGGCGATCAAAACCGTGTGGGAAGAGGCGAAGGATGCACCACCGACCGATCCTGCGGACATGGCGATTATCCGCTTCACCCGCCGCTTCATTCCGATGACGGACGACTACAACGGCGATAAGATGACCGCCCGCGTCAACGGCAAGCGTTTCTTTACCCCGATGGCGATGGCGCTGGTGGCGATCGGCTTTATCGACGTGATGTTCGCCTTCGATTCCATCCCCGCCATCTACGGGCTGACCAACGAGGCCTATATCGTCTTCACCGCCAATGCCTTGGCCTTGATGGGCCTGCGGCAAATGTACTTCCTGCTCGATGGCCTGCTCGATCGCTTGGTCTACCTGGCCTATGGTCTGGGCATCATCTTGGCGTTCATCGCCGTGAAGCTCATCCTGCACGCCTTGCACGAAAACAACCTGCCCTTCATCAATGGCGGCGAGGATGTGCACGTGCCCGAGATCGGCACCTGGGTGTCTTTGGCCTTCATCGTGGGCGTGTTGGTGCTGACCATTGTTGCGTCCTGGATCAAGGGCAAGCGCGATGAGGCCCAGGGCGCGGTGGCTATCTCCACAGACAAGCTCTTGGGCAAGCACGAGGACAGCGCCACCGGCGATGCCGCGCAGCGCCGTGCCCGCGTAGAGGCCGCGCCCGAGCAGGGCGGCGAGACTAGCTCACGCTAGATATCGAAGACGTTGAGCACGGGGTTCCATGTTTTAAAGGAACGGGACTCCAGTGCGCCGCCCGTGTAGAAGGGGTCGCGGTCCATGAGCGCGCGGGCATCGTCGATACGCGCCTCATCCTCGAGCGCGATGAGAATGAGCGCGCCACCCTCGCCGTCGGTGTAGGGGCCGGAGCCGATGAGCTTTCCCTGCTGCTTGAGATCGCCGAGAAACTCGCGGTGTACGGGCCGAATCTCGGCGATCTTCTCGGAGCTGGGGGAGTAGGAGTATTCCACTGCGAAAACCTTCATGGTTTCAAATTATAGGTCGCAAGGTAGGGTTGAAGGCGTGAAGGACCCGAGCAACAGCACCCCAGCAGCTAACTCCGTGCAGCGACCCTCGAATTTCAATCTGCCGAATGTATTGACATCGCTGCGCATCATTTTCGTGCCCGCCTTCGCGTGGCTGGTGCTGACGAGTCAAGGCCAGAATAATGGCTGGCAATGGGCCGCATTCATCATGTTCGCCCTGTTGATGTTCACCGATAAGCTCGATGGGGACATCGCACGTAAACGTGGGCTGATCACGGAATTCGGCAAGATCGCCGATCCCATCGCCGATAAGGCGCTGATGATCACCTCCTTGGTGTGCCTCAATCTCATTGACATGCTGCCGTGGTGGGTCACGATCCTCATCGTGGTGCGTGAGCTGGGCATTACCTTCTGGCGCATGGTGCAGCTGCGACGCGGCAGGGTGGTTCCGGCCTCCAAGGGCGGCAAGCTCAAGACCGCGCTACAAACCATTGCCGTGGGGCTCTATTTGCTGCCGCTGCCTGGGTGGATGGATATCCCCAGCTTCGTCGTGATGCTGGCCGCCGTGGTGGTGACTGTAGTCACAGGTGTGCAGTACATTATCGACGGCCGCAAGGCCAATTAAGAGCGTGGACTCTCTCGACGCCGCAGCCGCAGAGCTGCTCGACGCGCTGCGGAGGCGCGGGTTGAGTCTGGCCTGCTGTGAATCTTTGAGTGCCGGGATGCTCGCCGGCACGCTCGCCAATATCAGCGGCGCCTCTGCGGTTCTTCGCGGTGGCTTGGTCACCTATGCCACTGAGCTGAAAAGCGAACTCGCCGGTGTGGACCCACAGCTGTTGGACCTATTCGGCCCTATATCCCCGGAATGTGCCGCCGCGATGGCACGCGGAGCGCGCACAGCCTGCGGGGCAGATATCGCCATCGCCCTCACCGGCGTGGCAGGCCCGGAACGCCAAGATGGGCATTCCGTCGGGGAAGTATGGATGGCCGTAGCCAGCGGCGAGCACACCGTGCGGGTGCGCCGGATGTCGCCGCCGCGCTGCCATAGCAGGCAGGGGATTCGCGCGCAGGCGGTGGCCGAGGCAATCGACCTCGGCCGCGAGCATATCGACGCTATGCCGCTGGGGTGAACGAGAAGCAACTACAGTGGGTGCACAACCACCACCGCGTGCCGCGCCGATGATGGCGCGGGGAACAAAAGGTGTCCACGAGACGTTAGAAGAAGTGATGGCAACTTACACAGCTCTTTTAGATCAGCCGCTCGGCGCCCCTCGGGTGCGCCCCGACTCGGCAGACGCGGAGACCATGGCATCCTCGCGTCCCGAGGAGCCGCTATTGCGCGAGGCTCTTGGGGCAGCCTTGCGGTCCTTCCGCGCCGATAAGGGCATTACCCTCCGCGAGCTCGCCGAGGCCTCCAGTGTCTCCCCAGGCTATCTCTCCGAATTGGAGCGAGGCCGCAAGGAGGTCTCCTCCGAGCTGCTGGCTGCGGTCTGTTATGCACTCGATACCCGTGTCGCGGATGTGCTCATCGAGGCCGCTGGCTCAATGGCAGTGGAGTCTGCGCAGGCGGACTTGGCGAAAGTGTAAGACCGTCCCCCTGCGCCTAGAGTTATCGCCGAGCCAGATAGGCTCAGCGATACCAGCTAGGTGCGACACCGATGGACGCTGTGGTGCGTAGTGCTGTGAGCGCGCGCCAGATCGATACCTGCTGACGTACAATCAGCGCAGGAATACACATTGTGGCAAGAAAGGCTGACGAGAAAGCGTTATGGCTAATCCCTTTACTAAGGCATGGAAGTACTTGATGGCGCTGTTCGACTCGAAGATCGAGGAGAACGCGGATCCGAAGATTCAGATTCAGCAGGCCATTGAGGAAGCCCAGCGTCAGCACCAGGAGCTCTCGCAGCAGGCTGCCAACGTGATCGGCAACCAGCGCCAGTTGGAGATGCAGCTCAACCGTCGTCTCTCCGAGATCGAGAAGCTCCAGGGCAATACCCGCCAGGCGCTGAAGCTGGCCGATCAGGCCCGCGCCGAGGGCAATGAGGCTAAGGCCTCGGAGTACGAGAACGCCGCCGAGGCTTTCGCCGCCCAGCTGGTCACCGCTGAGCAGTCTGTGGAGGACACCAAGAAGCTGCACGATCAAGCTCTGCAGCAGGCCACCCAGGCCAAGAAGGCCGTGGAGCGTAACTCCATGGTGCTGCAGCAGAAGGTCGCCGAGCGCACCAAGCTGCTCTCGCAGCTCGAGCAGGCCAAGATGCAGGAGAAGGTCACCGAGTCCTTGGAGTCCATGAACTCCGTGGCTGCTGGCGGCAACACCCCGAATCTGGATCAGGTGCGCGAGAAGATCGAGCGCCGCTACTCCAATGCATTGGGCCGCGCCGAGCTGGCAGAAAATAGCGTCCAAGGCCGCATGGCCGAGGTCGAAGCAGCCGGTGTACAGATGGCAGGCCACTCCCGGCTGGAGCAGATCCGCTCCGATATGCGTGGCGACGCCATCGAGTCCGGTTCTCCCCAGCAGTCCATCGAGTCGCCTCGCCCCTCCTCGAACTCGGTGAGCAACGACGCCATCCAGCAGCGTATGCGAGAAATCCGCGGCGAATAACTCCTCGTCCCGTGCCCGCCCTCGCGGCAGCGAGAGGCGCGCACAGGGCGCGCACAAGGCATACGGGGGTTGCTAAACCCCAAGCATTAACGCTGGTCCACACACCGGAATGTGTGCGGGCCAGCGTTTGTGTGTCTACGGAAGGAATTAATCGCCTACCCCGCGCGCCCAGAGGGCATCGGCGATGGCCCGGGCGCGGCGAATAGAACGAATAACCACAGGGGTGCCAAGCGCGGTGAGGGAGAAATCAACCCCGCGCGCCTTCCTGGCATCCAATACCTCGTTCACTGCGTTGAGCTGCAGCGGGATCAGCCGGATGGTCAGCGAGATGGCCAAGCTAATGGTCTCTACTGGCACACCCCAGCGGGCGGTGGGGGCGAGCATCGACTCCAGCGAGTGCATCATCTCGGCAATGGTCGTGGTGAGGGTGAGCAGCACCGCGGCTGCGATGGAGGCGAAGAGCAGGAGAACCAGCGTGATGGCGTCGATAAGCGTGTTCTGCCACCACTGGAAGCCGCCGAGAAGTAGCAAGAGCGGCAGTGTGGGCCATAATTGATTCCACGCGATGCGCGCGGGGATGCGGGCAAGCAGATAGCCGGCGGCGACCAGCGCGAGGGCGATAACGGCGCGGGCAGGGGAGGAGACCCACACCGCGGCGGCGATAACGAAGACGATGAGGCCTAAGAACTTCACGGCCGCCGGCAGCCGGTGCATGGGGGTGTGGCCGGGAACGTAGATGCTGAGCGGGACCGAACGCATGGGCTTAGCCCTCGATCATGGCGCGCTCATAGTGGGCAATAACCTCCGCCGGCGGGCCATCTTCGCGGATGGTGTGGTTATCGATCCACAGCACGCGGTCGAAGTCCCGGATGAAGCCAAGATCGTGGGTGACCACGATGACCTGCTGGCTCAGCTCGGCGAAAATGTGGCGCAGCTGCTCGCGATTGCGCAGATCCAAGAGGGTAGTCGGTTCATCGGCGATGAGCACCTCCGGGCGCATCACCAGCACCGCAGCCAAAGCCAGCAGCTGCTTCTGCCCGCCGGAGAGCGTATGCGGGGAGTGCTCCCGATAGTCGCTCAGCCCGAAACGCTTCATAACCTCCTCGACGCGGGCATCACGCTCGGTCGAGCTGAGCTTGAGGCGCTTGAGAGAAAAGAGAATATCGTCTTCCACGCGGGGCATCACGATCTGATTTTCGGCGTCGGTGAAGACAAAGCCGACTTTGCGCCGTACCTTCTTGCCGTGTGTGGCGACCTCGAGCCCGTCGACACTCACCGACCCGCTGGTGGGCTCGCCGAGGCCGTTGATCAGCCGGATGAAGCTGGATTTGCCGCCGCCATTGGCGCCGATGATGCCGATGCGCTGCTCCTTCAGCTCCACCGAGATCGGATCGAGCACCCGCTCGCCATCAAAGCTGATGCTGGCGGAGGAAAAGACGATGCGCGGCATCTAGATCGTGGTGTGGGAGGGCTCGCGGCGGCGCTTCTCCTCGGCCATGATGTCGGGGAACGCGGAGTGCACGCCGACGGCGATGGCGGCAGCGGCCGCGAACTTCAGCGCGTCCAAGGGCAGGAAGGTGCCGTGGATGACGATGGCTTCACCGAAGGCCATATCGCCGCGCAGCCACAGACCGATGGCGCCGAGCAGGTACTGGGCGAGCAGACCCACGAAGGCACCGAAGCTCACCGCGATCACCAGGTTGCTCTTATTGCGCGGCCGCGCCTTATAGGCGATAACACCAGCGATGAACGCGCTGCAGAGATAGCCAAAGAGATAGCCGATCGTCGGCCCCGCCAACGCCGCGAGGGTGGAACGGCCGCCCGCCAGCACCGGCAGTCCCAGCATGCCGATGAGCAGGAACAGCCCCGCAGTGTAGAAACCGCGACGACCACCCAATACGAGGCCCGCGAGCACCACGATCGCGTTCTGCAGCACGATGGGCACGCCGGCGGCGCCGGGAATAGTGACGAACGCGAAGACGATGATCAACGCGGTGAATACCGCGATATAGGAGATATCGCGCACTGTAGAGCGGGAGGGAGAGGCGGCCATAAGTGGGAAATCCTTAAAACATAATCACAATAGGGGGCGGATCTCAGCGGACACGGCACACCGCAGCCACCCTCAGCAGGCGGCAGCGACTGAGTGTCCCCTGAGAAGAAACAAAACGTGTGTCTTACTGTAGTCGTTGACAGCGCCTATGAACATGGGGGTCGAAGAACTTCCTCGCGCTTATCGACGCCGTCCTGGGGCGCGACAACGCGCGGGACTGGATGGGGCGCTGTAGGCGAGAATGTCGAGCGGGTTACGATGGGCGCTATGCGCGAAACACAATTCCTGAAGCTCGTCACAGACGAGTTCGGGCAGCAGTACGGTCAGTGGATCGTGCGTTCCCATGTGCTCAGCCGCTGGGGGCAGACTGCCGCCGAGCTCATGGAGGGAGAGGGCACTGATCTGCGTGATATCTGGTGGCATCTGTGTGCGGATTTTGATGTCCCAGCCGAACGGCAATTGGGTGTGGATGACTAGCGCGGCGAGAAGGGCTGTACTGGGATAACGAAAGTTGCATTAGAACATGTGTGCCCGTAATCTGTTCGATAGTGTCGCACGCGGGCGCTAGGGTGATCCTCGAGCGCGCCGCCCAGTGTGCCACCAGAGGAGACTCGCGTGGCGGAACCGCTGCAGGAGCCGGAGACGTCTATAGAAGATATCGGTGGCTCGACCCCTCCGGTAGCGTGGCGCCAGACGGCGCATCGATGAAAAAACCAAGCGATAGCAGGAGACAAGACAACAATGGCAGCACGCAAGACCAAGTCGAAGACCCCCAAGGGTGCGTCGAATGATAAGGCCAAGGCCCTCGAATCGGCCATGGCGCTGATTGAGAAGGACTTTGGCAAGGGCTCAATTATGCGCCTGGGTGATGAGAATCGCCCGCCGATTAGCGCGATCTCTTCGGGCAATACCGCTATCGATATTGCGCTGGGTATTGGCGGCTTCCCGCGTGGGCGCATTGTAGAGATCTACGGTCCGGAGTCCTCCGGTAAGACCACCGTGGCGCTGCACGCGGTAGCCGAGGCGCAGCGCGCTGGCGGTATCGCCGCCTTTATTGACGCCGAGCACGCCCTTGATCCGGACTATGCCCGCAAACTGGGCGTGGATACCGACCAGCTGCTGGTATCCCAGCCCGATACCGGCGAACAGGCCCTCGAGATCGCCGATATGCTGGTGCGTTCCGGTGCTATCGACATCATTGTGGTGGACTCGGTGGCCGCGCTGACCCCGAAGGCCGAGATCGAAGGCGATATGGGCGATAGCCACGTGGGCCTGCAGGCGCGATTGATGAGCCAGGCACTGCGTAAGCTCACCGGCGCTCTCTACAGCGCGGGCACCACGGCGATCTTCATTAACCAGCTGCGCGAGAAGATTGGCGTGATGTTCGGCTCGCCGGAAACCACCACCGGTGGTAAGGCCTTGAAGTTCTACTCCTCGGTGCGCTGCGATGTGCGCCGTATCCAGACCCTGAAGGACGGCCAGGATGCGGTGGGTAACCGCACCAAGCTGAAGGTGGTAAAGAACAAGGTCTCGCCGCCGTTCAAGGTGGCGGAGTTCGACATCATCTACGGCGAAGGTATCTCCCGCGAGGGCTCGATCATTGACCTCGCCGTGGAAAATGGCATCGTGAAGAAGTCCGGTTCGTGGTTTACCTACGATGGCGATCAGCTCGGCCAGGGCCGGGAAAAGGTGCGCCTGCATTTGAAGGACACCCCCGAGCTGGCCAATGAGATCGAGGATAAGATCCTGCGCAAGCTCAAGGTGGGCAAATACGCCAATCTCGAGGACGATGACGCGCTTACCGACGATCCGGTGGACATGGTGCCCAATGTGGACTTTGATGATGTCGATCTGGGAGACGACTCTGAAGAGTAATGACACAGCACAGCGCCGAGTCTTGGGAGGAGAAAAACGCTAAGCTGCGGGCGCTCGCCGAGGCCCTCGAACGCTATGAGCGCGAGGGCAATCCCGGGCTCTTCGACGAGCACGCGGAAGAAGAACGGCAGACCGTGCGCGCCAAGGCGCTTGTTCTCCTCAACCACCGCATGCGCTCGGAACACGAGATGCGGACACGGCTACTCGGCTATGACTACCCACCCGAGGTCGTAGACGCGGTCATCGATGATCTCATCTCCCAACGCCTCATCGACGATGCCCTCTTTGCCTCGGAATGGGTGCGGCAGCGCCACCGCAAGGGCAAAAGCCGCGCCGTCCTCAACCGAGAACTCCGAGATAAGGGAATCACCGCCGATACCCGCGCCGAGGCGCTGGAGCAGGTCGATGACAGCGATGAGCGCAGCGTGGCCGAGGCCGTGGCGGAAAAGAAAGCCCGTTCTATTGCGCGGCCGCCCGCCGATTTCGCGGAAAGAAATAAGTACCTGCGCCGCATTGTCGGCGCCCTCGCTCGTCGTGGTTTCGCCCAACACATGAGCATGGGTATTGCCATCGCCGCCCTCGACGCCCGGATCGCAGAACTCGAAGACTAAAGCCTCATGGCTGTGGCGCCGGCCTGCGGGGGCGTCCATCTACTCGCTATAGCAGGGGTGCTTCTGGAGTGGTCTGTCTTTGAGGCCATCGGCCCTCCATCGGCGCATTATGTTGGCTCGACCCAGATCGTTAGAATGACTACCCGTGTCTCACCCCCATAATCAGCACAGTGTAAAAGCCAGCCTTGTGTCCGACTCCGCCCGCAGCTATGAGGTGCGTACCTTCGGCTGCCAGATGAACGTGCACGACTCGGAGCGTCTTTCCGGTCTGCTCGAAGACTCCGGATACGTACCGGCGGAAGAAGGCGCCACCCCGGATCTCGTGGTGTTTAATACGTGTGCCGTGCGCGATAATGCCGATCAGCGCCTCTATGGCACCCTCGGTAATCTGCGCTCGGTGAAAGATAAGCATCCGGGCATGCAGATTGCCGTGGGCGGCTGCTTGGCGCAAAAGGACAAGGACACCGTGGTGTCTAAAGCGCCGTGGGTGGATGTGGTGTTCGGCACCCACAATATTGGCTCGCTGCCCACACTCCTGGAGCGCTCCCGCCACAATCGCCACGCCGAGGTCGAGATCGTCGACGCCCTCGAACAATTCCCCTCGGTACTGCCGGCGAAGCGCGAATCCGCCTATGCCGGCTGGGTGAGCGTGTCGGTGGGCTGCAATAACACCTGTACCTTCTGCATCGTTCCCAGCCTCCGCGGCAAGGAACAGGACCGGCGCCCCGGCGATATCCTGTCCGAGGTGCAAGCCCTCGTGAATCAGGGCGTGTCCGAGGTGACCCTTTTGGGGCAAAACGTCAACGCCTATGGCGTGAACTTCGTCGACCCCGATCTCGAGCGCGATCGCAGCGCCTTTTCCAAGCTGCTGCGCGCCTGCGGGGAGATCGAAGGGCTGGACCGGCTGCGCTTTACCAGCCCCCACCCGGCAGAGTTCACCAGCGACGTCATCGACGCCATGGCCGAGACCCCCACGGTGTGCCCGCAGCTGCACATGCCGCTGCAGTCCGGCTCCGATGAGGTGTTAAAGAAGATGCGCCGCAGCTACCGCACCAGCAAGTTCCTGCGCATCCTCGATGAGGTGCGGGAGAAGATCCCGCACGCCGCCATCACCACCGACATCATTGTGGGCTTCCCCGGTGAAACCGAGGAGGACTTCCAAGCCACTCTCGATGTGGTAGAGAAATCCCGTTTCTCCAGTGCCTATACCTTCCAGTACTCGCCGCGCCCAGGTACTCCCGCTGCGGAGATGGCCAATCAGATCCCCAAGGAGATTGTCCAGGACCGCTATGAGCGGCTGCTGGCACTGCAGGAGCGCATTAGCGAAGAGGAAAACGCCGCCTTCCATGGCCGCGAGGTAGAGCTGCTGGTGCAGGCCGGCGGTGGCCGGAAGAACAGCGCCACCAAGCGCGTCTCGGGCCGTGCCCGCGATGGCCGCCTGGTGCACTTTAGCCCCATCGACGCCCAGGGTGAGGATATGGCAGAACAGATCCGCCCAGGCGATGTGGTGACGGTGACCGTCACGGACTCCGCGCCGCACTTCCTGCTCGCCGACGCCGGCGTGCTGAGCCACCGCCGCACCAAGGCAGGCGACATGTCCGAGATCGGGAAGCGGCCCACGACCGAGCCAGTGGGGGTGGGCCTCGGCCTGCCGGGTATCCGCCCCTCGTCCTAGGGCTGGAGACGAGTCTCGCCTACAATATGTGGGGAGTGCGCACCGGCAACCCCGCTGCGCCCTCCGTTCTAGTATCTGCAGGCCACACCACGTGGTCGCGCACGTGGATGGAATCGACTACACAGTGGAGATGAACCCCTAGTGGATAAAGCGAACACCCCCGCCGAGAAGAAGCTACTCTCGGCCGATGATCTCGCCGGCCTTGAGAAGCAGGCAGCGAAAAAGGTGGACATGGGCTCCACGTGGATCAGCCTGATCGCCGTTTTCGTGCTGTTTCTCATCACCCTTATCCTTCCCTTCACCGGCAAAGCCAATGGCTTCGACATTCTGGTGATGAACGATCAGGCCCTCGAATTTGGAGCCACCCCGCTTGAACGCCTCTTTGTGATTCTGGGGCTGGTGTCGATGGTGGTGGTCAACCTCGCGGTGGTGGCGTCGCGAAGCATGCTGCTGACCTACATCAACTGGGTATTCGCCGGCATCACGGGCACCGCGGCCATGTTCATGATCTGGATGGGGCAGACCCGGCTGCGCGCCGAGGGCTCCTCGGGCACCGAGTTTGGTGCCGCTTTAAGCGGAATCGTGGCCATCGCATTCTTGCTGATCATGACGGGGCTGATCTTCCGCCGCAGCGAAGAACAGCTCGATATTGAAGATGCCCGCCGCGAAGCCGGCTCGGATGATCCCGTGGCCGATGCCCAGCGTGAGGCGAGCGTGGGGCGGCGCTTCTCCCGCTATGAGGACAGCCCGCTTTTTGTCGATGATCGCCGCAAGAAGGCCTCGGAGCGCCACCGCCCCCGCAACACCGACACCACCGAGGCTGAGGATTAGGCGCTCAGCGCGCGACGACGCTGATAGGCCGAGGCCCGACTAATCGGGTGGAAGCCCAACGCCGTATTCACCGCCAGCATCGGCTTATTAGACACCTCCACAGAGGTATAGACCCGCGCTAGCCGCGGGTCTTTCGCATGCAGCGTGCGCAGCAGTTCCTGCTTCACCAGCAGCCCCGCCCCACAGCCGCGGACCGAGCGCGCCGTGACGGTGACGTTCTGCTCGGCCACATCCTCGCGGGAACCAGTGGCTTGGGCGATCACGCTTAAGGCCAGCACGCTGCTCGCCTCGCCGTGGCCGCTCAGGAGCAGACCGAAGTGGGTGCGGGTGCCGTTTTCCTGGGCGAGGCGGGTGATCGCATCTAAGCGGCCACGGTCCCAGCGCTCGTTTTCTCCCACGAAGTCGCGCCGCGGCGCGTCGCTATCCGCCAGCGCATAAAGCTCAGTGACCTGCTGTCGCATATGGCTGGGTAGTTCATCGCAGAAGTACTCGAAGCGCACCGGCGCGTCGTTGCCGTCCTTAGCTAGGGCGGAGTGCAGCCGCTCCCAGCTCGCCGCAGTGGGCGCGGTGACGGGCAGCGGCACATAGCCTTGGACGGTGTGCAGCACCGGGGAGAACCCGGCGTGCTGCAATAGCTGCGCATAGGGGAGCTCAGTGGAGGCCTGATCATCGCCGGTATCCACGGGCGGTTGCTCCAGCCAGGTGGTGAGCAGACTGCGTTCGGCACGCGCGGCGAATACCCGCGCCAGCTCGAGTGCGTAGTAGTAGCGCTGGCGTTGCTGCTCGCTCATCTCCTCGCCGGGCAGCACGAGTTCCTCCACATCGGCGATGAGCTCCACGGTGGCGGCGCAGCCGTCTTCCAGCAGCGGCAGGGAGACGATGATGCCATAGCTAAAATCCACCACCTCATCCACGGCGTGCGCCGTAGCCGTGTCCGCCTCTGCCGCGCCCGCAGCGGCCGTGGGCAGGGCCACGCTGTTATCCAGCGCGGCAGCGGGGCTGAGCTGCAGATCGTGATCGGCGCTGAGCAGCAGGATGGTGCTGCGCGCATCGGGGGCGGGGATGAGACAGGAACACAGCCGCTCCACGGAGAGGGAACGATCAGCGGTGCCGGCGAGCATCTGCGCCCGGAAACCGTCGCTCAGCGCGAGGGTTTTGAGGTTGGTATTGATCGCATCGGTGCGCGGCAGGGCGGTGATGGGGGAGAAATGATAGACAGTCATCGTCCACCCAGCTTAAACGGTGGGCCCATGCCTGCTGCATGGCGGCCACCTGCCGCCACAAAGACCACCACCCACGAGAGAGCCGGGTGGGCTGTCTCGTGGGTGGCGGGGTTAAGAAGCGCTGCTTGAGGGCCTAGAGGTTGTCTACCGCCTGGGTGGCGGCATCGGCCCATTCTTGCCATTGGGCGGCTTGGGCGCGGTATTTCTCGGCGTCCTTGGTCTTGCCGGCCTTCTCGGCCTCGGCGGCCTGGTTAGTGAACTCTTCCACGCGGTCGAGGAACTGCTGGGCGCGGGCCTGCACCTCGGGGTCGGTGCGACGCCACTGCTCATCAGCGGCGCGTGCCACCTTGTCCTCGAGTTGTTTGATCTTGGAGTCGTACTCGCGGATCTTCGCCCGCGGCACGTAGCCGATAGCCTCCCACTTCTCCTGCAGCTCGTGCAGCTTGGCGCGGGCGGCCTCGAGGTCCTTTTCTGGGGTGATCAGCGGGGTGTATTCCGCGATCAGCGCATCCTTGGCCTCGGCATTGGCTTGGAACTCCTTGTCCCGCTGCTCATTGAGGGCATTGCGGGCCTGGAAGAAGTGATCCTGGGCGGCCTTGAAGGAGGCCCACAGGGCATTATCTACCTCGCGCGGGGCGCGTCCGGCAGCCTTCCACTGCTTCATCAGCTCGCGGAACTCCCCAGCGGTGGCGTTCCAGTCGGTCGAGTCCTTGAGTTCCTCAGCCTTGGCCACCAGTGCCTCTTTGGTGCGGCGGGCGGCGGCGCGGTTGCGGTCGAGTTCCGCGAAGTGCGAGCCGCGGCGGCGGTTGAAGCTATCGCGGGCCTTGGAGTAGCGCTTCCACAGCGCATCATCGGTGGCGCGATCAATACCGCGGATGGTTTTCCACTCATCCAAGATGGCGCGCAGGCGATCCCCGGCGGCCTTCCACTCGGTGGAGTCCGCGGCGATGCTCTCTGCCTCGGCGGCGAGCTCCTCCTTGCGGGCGATGGCCCGAGCGCGGCGCTCGGCCTTGCGCTGTTTGGCTTCCTCACCGGCCTCCACGGACTCGTTCATGATCTCCGCGAGGCGATCATCGAGATTGTCCACATCGCCGATCACGGTGGCCTCGGGCAGGGACTCCCGGAGCGCGGCCGCCGAGGTGCGAATATTGGCGGCATCGTCCGGATGCGCCTTGAGGCGGGCTTCGAGCAGCTCGACCTCGGTGGCAAGATCGGCGAAGCGTTGTGCGTAGTGGGCCAAACCGGCCTCGGAGGAACCGGCCTGCCACGAGCCGATCACGCGCTCACCGGCCTTGGTGATGAGCACGACAGTGCCGTCCTCGTCGATGCGGCCGAAGCGGGACGGATCCGACTTCGGGATATGCACAGCATGCGGTGCCGCCGGCCGTGCTACCGCGCTGGGGCGCGGCGCGGGCGTGGCTCCCGGCATGGCTCCGGGGGTGACGCCGGGGCGGGGGCCTGGACGCGGACCTGGTGTGGGGCTCGGGGGAGTAGTCATGGCGTGAGGAATCCTTATAAGTCTGTAACGCTGCCGCGCGGCACGGCTGCCAATAAACACGAACTGACAAAAACCCTAGCACCTCTGCTGGGGGCACGTAGGGGAGAACCCTAGGTGGCGGCACCTATGGTTTAAGCTAAATTTCCGAGGAAAAATCAGTCAAGGTCTGGAGTTGTCTGTGCGGCACATCGTGGTCATTCCCTCCTCCCCAGCATTGATCGAGGGGGTCTCTCCCCATGATGAGGGATCAGCGCGCCTGCGCCAGGCGGCCCGCAGCATCCTGGACACGCGCGCCGCCGCTGTCGATAGCATCGCTGTGGTGCGCTCGGCGGCCGCAGAATGCCGCACCGAGCTCACCGGTTCGCTCAGCGCCTGGGCGCCTGGGGTGGAGCTGCCGCGCGCCCAGGGCGGACACCTCTTAGGCGAGATCATCGCCCGCCTCCTGCTGGGGGAGCAAGAACAGAAGATCACTGCCTGTGCCGAGGAGATAGAGGCGCTTGTCGACGCCGAGCTGGTGATCGTGCTCGCCGATGGCCCCGTGACATTGACCGAGCGGGCCCCCGGCGGCTTCCACCCCGAGGCCGAGGATGCCCAAAGCTATGTGCGTGAGCTGCTTCGCGGCGATGCCCCCGAGCAGTGGCACTACTCTGCTCTCTCTGAAGCTGGGGTGCTCGATCCGCGGCCCTGGAGGCAGTTGTGGACGCTGCGTGAGCAGGCCACGGTGCAGCAGCTACTCGCAGAAGACACCACCGGCGGGGTAGGCCGCTTCGTGGCGCAGTGGGAGATGGCCGCATGAGCCAGTGCACCCCCCTCGCCATTGTTGGCCCCACCGCCTCCGGCAAGTCGAGTCTCGGTATCGCCCTGGCCCAGCAGCTCGGCGGCGAGGTGGTCAATATCGACTCCATGCAGCTCTACCGCGGAATGGATATAGGAACCGCCAAGCTCAGCCCAGCAGAGCGCGGCGGAATCACCCATCACCTGCTCGATATCTGGGATGTCACCCACACCGCCTCGGTGGCCGAATACGGCGAGATCGCGCGCGGGGTGGTGGAGAATCTCCGGAGTTCCGGAACAGTCCCGGTCTTGGTGGGTGGCTCCATGATGTATGTGCAATCGGTGGTGGATCAGTGGGAGTTTCCGCCCACCGACCCGCAGGTGCGGGCCCGCTATATGGCGCTGCAAGAAGAGATCGGCCCTGCCGGCATGCATGAGCGGCTGCGCGCCGTGGATCCCGCGGCAGCGGAGATCATCGAAGAGAATGACCCGCGGCGCAATGTACGTGCCCTTGAAGTCATCGAGCTGACCGGCAAGCCCTATGCCGCCTCCCAGCCGCCGAAGGACAATCCGCCGCGGTGGGGCACGCACCTTCTGGGGCTAGCGGTCGATATGGACTGGCTGGGCCCGCGTATCGAGCAGCGCACCCACGAGATGTTTGACCACGGCTTCATTGAGGAGGTCCGCAGCCTCCGCGAGCGCGGGCTTATTGCCGGCTCGACGGCCGGGCGGGCGATCGGCTACGCCCAGGTCTTGGCGCATCTGCGCGGAGAGATCACTGCCGAGCAGGCCTATGAAGACACGGTGCGCGCCACCCGCCGCTATGTGCGCCGCCAGCGCTCGTGGTTTAAACGCGACCCGCGTATCACCTGGATCGACGCCGCAGACAATCCGCTCGAGCAGGCACAAGCGCTGCTGCGCCAGTGGGGATATATTGACGGCGAAGACCCAGTGGAGGAGTAAGGATTAGCTGTAGTCGTGGCCGAGACGAAGTGCGGCGCGCCGGGCGCTTTGATAGCGCTCCTCGAGCGCGGCAGCACGACGATCGGTGATCGCCAGCAAAGACTCCAGTTGCGGGATCGTATCGTGGGTTTCCAGCTTGGAGTTCAGGCGATTAAGGAAGCGCTTGGCCGTGGAGTACTCGTGGTGGAACTCTTCAATATCCGGGTCAGTGCAATCGGGATCGGCCAGCGCCGGCCGTTGCAAGGTGCGATCGGCAATGGAATCGGTGTCCGTGCCGGTGAGGAAGCGCTCATACTCGCTGATGGTGTCTTGAATATCCTCTGCGGAATAGCGGATGGAGGAGACCACGGCGGCCGTCTCCTTGCTATCGGGGCGATTGCGCAGGGTGTACCACACCACGCCGGAGACCAGCAGCACCAAGATGATGCCTTCGAAGCGCAGGAAGACGATGAGGGCGACACAACACACCAGCAGTATGTAGTGGGTCCAGTCGAGGGACGGCCAATGGTTTCGCACTGCGCTCCTTTCTGTCCTCGCGGCGGCGAGTTGCTCACTAGATGATGGGGGACATGGGGGCAACGAGTCGTGCTCAAGAATTGTTCCCCACCTGTGCCCAGCGGGCTAGTGGCTGCCGCAGCCTCCCGAGCCGCAACCGCAACCGCCGCCGGAGCCGCAGCCGCCGCCACTGGGGGCAAGGATGGATGCGGTCAGAGACACCCGCCCGGCAATCACCGTGCCCGAGGCGGGCAGATCAGAATCGGCGGGCAGGCATAGATCCATTGGGAAGGGAGAGGAGACGCGCACATAAATGAAGCGCTGCCCGGTCAGGGCATTGGTGCGGTACTCCGAGTGGGAGACCTGGAAGGCGATCTGGGCGGCCGAGTCGGGCGGGGTCGAGCCATCTCCGGAGGCGATGATCTCGGCGCCGTGCGAGAGGACCGTGCCGAGCTTCAGCCCAGTGCTGGAGGCGATATAGCTATCGGGGTCGCTAAAACCGGCCAAAGAAATACCCAGAGCGGTAATGGACAGCTCTTGGAATCGCTGCTGGCCTTCCTCTACGAGCAGCGGCCCTTGGGCGATATTGGCGGTGAGGGTGGTGATGGTCTCGTCGTGATCGTCGAGCACCTCGATCTGGCCGAGTACGTCATTGACCATGGTGACATGACCGCGCGCCACGAGCGGGGAGAGGAATCCCGCATAGGTAGAGAAGGGCTCGGCGGCCAGAATGTTGATCTGGGCGCCGGAGGCGTCGGTGAACTGCACAAGCTGGCCATCGCCGACCTCGCCGGTGACGGCGAGCTGGTTGGAGGAGATAGCGGCCTCTACTGCGTCCTGCCACTCGGGGAAGTCCATGCCGATACTTTTAAGGTCACTGGTCATGAGACTCATGGTAGGCAAGGACACAACGAGATAAAAATACAGCCCACGGTATTTTCCCTAGATAATCCGTGGATTTCTGTGGTAATAGCCACAGCCCAGTATGACCTGCGTTTTTCCCTCTCAGCGGGTGGGGTAGAAGCGCTCGATGTGGCGGGGGCACCCACGGGGTCGCGCGCGGCGGCGGAAAGCCGCGGGAGGGGTGTGAGGGCCGCGACAGCGCGCATCGAGTGTGGTCCATCAATGCTGGGCAGGTGAGGCATTACTCACTGAGAGTATTCTCATACTCGGCCAGCATAGCCTTGGCTTGTCGCGCGGCGTTAGGATTAGATAGTTCACCCTTTGAAACTGATAAGAGGTCATCCATGATTGCAATTCTCGCCGAGATGGAGAAAGGTCAGCGCGGCCGCCTCGATGGCATCGATCACGATAACGTCAGCCCCGAGTGCTACCGCCGGTTTTCCCAGCTCGGATTCCGTGAAGGCTGCTCGATTGAGATCACTCACCACACAGCCGGCGGCGGCGTTGTTGTCCGCGTCGGCTCCTCCCGCTATGCGCTTGATGCCCATACCGCGCGAGCAATGCGTCTGCAGGTCTAATACGCCCAGCCTTAGCTGATATCTGCGTTGTCGCCCCCGTGCCTGCGCCACCATGCGTGGCCGTACACGATGTGGCGCCGCATCATCCTGCGCTCCGCCAGAGCATATCCCCGACGGAGTGTTCCGTTCACCCCATAATTTGAAGAAAAGAGGCCAGCCCGTGGCTTCACCATCGTCTTGTCACTGCTCTACCCACGGCGTCGCCGCCCCCGAGGGAACCCCTGTGGTGGCCCTCGTCGGATCCCCCAACGCCGGCAAGTCCACCCTGCTCAACGCCCTCACCGGCACCAAAGCCCGCACCGGTAACTGGCCGGGCACCACGGTAGAAACCTCGCGTGTGCTGTGGAAGCACAATGGACATACCTTCGATCTCATCGATTTCCCCGGTGCCTATTCCTTGGATCCCGTCAGCCCCGATGAGCAACTCACCGCCGATGTGCTCATCGACGGCCCCGATGAGGAGAAGCCCGACTGTGTGATCGCCGTGGTGGATGCCTCCAACTTGGCCCGCAGCTTGTACATGATCTCCCAGCTGGCCGAGCAGCCCCTGCGGGTTGTGGTGGCCCTGAGTAAAAACGATATGGCTGCCGCCAAGGGCGTGCCGGTGGATGCCCGCGCCCTGTCCGCGGCACTGGGCATGCCGGTAATCGACGTGGACCCACGGCGCATGAAGAATGTTGAGGCCCTGCCGCAGGCGGTGGAATTGGAGCTCAACACGCCGAAGACACAGCGTCGACAAGCGCCCGCGGATGAGTTCGACGCCGCCGATGAACGCTTCGCTTATATCGACGCGGCCGTCCAGGCGGCGGTGAATAACGAGGGCGAGCACGGCCCCAGCATGTCCGAGAAGATCGATGCCGTGGCGCTGAACCGCTGGGCGGGGCTGCTCGTGTTCCTCGGAGTGATGTGGCTGGTCTTCCAGATCACCACCACCGTGGCGGTGCCGCTGCAAGACGCCCTCGATAACCTCTTCAGCGGGCCGGTGAGCGATGGTGCTCGATCCCTGCTCGGCGCGGTGGGACTTGGCGGGGGAGTGATCGAGGCCCTGCTGGTTGATGGCATCATTGCCGGTGTGGGCATGGTGCTCACCTTCGCTCCGCTGATGGCGTTGATGTTTATCTGCTTGGCCGTGTTGGAAGACTCCGGTTATATGGCCCGTGCGGCCGTGGTGACCGATCGCGTCATGCGCACCATCGGCCTGCCCGGCACCGCCTTCATCCCACTGATTGTGGGCTATGGCTGCAATGTTCCGGCGATCTCGGCCACGCGCGTGCTACCCAACCCGCGCCAGCGCCTGCTCACCGCACTGCTGATTCCTTTCACCTCCTGCTCGGCGCGCCTGACGGTATATGTGATGCTCGCGGCGACCTTCTTCCCGCAGCATGCGGGCACGACGGTATTTGCCATGTACCTCATCTCAATCGTGCTGATTGTGTGCACCGGTTTATTGATGCGCGGCACCCTGTGGCGCAATATGCCCTCGGATCCGCTCGTGATCGATCTGCCCGACTACCAGGTGCCCCGGCTGCGGCTGACCCTGGCCTCGGCCTGGGTACGCTTGCGCGGCTTCTTGCACACCGCCGGCACGATTATCGTCGCCACCGTCACCGTGGTGTTCCTGCTGCAATCCATCCCCGTCACCGACGAGTATTCCTTTGCCGATGAGAACCTCAGCCCCCGCGAAAGCGTCTACGGCCAGGTCTCTGAGACGATCGCGCCGATATTCGAGCCGGCCGGTTTCGGCTCCTGGTCCATCACCGGCACCCTGATTACCGGATTCGTGGCCAAGGAAGCCGTGATCGCCTCTTGGGCGCAAACCTATGCGCTCGACGATGTCACCGATGACACCCCCACAGAACAGGCATCCTCGCCGCTGGCGAAGGCCGTCCGCGGCGACTTCGAGAAAACCTCCGGCGGCCATACTCTCGCCGCAGTCTGGGCGTTTATGATTTTCATCCTCGCCTATACCCCGTGTGTGGCCACGCTGGCCGCACAGCGCAGAGAAATCGGCCTGAAGTGGACTGTGGTGGGCATCTGCTTCCAGCTACTGACCGCGTGGGTATTAGCCGTCGCCGTCTTCCAGGTGCTCAGGCTCATCCTCTAAACCCACTGCCCAGCTAGGCCCTATCAATCATTGCCGCGCCTGCACGATGCGTATGAACGCGCATCGTGTGGCCAGCACCATTCGCTGCAAGGCGAGCGGCGCGGCACCATCTCGGCCCCGCGATACTTCGCCCGGCCAGTCCTTTCCTCTCCTATCTCAAGGCAGTGACATTGTCATGACCGCACCATCGTCGACGACCCCCTCCGAAGCCAGCACTGATTCCACCGCACCGGTACGCCCGCTCAGCGCCATCCGCAGTGCCATCCTGCACGGCAGCAGCACCATCGGCAGTATTTCCGCTGCCACCGGCTTGAGCGCCTCCGTTATTCGCGCCGGCCTCGAACAGCTCGAAAGAATGAACCTGCTCACCCGGAAACTCCAAGTATCGGCGTGTTCCACCTCTCGCTCCTGTGCGAGCTGCACCGCCCATGGCTCCTGCGAGGTCCCCACCCAAGGTGAGAGCAAGGGAGGAATCGTCACCCTCAGCCTCAGCCCGCTGCCACCGCGTGACTAAGACGTCGATAAGCGGCGGCAGGGAAGGGCGCAGTGCCCACCGTGGGCAGACAAGGGCGCCCGTGAGAAGGAATGTCGCAGGTGAGACGCGCACTACTGTAGTATCGCGGATACGATGACAGATTCTCATGATGAACTTATGACTGAGGCATTCCGCGATCACCGGCCCACCGTGGTGCCGGAGGAACGCGACGCCGGTCGAGACCACACCGGACTCATTTCTGCCAAACCCGCCGAGGCCCCCACCACCGAGGCCCCCACCACCGGTGAGCTTGACCTCGAGGAGCGCGGCCGCTTCCGCCACATCACCCGCGACACCCAGATCCGCCGCACCGAGCGCGATGACGGCTATGACGTGGAGTACCGCAAGCTCCGCCTCGAGCGCGTCATCCTCGTCGGCGTATGGACCGAGGGCACCAGCGCCGAAATCGAGGCCACCCTCGCCGAGCTGCAAGCCCTGGCCGAAACCGCCGGCTCGGAGGTCGTCGAGGTGCTCTACCAAAAGCGAGATAAACCGGACCCAGGAACCTATATCGGCGCCGGCAAGGTTACCGAGCTGCGCCACCTCGTGGAGGCCACCGACGCCGACACCGTGGTCTGCGATGGCGAACTCAGCCCGGGCCAGATGATCGCCCTCGAGAAGGCCCTGGACGTCAAGGTCGTCGACCGCACCATGCTCATTCTCGATATCTTCGCCCAACACGCGAAGTCCAATGAGGGTAAGGCGCAGGTGGCGCTCGCCCAGATGGAATACCTCATCACCCGCGTCCGCGGTTGGGGTGGGGCGCTGTCCCGCCAGGCCGGCGGTCGCGCCGGGTCGAATGGTGGCGTTGGCCTGCGCGGCCCAGGTGAGACCAAGATTGAGGCGGACCGTCGCCGCCTGCGCTCGGATATGGCCAAGCTGCGCAAGGAGATCGCGGGGATGAAGACCTCCCGCGATATCAAGCGCGCCCGCCGCCAGCGCTCGACCACCCCGCAAATCGCCATCGCCGGCTATACCAATGCCGGCAAGTCCTCGCTGATCAATGCCCTCACCGGCGCCGGTGTGCTGGTGGAGGATGCGCTGTTCGCCACTCTGGACCCCACCACCCGGCGCGCCGAGCTCGCCGATGGTCGCAGCGTGATCTTCACCGACACGGTCGGTTTCGTTCGGCATCTGCCCACCCACTTGGTGGAGGCGTTTCGCTCCACACTGGAGGAGATCCTCGAGGCCGATCTGCTGCTGCACGTGGTTGATGGCTCTGATCCCTTCCCGCTGAAGCAGATCGAGGCCGTGAATGAGGTGATCACCGATATCGTGCGTGAGCAAGACACCCAGGCCCCGCCGGAGATCATTGTGGTGAACAAGATCGACCAGGCAGATCCGCTGGTGCTCGCCGAGGCCAAGGCCATGCTGGATGATTGCGTGTTCGTCTCCGCCCACACGGGCGAGGGAATCCCGGAGCTGCAGGCCCGCATCGAGCTATTCCTCAATAGCCTCGACGCGCATGTGGAGATGCTCATTCCCTTCACCGATGGTGATGTGGTGGCGCGGCTGCACGATCAGGCCACCGTCTTAGGCGAGGAGTATGGCGAGGAGGGGACCACCATGGATGTGCGTTTGCCCCGCCAGCTGGCCGCGGAGCTCGCCCGCTACGTGGTGCACACGCACTAGGGCACAAGCGCTTATCGACGCCACCTCGCCGGATCAGCCAGCGCCACCGCCAAGGATGGGCCCTTAAGGGCAGCGTCTAGGCGGAGGCGCTCTCTGCTGCGCAGGCTGGGCGTTATAGAGTGGGGGTTTGTGAACAATCCCGCGAAATCTCAAGACACCTCGTCCCGCTCGAGCGAGAGTGCCGGCCGCGGCGGAACGGGGCCGTTGGGCCTCGGCTGGTCGGTGCATGGCGATGGCAAAAGGATCCTGCCCGGTGCTGTGGTGGCCCCCGAGGAGCGACTGAGCTGGTCGCGCACCATCGGTATTGGCATGCAGCATGTGATCGCCATGTTCGGCGCGACCCTGCTGGTGCCCACCCTCACCGGCTTCCCCGTGAACACCACGTTGTTGTTCTCAGGGTTGGGCACGATGCTCTTCTTGCTCATCACCCGCAACCGGCTGCCCTCGTATTTGGGCAGCTCTTTTGCCTTCATCGCGCCGCTGAGCGCCACCCAAGGCTCGGGTATCGGCACCCAAATCGGTGGTGTGCTCGTTGCCGGCCTCACCCTGGTTGTGGTGGGTGTGATCGTGAAAGCCGCTGGCAAGCAGGTGATTGACGCGGTGATGCCGCCGGCGGTGACCGGCGCCATTGTGGCACTGATCGGGCTAAATCTCGCCCCCACGGCGGCCGGAAACTTCCAAACCCAGCCGCTTGTGGCCACGGTGACGCTGCTGGTGATTCTCGGTGCCACGGTGGCTGGGCGCGGTATGGTCTCCCGCTTGGGCATCCTCATTGGTGTGCTGGTGGGGTGGATCTTCGCCGCGCTGACCGGCAACCTGCCCGAGGGCGCTGTGGACACTATCGACGCCGCCCCGTGGGTGGGTCTGCCGACCTTCCATAGCCCGCACTTCGAGCTCAGCGCGATTCTGGTGACCCTGCCGGTGGTGATTGTGCTGATCGCGGAGAATGTGGGCCACGTCAAAGCCGTGTCCGAAATGACGGGCCGCGATATGGATGATCTGGCAGGCGATGCGCTCATGGCCGATGGTATGGCCACCATGCTCGCGGGTGGTTTTGGCGGTTCCGGCACCACCACCTATGCGGAGAATATCGGCGTTATGGCCGCCACCAAGGTCTATTCCACCGCCGCCTATTGGGTCGCTGCCTTCACCGCGGTGGCGCTGGCCTTCATCCCGAAGTTCGGGGCGCTAATTTTCACCATTCCTGTCGGCGTCTTGGGTGGCGCCACCTTGGTGCTCTATGGCTTGATCGGCATGCTGGGAGTGCGGATCTGGCAGGACAATCGCGTCAATTTCAATAACCCCGTCAATCTCATGGCCGCGGCCGTGGCGCTGGTCGCCGGCATCGGCAATCTCACCTTGTCTATTGGCTCGATCTCGCTGGAAGGTATCGCCTGGGGTTCTGCAGGGATCATCGTGTTCTATCCCGTGATGATGAAGCTCTACCGCAGCCTCGGTGAGGGGCGCTACGCCCCGGCGGAGCGCCGCTCATAGTCCGCATAGCTGCGCCAAAGACAACTGCCGCCCACCATGTGGTGGGCGGCAGTAAATGTATCTGCGTGAGCGAAGAATTACTCGGCGTCGAGATCCTTCTCGATCAGAGCAGCGATCTTCTCCACAGCCTCGGCGTTGTCGGAGGTGACAACAACCTCATCGCCCTTCTCGGCGCCGAGGGCCATGATCATCAGGGAGGAGGCGGCGTCGGTGTCCTCGTCGTCGTCACCAACGAGGTTGAGGAAGATGTCCTCATCGAATTCGCCGGCAGCCTCGGCGATGATGGTGGCGGGGCGGGCGTGGAGGCCGACAGCGGAGCCGACAGTCACGGTCTTAGAAGCCATAATGGATAATGTCCTTTCTATAAAAGGGTGTCTACGCTAGCCCCACTTTGAAGCAGGGGGCCTTAATAGTTCTCACCCAAGGATAGTCACATCCGTGGATAAAAGCAGCTTGCGTAACACCCGAGGTGGGATGTTTCAGTAGAGATGCCGCAGCTTAAACCTGCGCTGTGGCATTTCTCTCGTGACCAGAGCCCGCGCCGGTGGTGCCGTGCGGCGCCGAGCGGGATCTGATCAGAGTCTTGGTAGCGATCACGCACACGGTGCTTACTGTTACTCCGGCGAGCAGAGAGACGAGAAAGCCGGTCATTGGCGTGATGGCGAAAAGTACGAAGATGCCGCCATGTGGGGCGTGGGAGGCCACGCCGAGGCCCATGGACAGCGCCCCGGTGACCGCACCGCCGGCCATCATCGAGGGGATTACGCGCAGCGGATCGGCGGCGGCGAAGGGGATCGCCCCTTCGGAGATGAAGCTCAACCCCAGCACCCACGCCGACTTGCCGTTGTCTACCTCGGCCGTGCTAAACGCGGAGGCGCGCAGCCACGTGGCCAGTGAGAGCGCAAGCGGCGGGACCATGCCTGCCGCCATCACCGCGCCCATGATGTGCAGCGAGGCTTGATCGCCGGTGGAGAGCCCAGCGGTGGCGAAAAGATAGGCCGCTTTGTTCACTGGGCCACCCAGATCGACGCACATCATCACCCCGAGCACGATGCCGAGCAGCACTGCGGAGGATTCGGACATGCCTGCCAAGCCCTGGCGAAGCCCCGTCATGACCGCTTCGAGGGGACGTGCTAGCAGCAGGAACATCACCAGCCCGACACTGAGGGTGCTCAGCAGTGGAATGATCACCACCGGCATGAGCGAGCGCAGCACCTGCGGTACTCGCCAGCTGGCGATCCATGCGCTCACCGCGCCGGCAATCAGCCCAGTGATTAGCCCGCCGATGAATCCGGCGCCCACCGCCACGGATATCGCGCCGCCCACAAAACCAGGGGCAATACCGGGGCGATCGGCGAGCGCATAGGCGATATAGCCGGAGAGCGCGGCGACGATGAAGCTCATCGCGGCCTGCCCTGTGGCGATAAGCACGGCCCCGATGTAGACGGCGAGCGCGGGCCGGTCGAAGGAGACGGCAGCGCCAGTCTGGCTCATGAACTCCGCCGGAGGCAGAGTGCTGAGCGAGTATTGGGCGAGGATGCTTTGCCAGTAGCTGGAGGTCTCCACCCCGCCCACCAGATAACCGAGGGCCAGCAGCAGACCGCCGGCGGCGACGAAGGGGATCATATAGGACACCCCGGTCATCACTGCCTGCTGCATGCGCATGGGCCAGCCGACCTGCCCGGCACGGCGTGCGGCGGGGGCGGCGGGAGCGGATGTAGCCACGGTGGGTGCCGCGGGGTTATCCGCCGCAGCAAGCGCCTCATCCAGCAGCGCCGCCGGCTCGTTGATTGCTCGCTTCACCCCAGACTCGACCACGGGTGTGGCGGCGAAGCGCTGGCGGTCGTGTATTCCTACATCGCTGGCAAAGATCACGGCATCGGCTGCGGCGATCACTGCCGGATCGAGTGGCTCGAGCCAAGAGGAGCCTTGGGCCTCTACCTGCAGGTCCACATCCGCGCGCTCTGCGCCGGCGGCTTTGAGAGCATCGGCGGCCATATAGGTATGCGCGATTCCGGTGGGGCAGGCGGTGACCGCCACGATGCGGCGGATCCGCGGCTGCGGGGAGGAGGTGGTACTGCGCGCCCGGCGCCTGGTGGTGGCGAGCGCAGCAGTGACCGCATGCACCACGTCCTCGCGGGAGCTGGCGTCGCGAAGCGTGGTGCGGAAATCCTGCTGCACCAACGCCCGCGCTAATCGCGAGAGGATACGCATGTGTTCGGCGTTGCCGTCCTCCGGTGCGGCGATGAGGAAAATGAGATCGGCGTCGCCATCGGGGCCGGAAAAATCCACGGGACGGCTCAGCCGCGCGAAGGCCACGGTGGGCACAGTGACGGTGGAGCTGCGGCAGTGGGGGATAGCGACGCGGCCGGCGACACCCGTGCCGGCGGAGCTCTCGCGGGCGAGCGCAGCGTCGGCCAGCGCCGCGGCGGAACTCGCCCGACCAGCGTCGGCAATGCGCGTGGCCAATGCGGAAATGACATCCGCGGGCCGCGCCCCTAAGTCAACGTCCACAGAGACCACGGACTCGGTGATGATGGAGTCTGTCATGAAGCGGTGTGTCCTCGCTCTACGGTGCGCTTTATAGCTTGTCGACGTCCACCCGGATGGCTGCGGCCTCCGCGGCGCTCGGAATCATCGTGCCCGGCTTGAGAGTCGCTGCGGTGCCATAGGACACCGCCAACTTCAGGGCATGGCAGGGGCTATCGCCGCGGGTACGGGCCATGGCATAGCCGGCAAGGGTGCAGTCGCCGGCCCCGACCGTGGAGACAGGGGTGATCGCCTCGCTCCGGGCCACCCAGGAGCCTTCTGCAGTGGTCAGTACCGCCCCGGCCGCGCCGAGAGTGGTGATGCAGGTGCCCAGACCCCGGGCGATGAGATGGCTGGCAGCCTCGGCCACCGGTGCGTAGTCGCCCGCCTGGGCGCTGGCCTCAAGCTGGGTGCCAGAGACACCCACAATCTGCCCCAGCTCCATACCATTGGGCTTCAACACATCAAGTTGGAGCGATTCCAGCTGCGGTGCGAGGGCACGCAGCGGGTCATCGGAGGTGTCAATTGCGAGCGGAAGCTGCGGGACAGCGTCGTGAAGCGTGCGGGCCACGGTGCAATAGAAATCCACGTCCACACCGCGGGGCAGGGAACCGGCCAGCACCATGTAATCGGCGTTGGCCGCATGCTCGACGAGCGTAGACAAGGCGGCATCCACATCGAGCGGGCTGAGCACGGGGCCGGGGCCGTTGAGCTTGGTGGTCTCCCCGGCACTATCGGTGATGGTGATATTCGTGCGCACCGTGCCCGAGGAGGGAGTGGCCTCGAAGGGAATGGGGGTTTCCTGCATGACCATAAGAAAAGGATCGGTGGCGCGGGCAGGTAAGACGGCGAGGGTATCCTCGCCGGCGAGGGCGCAGGCATGGGCCACATTGATTCCCTTGCCGCCAGCGAAATCGATAGTTTCGCTCAAACGCTGCACAGAGCCGGGGCTGAGCGGCTCCTCGAGCGACAGCGTGCGATCCAGGCTCGGGTTGGGGGTGAATGTGACGATCACGGGTGCACGACCTCTATTCCGTGGGCTTCTAAGGTGTCTCTGTAGTGGCTGTCGACGTTTTCATCGGTGACCACATAGTCCACATCGTTCATATCGGCGAAGGTAACCATGTAGTCCTGCCCGAATTTCGACGAGTCACACAGCGCAATCACTGTGGAAGCATTCTGCACCATCATTCTTTTGATCGCTGCCTCAGAGGGGTCGGGGGTAGACAACCCATGAGCCTCGCTGAGGCCGTTCGTGCCCATAATGGCGATATCAGCGCGCAAGGCGGAGATGGTATCCACAGCCTGCTCCCCAATGACCGAGCGGGTGAAGGCGCGCATCGTGCCGCCCACCAGATTCACCCCGGGCACCCCAGCGGCGGCCAAAGTGATGCCGATGGACAAGGAATTGGTCACAATCGTCCACGACTGCTCGCTATAACGCTCAGCCATCACGCTGGCGAGGGTATTTGTCGAGGTCCCAGCGTCCATGAAAATGGCCGCGGGGCCATCCGGGATGAGAGTGGCCGCGAGCTCACCGATGGTGCGCTTTTCGCGGGAACGCTCAAGCTCCGCAGCCGCATAGGAACGCCGCGACTGCTGCCCAGACTGATGCACCACGGCGCCGCCATGGACCCGCTGCAATAATCCAGCATTCTCCAGTTGTTTGAGATCCCGACGAATCGTTTCTGGGGTGACATTAAAACGGGTCGCCAGCTCGGCCACCGAGGAGTGGCCCTGCGTGTTCGTCAGCGAGGAAATCTCTCCTCTGCGCTGATGGACAGAAAGCATATGTGTCAGCCCTTAGTGATCGTGTGGTCAGGGGCGAGGACGCACAGTCGGAACGCGATAGCAGTGTCGGTGTGGGAAACACCACATCTGCCGCCGTGTCCTCGTGGACGGTGCAGTCCGGCGGGGCCACAATGCACAGGTGACGGGCCCTACACCCCTTCTCGGGAGGGGACGTCCTGAGAATGTTGTTCAATGTATCTGTTTACGCCCATTTATGTGGGTTTGTCAAAAGTGTGATGTTGGATTCTGTTCCATTTTTTGCCGCTCGGACATCGTGGGCGTGCTATATTGGGTCCCTAGGCTCCGAACACAATGCTCCCGTCATAGTGACCGGCATCAATCGGCGCGACAGACTATCAACCTATCGCCGTCTCGCGGTGAGGTGTGAGCAGCATAACACTGCACGTGGCATCCCTTACCTAGGATGGACAGCGCAGATAGTAACCAAACCGTCACACGACGCCCATATAAGAAAGGTGTCCCCGCCTCATGACTGATACCTCCCAGGCCACCACATACAAGGGAACCGGCGTTGTGCCGGGCGTATGCTACGCCGAGGCCGTGTGGATTCGTCCACGCCCCGCTCTGCCCACCTCGGGTCCCGTTATTGAAGAGGACCAGCGCGACGCCGAGTTCGAGCGCTTCCAGACTGCTGCCGCCACCGTGGCGGAACGTCTCGAGAACCGTTCGGCCGATGCGGTCGATCACGCCAAGGAAATTCTGAAAGCCACCGCCGGCATGGTGCGGGATAAGGGCTGGCAGAAGACCGTGCGCAAAGCCATCCGTGGCGGCCACCCGGCCGAGTACGCCGTGGTGACTGCCACCAATAAGTTCATCACCATGTTCGAGACCGCCGGCGGCGTGATGGCCGAGCGCGTGACCGACCTTCGTGATATCCGCGACCGCGTGATCGCCGAGCTGCGCGGCGAGGAAGAGCCCGGCCTGCCGGCCGTGAACAAGGAAGTCGTGCTTTTTGCCGATGACCTCTCCCCGGCGGATACTGCGGCTCTCGACACCACCTACTTCACCGCCCTGGTTACCGAGCTGGGCGGTCCCACCAGCCACACCGCTATTCTGGCCCGCCAGCTGGGCGTGCCCTGTATCGTCGCCGCAGGCACGGGCATCCATGAGATCGAATCCGGCACTGAGGTGCTCGTCGATGGCGCCATGGGCACCGTGTCCACCCACGCCGATCCGGAGTTTGCCGCCGCCGAGGTACGCAAGTCCCGGGAGATGGCCGAGCGCGTCGCCCGCTGGCGTGGCCCCGCCCAGACTATGGATGGCCACCGCGTGCAGCTCTTGGCCAATGTCCAAGATGGCAACGCCGCCCGCGTCGCCGCCCAAACCCCGGCCGAGGGCATTGGCCTCTTCCGCACCGAGATGTGCTTCTTGTCCGCCACCTCCGAGCCCTCCGTCGAGGAGCAGGCAGAGGTGTATAAGAAGGTGCTGTCGGTGTTCCCCTCCAACAAGGTTGTGGTGCGCTCTCTCGACGCCGGCTCGGATAAGCCGGTGGCCTTCGCCAATATGGCAGAGGAAGAAAACCCAGCGCTTGGTGTGCGTGGTCTCCGCATCGCCCGCGCAAATGAGGACCTGCTCACGCGCCAGCTCGACGCCATCGCCCTGGCCAGCGAGAGCTTGGGCCGCGATGAAGCCGCTCCCACTTGGGTGATGGCGCCGATGGTGGCCACCGCCCGCGAGGCCAAGTGGTTCGCCGGCTTGTGCCGCGAGCGCAACCTTATTCCCGGCGCCATGATCGAGGTTCCGGCCGCTGCCTTGATGGCGGATAAGCTCATGCCGCATCTGGACTTCGTCTCTATCGGCACCAATGACCTCACGCAGTACACCATGGCCGCCGATCGCATGTCGCCGCAGCTGGCCTATCTCACCGATCCGTGGCAGCCTGCGGTACTGCGCCTGATCGAGCGCACCTGCGAGCAGGGCAAGGAAACGAACACCGCCGTGGGCGTGTGTGGCGAGGCCGCTGCCGACCCGGCACTGGCGTGTGTGCTCACCGGCCTTGGCGTTAATTCGCTCTCGGCTGCCGCCACCGCCATTGCCGGCGTTGGCGCCCAGCTGGCGCATGTCACTCTCGAGGAGTGCCAGCACGCCGCTGCCGTGGCACTGGACTCCGCCGGTGCCACCGAGGCCAAGGGCGCAGTGCGCGAACTGCTCGGCCTTTAAGCCTTCGCGGCCTTGACGCACCGCGCCGGCGACTACCTGATCATCTCTCGTAGTCGCCGGCGCGGTGTTGGTGTGTATGGGGTATCTCGAGCGTAGGGGCGCAGCCCTAGAGCGGGATGATCTCCACTTGGTCGCAGCGGGCGCCGTCCTTGGTGGGCATGAACGAGTGCAGACTATCGCCCTCGGCGGCGCCGAAGGCCACAGCGAGCCGTAGCTGCTCGGCGCAGGGCGCATCCTCGCACACCCCGAGCTGGAAACCGGCGACGAGGCTATCGCGCCACGGGATAGACATATAGCCCGGCGTGCCGGTGTAGCGCCCGAGCGCGCTCATAGATTCCGTGAGCAGCAGGCTGTGGCGGCGATCAATACCAATGAGGAGGGTGTGGATGCCGGCGTCGAGCAATGGTTGGCAGGTGCGAGCCAGCTCCGAAGCGCTGGACTCCGGCTCCGCCAGGATGCGGGAGCGCAGCTCCTCGACGTCGCTGCGCGCCCAGGTGGCGATGTCTTCGAGGTGACACATCACGGAATGCGGGGCAATCGTGCCCACTTGGCGCAGCACGGCCTGCAGTGCCGGCCCCGTCGAGGCGATCGAGACCTTCTTGTTGGGGTGGTAGAGGCACAGGCTACGCAGCACATCCGAATACCAGCCGTGGGTGGCCACAATGGGCAGCGGGCCGGTAAGCAGCACCGATTGATGATGCTCGGCTGCGGCAACCGTCTTATCCCGCAGCATGGCCAGCTGGTGGCTATCGAGCGGCATCGGCGGATCCCGGAACTCGGTGGTGGTGAGATCCGATTCGATCACGGCAGAGTGCATGGGAATCGGGCCAGGCACCTCGATGTAGTCATGGGCCAGACCCATCTCAGTGATCAGGCGCATATAGTGGCTGATCTGTGGGGCTGGGAAGAGAGCTTGGGCGGACTGGCCTGCCAAATACAGGGCATAGGCAACGTTGGTGCCGGTACCGCCGGCGGTGATGCCCACATCGTTGAAGTGGTTGACCTCGCCGGGAGCAATGGGGGAGGAGATCCGTGCCGCGCGCTGGAGCACGGGGGTGGGGGTGACGCAGAGAATCATTGGGCGCACACCACATGAACGCCGCGTTCGCGCAGATTATCCACGAAGGTCTGCGGTGCGCCCGCATCGGTAATGAGCACATCAATATCGGTGATCGAGGCGAAGCTCACCAAATAATCACTGCCCAGTTTGGTGGAGTCGCACAGCACAACGACCTTGCGGGCATTGGTGATCATGGCGCGTTTCACCGCGGCCTCCTGGGAGTCCGCCGTGGAGAGGCCGTGATCGAGCGTTAAGGCATTGGTGCCGATGAAGGCTACGTCGGCACGCATCAGCGCGAGGGTGCGTAGTGCGGTATCGCCGACGACTGCCTGGGTAATGGCGCGAACGGAGCCGCCGAGAAGCTGCACCTCATCCAAACCATTGCTGGCCAAGTGCATCGCATGCGCGAGGCAGTTCGTCACGATCGACCAGGCGCGGGCATTGGGGTGTTCGGAAATGAGCTCGCACAGGGCGGAAATAGAGGTACCGGCGTCGAGGAACATGCCGCCCGAGCGATCGGGGAGAAACTCCATGGCGGCACGCGCGATGGCGGATTTGGCGCCGGAGGCAGAGCGGGAACGGGCATCCACGCTGAACTCGGCGGTCTGGAAGCTTTGGCTCGCCACCGCGCCGCCATGTACTCGGTGCACGGTGCCCTCGGAGTCAAGGACGGCGAGATCGCGGCGAATGGTCTCAGCGGTGACACCAAACTTGGTGGCCAACTCCGTGACATTCACGCGGCCTTCGATCGATGTCAGGGAGGCAATTTGTCTCCGGCGTTCTTCGGCGTACATCGGTGTCCACTTCTCCTCAGTTAGAACAAACGCGTCCGCATACAGCCGCGCTCGCGCCAACAGCTGGGGCAGACCATATACAGATAATCACCCACTGTGCGGGGCACCAACGGCGACGCTGTGGCACACAGTCGGGGCATCGGGCGAGGCTGCGTGTGTGAAAATAAAAGTTCGCGGCCTGCACTATGTGGGTTTGTTATCGAATTATGTAGATCCATTTTCGCACGATCGGGCGGGAACCTAGAAAGAATCGGGCCAAATTCCACACATGGGTGTGGCATTGCTCCGCATTGTGTCCGTCCTCCGCCCCCGTAGGGTGCGCCATCGCTGCGGGCACAGATGGATGTGCTGCTGTGATGAGCTGCGGTGACACCGGCATCTAGCGTGCAGCCGCAGAGTGTGATGTCCGATGTTGTTACTTTGGCAACAGCGGCGCCTGGTGCACAGTAAAAGCCCCACGAATGAGGGTAATTCTCTGTTCGTGGGGTGTGAGTATGTGGTCTTAGGCGCTAGCGAGGCATGGATTGTGTCCCGTTTATCGGCGCTGAGGTGGCCATATGCTGTCCGTTCTGTGGGGATTGAGCCACTTAGAGCTTGCGCATCACCGATACGACTTTGCCGAGGATCTCTGCCTCATCGCCCTTGATCCAGTCGAACTCCATATTGTGCGGGACCAGCCAGACGCCGCTGCGATCCTTATGGAACTCTTTGACCGTTGCTTCGCCATCGATCATGGCTGCTACAAACTCGCCGATCTCGGCTACGGGCTGGGAGCGGACAACCACCCAGTCGCCGTTGAGGATGCCGGCGTCTTTCATAGACTCGCCAACGACCTGGAGCATAAAGAGCTCACCATCGCCGACGATGTCCTGCGGTAGGGGGTAGTAGCTTTCGACGTTCTGCTCGGCAAGAATCGGCGACCCTGCGGCGATGGATCCCACAACCGGAATATAGGTGGTGCTCGACGTGCTTTCCGGGACTTCATCGGCCGGGGAGGGCTTCTGGCTGCGCTTGGACTTCGGGCCGGGGCGCTTTGCCGATTCCGGTAGATGGCGAACATCGACGGCGCGCGGTTTATTGGGATCGCGCCGCAAAAAGCCTTTCTTCTCCAGCTCCTTGAGTTGATAGGCCACGGAGGAGGTGGACTGCAGTCCGGCGGCATCGCCAATTTCACGAATGCTCGGCGGATAGCCGCGGAGAACAACGGCATCCCGAATCACTTCGAGAATGCGCCGCTGCCGCTCGGAGAGGGCGCTGTAGTCAGGTTCGGAGGGGGTGCGGGCCATGAGGAGTCCTTCGAAAGTTGTCTGGCGATGAGCGAGCAGGTGCGGAGCACGACAAGGGCCGATATGGCCCACTGTGCGCTACGGCCCGAAAGGGGCGTGGCGTTCGAACACGCCCAATCGAACATTTTTCTCTTCAAATCATACGGCTGTTCGCCCAGCAGAGCAAGCATGACTGCGGTGTTCGATTGCACTTGCGCGCTATCGAACACACTGTCTATAGTCGAACATGTGAGTGAAGGATTGTTTCGAACGTCCGGCGCTCTTCCTACAGTGGCCCCTAGTGATGTACTCGCTCAGTGAAAGGACTTCTCATGACTCTCTCCCTTAACCCCGTATCTGCACCTCGTAGCGCTCGTGGTGTGGGCTCTTCCTACCCGCAGTCCTCTCCGGCGGTGGTGTCTCCGGCCGCCACCTGGAGCGGTGTGCAACGCCGAGAGCTCTCCCGCTCGGCGTGTGGTGTTCGAACGCTTTCTCATTCAGATAGAACACCACGGCGATCGCCTGGGGTGGGTGGTGCTGGCCACGGGGTGTATGATGCGTCGTTTTCTCGGCTCGCCGGGGATGCGTGTGATCGTTCGAATGGCTGCTCCGCTGGTGTAGCTCATTCCTCCCACGGTGCCCCGTGGCGTGCCGTGCTGAAGCAAGCGCTCGTGTCCACCTGTGTGGGTGTGCTCTTGGCTGGTGGTTTCCATGCCGCGATGAGCACCCAAGACGGCCAGGCTCCGTACACCCCGCCGAACCTGGTTACCCAGACGGCGAGTGTGCACTAGTACAGCAGGCGCGAGTGAGGCTGGAGCGGTGTCCCCATCTCGGTAGCTGCTCTCGGAGCCGGGTCGCGCTTCGCTAGACTGGCGTGTCAGATAGCGGTGTTGAGGTGAGGTTCTCAGAGCCGCTGTGTCGGCGGTGTATGCCGGCACCTGATCGGATTGGATTATTGAGGATTCGCCACCATGCACTGTCCCTTTTGCCAGAACCAGAGCTCGCGCGTGATCGACTCCCGCGTGATTGATGCCGGATCGGCCATCCGCCGCCGCCGTGAATGCTCCGAATGCGGCGGCCGTTTCACCACCATCGAAAAGGCCATGCTGTTGGTACTCAAGCGCAATGGCGTCTCCGAACCCTTTAGCCGCGAGAAGGTGATCACCGGTGTGCGCCGCGCCTGCCAGGGCCGAGACGTCTCTGATGACGCACTCAAGCGGCTGGCCCAAGAGGTGGAGGAGACCGTGCGTAGCCACGGCAGCTCACAAGTCAATGCCAATGACATTGGCTTGGCCATCCTCGAGCCTTTGCGCGAACTCGATGAGGTCGCCTATCTGCGCTTCGCCTCCGTCTATCGCTCCTTTAGCAGTGCCGATGACTTCGAGGCAGAAATTCGCAAGATGCGTCGCGTCGCGAAGAAATCCGACTCCTTCTAGCTCGCCCTCACCACGGACAGTAGCCCGCCCAGCGCACTATCAGCGCAGGCGGGCAATCGCTTTGTCGATGCGCTTGGCCGAAACCGGGCCAGAGGTGCCGAGCCGCTGGGCAAAAAGCGAGACCCGAAACTCTTGAATCATCCACCGAATATCTTTGACCTCGCGGGTGCGGGCCCGCGTATCCGGTAGCGAGTTGAGCTTGTTCTCTAGGGTGTCTTCCACGGCCTCAACCTCATCGAGCAAGTCGAAATCGCGGTCGGGGTCGCGTTCCATATCATCGAGCCGAATTCGCATAGCCGCCAGATAGCGGGGGAGATGCCGGAGATGCTCGATACCGTGTTTGGCCACCGCTCCCTGCGGTAGCAAAAACTCCAGCTGCTTTTTCATATCCGCAATGGCGTCGCCCGTCCACTGCTCGAGCTCGCTAGCCAGATAGGAATAGTCCACCAAGCCCGGGGCAAGCGCCACGATGATGGAACGCACCCGTCCAGGAACCTCTGGGCTCACCGCCTCGCTAAGGGCCTCGAACTCCTCGGGGGTGCGTACCGGTCCGCCGTGGGCGAGCATGAGATCACGAATGGCGGTCACCCGTGCATCCTCAATCAAGCCCGCAGCCTTGCCGTGCGGATAGTTCTCCACGGCAACGCGCTGCTTGAGGGGCAAACCATTGAGTATCTGGCGTTGATTTACAGAAATAGAGCGCATCAGCAGCGTCAATTGCGCGGTGAGCATCGCCGCATCGGCGGCCTCCTTGGTGGGCATAGCCTCCACCACCAGGCCGCCATCTTTAATCACCAGCGCCGGATAGGTGGTAAAGCTCTGCCCATCCACCCGGGTGTCGTGCGTTTCCGCGATCTCACCAATCGAGTCTTTATCCCAGCTGTGCACGGGAGCGGCAGCACGGGAGTGGGCGCGCTTGCGCACCGAGGACTGAATCCGGCCGGCCTGACGCTTCTTCAACGCCTCCAGATCCTTATCGTGATCCACGATCTTTCCCCGCTTATCGATGGCGGCGAAGGTCATGCGCAGATGCGGATCCAGTTTCTCGAAGGAGAAATCGCCGGGATTAATCCCGGTGGCGCCGAGCTTGTTCAGCCCCTCGGCCAGCTGCTGGGTCACGGTAGAGGTATAGGGCACCAGGCTGGGCAGTACCCTTTCGGCGAAGGTGGGTGCGGGGACGACGCTGCGGCGGAGATGCTTCGGCAAGCTACGCAAAAGCTCGGTGATGAGCTCGGAGCGCAGGCCGGGTACCAGCCACGCGAACTCGGCGGCCTCGACGCCGGCGAGTACGGGGATGGGGATACGCACGGTCACGCCGTCGAACTCGGAGCCCGGCTCGAACTCGTAGCTGAGGTCGAATACCAGCGAGCCCTGCTGCCATTTATCGGGGAAGGCCTCCTCGGCCACATCCTCGGCGTCGGGGTTGACCAGCTTGGCCGGATCGAAATCCAAATAGTCGGCGGCGTCGCGCCGCTTGCGCTTCCACCAGCCATCGAAACTCGGGCCCGTGGTCACATCCTCGGGCAGACGCTCATCATAGAAGCGGAAGAGAGTGTCCTCGTCCACCACGATGTCGCGGCGGCGGGCCTTCGCCTCGAGATGGGAGGCCTCGTCGAGCTTGGCGGCATTCGAGTGGAAGAACTCGTGATGGGTGTTCCAGTCGCCCTCGATGAGGGCGTGGCGGATAAACATATCCCGCGCCGCGGCCCGATCGACCGTGTGATAGGCCGTGAGCCGGTCAACCACCACGGGCACACCCCACAGCGTGGAGCGCTGATAGACCATCGCGGCGGCCCGCTTCGAGGACCAATGCGGTTCAGAATACTGATGGCGCAGGAGATCTTTGGCTAGCTTTTCCACCCAACGCGGATCGATCTCCGCCACGGTGCGCCCCCATAGCCGGGAGGTCTCCACCAGCTCAGCGGCCATCACATAGGCCGGTTGCTTTTTCGCCACATGCGAGCCAGGGAAAATCCGAAAGCGGGTGGTGCGGGTGCCCAGATACTCCTTGGTTTTCTCCTCGCGCACACCGATATGCGAGAGCAAACCGGCGAGCATACTCATGTGAATACCCGTGACATCGCGATGCTCTGTGTCCTTATTTCGGGCGATGACTTCCTCGGCGGTGGCCTGCGGCTCGGTGGGGGCGTCGTGGCGCTTCCAGCCCAGCTGGCGAGCCACCTGCTCCAGCTGGCGCACCAGATCCCACCACTCGCGGATACGCATATAGTGCAGATACTCGCTCTGCATTTTCTTGCGGAACTTATTGCCCGAGAGCTCCGCCCGCGAAGCCTGGATATAGTCCCACAGGTTGAGCAGGCTGAGAAAATCACTGCTCGTGTCCTTGAAGCGGGCGTGGGCCTGATCGGCTTGGGCCTGCTTCTCGAGGGGCCGTTCCCGCACGTCCTGAATAGTCAGTGCGGCCGTGAGCACCATGACATCGCGGGCGACGCCGCGCTCATTGCCCGCAATAAGCATGCGTGCCAAGCGGGGATCCAAGGGGATCCGCGCCAGCTGCCGGCCGATGGGGGTGAGGATCGGGTTGCCGTCCTTTTCCCCCTGCTCGAGCGCCCCGAGCTCGTGCAGCAGCATCAAACCATCGCGAATCGCCTTGTACTCCGGTGCTTGCACGAAGGGAAACTCCGTGATCGCGCCCAGCCTTAACGACGCCATCTGCAAGATGACGCTGGCGAGGTTGGTACGCAATATCTCCGGGTCAGTGAACTCGGGGCGGGAGAGGAAATTCTGCTCCGAGTAGAGTCGGATCGCAATACCCTCAGCGACACGGCCACAGCGGCCCGAACGCTGGCGAGCGCTTGCCTGAGAGATCTCCTCGATGGGAAGCCGCTGCACCTTGGTGCGGGTGGAATAGCGAGAAATACGGGCCGTGCCGGTGTCGATCACATAGTGAATACCGGGCACGGTGAGGGAGGTCTCGGCGATATTGGTGGCAAGAACGATGCGTCGTCCCGCATGCGGGGAGAACACGCGATGCTGCTCGGCATTCGAAAGTCGGCCGAAGAGGGGAGTGACCTCCAGGCCGCGATAGCGCTTGGCCTCGATGGCCTCCATGGCGTCGCGGATATCGCGCTCGGAGGGAAAGAAACACAGGATATCGCCCGGTCCCTCCTGCATTAATTCCTCAATCGCCTCGAGCAATCCATCGAGGGGATCAATATCGATGGTTTTCTCGCCCTGGGTGATCTCCAGGGGCCGATAGCGGATCTCCACCGGGTAGGTGCGCCCCGAGACCTCAATGATGGGGGCAGGAGTGGACTCACCACCAAAGTGCGTGGCGAAACGCTCGGGGTCGATCGTGGCGGAGGTGATAATCACCTTCAAATCCGGGCGCTTCGGGAGCAGGCGTTTGAGATAGCCGAGCAGAAAGTCGATATTCAGCGAGCGCTCATGGGCCTCATCGATGATGATCGTGTCATAGGCGTTGAGATAGCGGTCGCGCTGCATCTCGGCCAGCAGGATACCGTCGGTCATCAGCTTGACCGCAGTGGTCTCCGAGACGCGATCATCGAAGCGGATGGCATAGCCAATCGAGTCGCCAATCTGTTGATCGAGTTCGGAGGCGATACGCTCAGCCACGGTGCGCGCCGCCAAACGCCGCGGCTGGGTATGGCCGATGAGCCCGCGCCGACCCCGGCCGAGCTCGAGACACATCTTCGGGATCTGGGTGGTTTTACCCGAACCGGTTTCACCCGCGATGATCACCACCTGGTGATCGCGGATGGCCTCCTTGATGTCCTCGCGCCGGGCAGAGACGGGCAGGCTCTCGGGATAGTTCAGCGCCGGTACTCGCTCATCGATGGCGAGCACAGAGAGCTCGGCAGAGTCGATATCGGCGGCAATCGCGTTCAACGCTCGTGGGGAGCGGGCCTTGCGCAGTCGCCGCCGGAAAGAGCGCTCGGCGGCAAGCGATACGTTCTCAAGCCGCGCGAGCAGCTCCTTCTTACTCGGCGCGGAGGACGATGCTGCAGGGGATCCGTGTTCAGAGCGAGGCATAAGAACTTAGATTCTAGCCACTAGCTGCATCCAGGGGCGAGTAGCCCGCACCCCGTAGTCATCTCAGGCGCTAGGCGAGTCCGCCCTGGCGGCTTCGTCGGTGGTGCCGACCGTGGCCTGGTAGGCGCGGGTGATTTCCTTGCCGAGCGCGCTAAAGTCCTCGCTGCGGAAGGAGGAGGAGCGATAGACCAAGCGCATGGTGCGCTGTGCTGTCACCGAGGGGGCGAAGTGGGCGATGGCCACGCCTTGCCGGCCGCCCTCAGCTTTCAGAGCGGAGGCGGGGATAAGGGTGGAGCCAAAACCGGCACCCACGCACTGCAGCACCGTGGTGAGGCTGGTGGCGCGGGTGAAGGTCGAGGATTGATCTTCTGGGTCAGTCTTGGCCACGCGACAGAGATCAATGATCTGATCGCGCAGGCAATGGCCGTCGTCAAGCAAGAGAAGCTGTAGCTGTTTCAACGACGACAGTGTGACGTCAGTGCGGCCGGCCAAGGGATCGTTTTCGTTCACGGCGATCACGAAGTCCTCGTCGTAGAGGGAATAGCTTTCGAGACCGCTGCGGCTGACTGGGGTGGCCAGCAGGGCGCAGTCGATCTGGCCATCGCGGAGCATGGCCTCGAGATAGTGGGTTTGATCTTCGACGATGCGTGGCTCCAGTTCGGGATAGTCCCGATAGAGCAAGGTGAGCAGCTCAGGCAAGAGATAGGGCGCGGCGGTGGGAATAATGCCAATCGTTAAGGGACCTTGGAGTGGCCCATCGGCGCCGCGTGCCTGGGAGAGGAAGGAATTGGCCTGCTCCAAGGTGGCCTTGGCGAAGGGAAGCAGTTTCGCGCCGATCGGGGTGACGATGACCTTACGGGTGGAGCGTTCGATCAGCTGTACTCCGAGCCCAGATTCGAGAGCGGCGAGCGCTTGGGAGAGGGAAGGCTGAGAGATGTTGAGCTTGGCGGCGGCGATGCCGAAGTGCCGCTTTTCCGCGATGGTGACGAAGGTGCGCAGCTGCGCAAGGGTCGGGCGGTAGTCTTTATTGTTCATGCTTATTACTCTATAACAAGACGAAAAGTTTTACTTCTTGACGCCAGCGGAATATGTGGCATACTTATGGCAGCAACGCAGATGGCGGGGCAGGAGCTTATAAGCCCACTGCATCCCGTGAGAGCGAGCTGCTTTTTCCCAGCAATGGGAGGGTAAAAAGCCTAGAGAGCGGCGCGTTCGCCACGATGCGGCGGCTACCAGAGCCAGACAGAGGTGATATGCCTCACGTTCGGGTGAAGGGGCGTCAGCCGCGGCCATCGGAGTTGCAATTAAAGCCCGCGGACAGTTGTTGTCTGCACTGCAGTCACCATCACGGCTGTCTGCACCGCTTGTACATTGCTACATCGCATCAGCGATATTTGGAGGAAAACACATGGCTATCATGACCGTTGGAGAAAAGTTCCCTGAGTTCGAGCTCACTGCTCTTAAGGGCGGCGACCTGCACGAGGCCAACGCCACCTCTCCCGAGGATTATTTCGAGACTGTCTCCCTCGACAAGTACGAGGGTCAGTGGAAGGTTGTGTTCTTCTACCCCAAGGACTTCACCTTCGTGTGCCCGACCGAGATCGCTGCCTTCGGCAAGCTGAACGAGGAGTTCCTGGATCGCGACACCCAGGTGCTGGGCGGCTCCACCGATAACGAGTTCGCTCACTTCAACTGGCGTGCCACCCACCCGGAGCTCAAGGGCGTTCCTTTCCCGATGTTCTCCGACGTCAAGCACGAGCTTATCCGCACCCTCGGTGTGGAAAACGCTGATGGTGTCGCTGACCGCGCCACCTTCATCATCGATCCCGATGGTGTGATCCAGTTCGTGTCCGTGACCCCGGACGCTGTGGGCCGTAACGTCGACGAGGTGCTGCGTGCCCTCGACGCTCTGCAGTCCGAAGAGGTCTGCGCCTGCAACTGGGAAGCTAATGACCCCACCAAGAACATCAACAAGATGGACGTGCTCCAGGAAGGTCTGAAGTAATAGATGTCGATTGATAACCTGCGTTCGTCCCTGCCCGATTACGCCAAGGACGTCAAGCTCAACCTGGGTTCTTTGACCCGCACCTCTGAGCTCAACGAGCAGCAGCTGTGGGGCGCCCTCGTGGCCTCCGCCGCCGCTACCCGCAACGAGACGGTGTTCTCCGAGATCGCCGACGAGGCCAAGGAGCACCTCTCCGAGGAGGCTTTCGACGCCGCCTTGGGCTCCGCCACCATCATGGCGATGAATAACGTTGCCTACCGCGCCAAGGGCTGGCTGGGCGATGACTACGCCAAGGTGAAGTTCGGTCTGCGCATGAACATCATCGCGAAGCCGGGCATCGATAAGGCCGATTTCGAGCTGTACTCCCTCGCCGTGTCCACCATCAACGGCTGCGAGCACTGCTCTGTCGCCCACGACAAGACCGTGCGCGAAGAGGGCCTGACCAAGGAACAGGTCTGGGAGGCCGTGAAGGTCGCCGCCACCGTCCAGGCTGTTGCCCAAGCTGTAGAGATTGAGGCTGCTCGCTAAGAGCCGATTCTCGCACCGAGACGACGCCCATCACCACCGATGGAGCGTCGTCTTTTGTGTGTCTACACACGGACACCGCGCTGCCCAGTACCGTTCGTGGTCCGAGGCGAGCGCGGTGGTCTCTCTCCGGCGGGTGCTGTTTAGTGGTAGTCGATCTCTAGGGCGCTGAGCTGCACCTCGCCGGCCGCATCGGAGGCATCGAGATCCACGACGCCCTGGAGCGCGAAGGAGTTATCGCCCTCGGGGTCTTTGAATATTTGCCGCACCGACCAGCTGCGCCCATTCTGGCTGAGGTGGAAGTATTCGGGGCCGCGCGCCTCTGGGCCCACATCCATGTCCGCGTACTCGTCGAAATAGGCGTCCATGGCAGCGGGGAAGTCGGGGGCCTCGTCGAGATAGTCGACCATCTGGGCGAGGGCGTCCTCCTCCTCATAGGCGAAGAGCTGAGTGAGGCGGAAGAAGTAATTGCGCACCATGATGGTGAAGGCGCGGCGATTCGCGCTGAGCGCGCTCGGATCCTCCACCCCGAAGGCCACCTGCTGATCTACGGTGTCCTGATCGATGGGCTGGTCGGGATCGGCCATGTGGGCCCACTCATCCAAGAGCGAGGAATCGACCTGGCGCACCAGCTCGCCCAGCCACACAATGATGTCGTCCACCTGCTCGGTGCGGTATTCCGGCGGTACCGAGTGCTCGAGGGTGCGCCACGCATCGGTGAGATAGCGCAACACCACGCCTTCCGAGCGGGCCAGCTGATAGGTGGAGACGAGATCGGAGAAGGTCATGGCCTTGTCGATCATTTCCCGCACCACAGACTTCGGCTTTAACTCAAACTCTTTTACCCAGGGCTGGGTTTCGGCATAGGTGTCGTAGGTCTGCTCCAGCAGCTCCTTCAGCGGCTGCGGATAGGTGATCTCCTCGATCATCGCCATGCGATCGTGATAGTCGTAGCCCTCCGCTTTGAGCGCCTGAATCTCCGCCCCGCGCGCGGCGCGTTCCTGGCCGACCAGCAGCTGTCGGGGATTTTCCAGAATCGCCTCAAATACCGAGATCACATCGAGTGCGAAGGTCTCCGATTCCGGGTCCAGTACCTCCAGTGCGGCGATGGCAAAGGGCGCCAGAGGCTGGTTGAGCGCAAAGTCTCGCTGCAGCTCGGCGGTGAGCTGATAGCGCTCCTCATGCGGGCCACTCCCCGCATGCTTATCGACGATACCTGTCGCCACCAAGCCCTTAATCAAGTCGATAGAGGTAAGTAACTCGGTGTTCTGTTTAGCGCGCGGGTCATGGGTGCGCCGGATCAACTCCGTGATGTGGTGGAGCCCATCGCCCTCGCGGGCGAGCAGGTTGAGCAGCATGGAGTGCGACACCCTAAATTGGGAGTGCATGTTCTCCGGCTCGGCGTCGATAAGCCGCTCATAGGTGGTGTCCGTCCACGTCACCTCGCCCTTCGGGGCAGCCTTTTTGCGGAGCTTCTTCAGCTTCGCCTCATCCTGGCCGGCCCGCTTGCGCAGCTTATAGTTTTCGATCTCATGCTCCGGCGCTTCAATAACCACGGTGCCCACCGTGTCGAAGCCGGCCCGGCCCGCGCGCCCGGCGATCTGGTGGAATTCCCGCGATTTCACGAGGCGTTGGCGCTGGCCGTCGAATTTCACCAGCCCCGTCATCAACACGGTGCGAATGGGCACGTTGATGCCCACACCTAGGGTGTCGGTGCCGCAGATGACCTTTAAGAGCCCGGTCTGGGAGAGGCGTTCGACGAGGCGGCGATACTTCGGCAGCATGCCGGCATGGTGAATGCCGATGCCCTTGCGCAGCAGCGAGGACAAGGTGGTGCCAAAACGGGTAGAGAAGCGGAAGGAGCCGATCTCCTCGGCGATCTTTTTCTTTTCCTCATCGTTAATGACCTTCAGCGAGGTCAGCGCTTGGGCGCGCTCGGTGGCCTCGCGTTGGGTGAAGTGCACCACATAGATGGGGGCTTTGTCCTGCGAGATCAGCTTCTCGATGGTCTCGTGTACCGGGGTATACACATAGGAAAACTCCAGCGGAACTGGCCGCGTCGCCCCGGCGACCAGGGTGGTATCGCGGCCAGTGCGCTCGCTGAGATCCTTTTCTAGGTGCGTGGTATCGCCCAGGGTGGCGGACATTAACAAAAACTGGGCCTTGGGCAGCTCGAGTAGCGGCACCTGCCACGCCCAGCCGCGTTGGGGATCGGAGTAGTAGTGGAACTCGTCCATGATCACCTGGTCGATGGCGGCATCCGCGCCATCGCGGAGGGCGATATTGGCCACGATCTCCGCGGTCGCGCAGATGATGGGCGCCGAGCCATTGACGGTGGCATCGCCAGTCATCATCCCCACCTGCTCGGGGCCGAAAATATCGCAGAGGGCGAAGAACTTCTCGCTCACCAACGCCTTAATGGGGGCGGTGTAGTAGGAGCGCTGGCCACGGGCCATCGCGATGAAGGCCGCGGCGATCGCCACCATGGACTTACCCGAGCCCGTGGGGGTGGCGAGAATAACATTATCGCCGGCGAGAATCCCCAGCGACGCTTCCTCCTGGGCGGGGTAGAGGCTCATCCCGCTATCGTCTACCCAGCGCAGATAGGAATCGAATACTGATTCATCAAGCAGCGACTCGGGTACTTCGGCGAGATCCGGCAGGAACTGAGTTAGCGTCGTTTTCACACTTACTCAGACTACCTAGCCTCGCTGCCGCGGTGCCGCAGGCCCCTCGCAGCCAAGCGCGAAGGGTAGCTGCGGGGCGTCCGCCCGCTTAGTGGGACTCGCTATCGCCCTCGCCGCTATCGGCTTCCTCGCCGGAATCCTCCGCAACGGAGTCCTCCGCGCCCGGCTGGGGCTCCTCCTGCTGAGGCTCGGCGTGATACATACTGTGCTCCTCGCCGCCGAGACGCTCCAGCATGGCCTGCCAGCGGGTGCGGGGCTGCCCATCCTCGGCGGCGTCCTGGGCGCTGTCCTCGCTGTCGGCGGCAGCCGAGGCATCGCTGGCAACGGAGGCAAGAAACTCCTCAAACTCCGCCCCCAGCTCCTCGGAGGAGGGAATCTCCACGTTCCGGGGAATCAGCGCTTGGGGATTAGCTTCGCGGAAGCGCGCCAGCTGCTCGTCGTACTGCTCCTCCAGGGAGGAGACCACCTGCTGAATCTCCTGGGAGTTAAACGTCTGCTCCGCCAAATCGCGCTTGACCCGCTCGGCATCGGCCTGCAAGGACTTCAGCGGCAGCACCAGCTCACCGACATCACCAATGGCGTGCAAAAGACTCAACGCGGCCTCCGGATACTCCGAGGCGGAGACATAGTGCGGCACATGCGCGGTATAGCCGGCCACATTGCGGCCCCGCTTATTGAGCAGCCGCTCGATATGCAGTGCCGCCGCGCCGGGCACGATGATCTGGGAATCCATGGTGTAGAGCGGCTGAACCAGCTGCGGATCATTGCCGTGGGCCGACACAATCAGTGGGCGGGTATGCGGCACCGACATGGGGGCAGCGTAGAGCGCAATAGTTTGTTCCACACCATAGCGCTCCGCCAGATCGGCCACAGCCTTGCTAAACGCCTGCCAGCGCAAATCCGGCTCCGGGCCGGAGAGCAGCAGAAAGGACCGGCCGGTAGTATCGCGCACCACATTGAGCGTGAGCTTGAGATCATCGATCTCGACTACGCGCTGCTGATCGATCGCCACCGGCGGGCGGCGGGAACGATAGTCAATGAGCTCATCATTGTTAAACGAGGCAATGAGGCGATGGTCCAAGGCGGAGAGCAAATGCCGCGATACCATCTCCACGGCGCGGCCAGCATCAGCGTAGCCCTCCAAAGCAATCAACATCGTCAGCCCCGGAGTGCTATCGCCATCGCTGTCTCGCTCGGCGGAGGAAGACAGCTCTGGAGAAGGGTACTCCAGTTCGTACATCGAGAAATCGTCTCGTGCCATCGTGCCTCCTTAGGTCATAGAGCGGGCGGAACACACCTGCCGGCGCGTTAGTTACGCCTGTGTTATTAGCTTAGTGTTTTTCTCTCCCGCTAACGCGTCCAGCACCGTGCGGATGCTGTCCTGATGTGAGCAACAACGCCAGAGCCGCGCCTGCTATTCCCAGTGCGGGTCTTCGCAGGGTGCGCGTCGGTGGCGCTATTTTCGCATACCGCATAGCCGGATAACCATAGCGCATCTCACCCCACTGGCAGGACTGCGGCCACACGGGAGGCTGTGGATAACTCTGCGCCATCCACAGCACAGCGCCGAAAACGGGCATAGGGGCTGTCGTCCGCGCGATCCTCGGCAACGATACCTGCCATGAGCACACAGCATTTCTCTCCCGGTTCCTTTCTCGCCTCCATCCCCGCCACCCTCGGCTTCTTCCCGCAGGACTCCCTCGTGCTGGCCGGCTTCCACCTCAACTCCCCGCAGCCTGGGCAGACGACAGCCACGGTCACCTCCGGTCCCATCGCGCGCTTAAGCCTCAGCGATCTCGAGCGTATCGACGCCATCTCCGAGACTCTCGACGCCCTCGATAGTGATTTCTTCCTTGCTTTCATCGTCCGCCAGGGCAATAGCCGTGCACTCGCCCAGCAGGTGGACACACACTGCCGCGCTGCTGAGATTCCGCTCGGGGCCCTGTGGTCCACCTATGAGATCGCCGCAGGCGAGCAGGTGCGTTTAGAGTTCGTCTCCGATACCGTCGCAGCGATCTCCTCCTGGAAGCACCATCTGCGCGATGATGTGATCCCACCGCTGGAGCGCACCTCATCGATGCGGGAACTCATCGCCCGCGGCGAAGAGCTACCGGAGCTGGATCGCGAGAGTTTCCTTGGGCAATTCCGACGCGATACCGAGGCTATCTCCGAGGAGCAGTCCCGCCTCTGGTCCTGGGCGCTGGAGAACAAAGTGATGGATCTCTACGACAGCGAGGACAAAGACAGCGCCCCCTATGCGCTCGTGGAGGAGTTCTTCGCCGCGCTCGATCAACTGCCCGCCGAGGTCACGGTGGAGGAGATCAAAGAGGATCTTGCCTTCCTCGAGCTGCTGGGATCCTGTCTCGCCGATCGCGCCCTCCGAGATATGGCCATCGTCGCGGTCGGCAACACCTCATCCATGGTGCTCTACCGCGCCCTTCAGGCAGCCGCGCACGTCTTTTCCGGCACGATTCGGGCCAATGCACTCAGCCTGCTCGCCCTCGAAGCCGCAGCCCGACAGTGGATGACAGTCGTGCCCGCCGCATTGGGCTGCGCCCAAGAAGAAGAGCAGGGACACACCCTGGCCCAACTGCTCTTTAATGCCTATATGCACGGGCTCATCACAGACTCGGTCACCGCCTGCACCGAGGCCGCCGAGCAGCTGTGCTCCAGCGTCGGCATTCACCGCGCCCGATGCAGCTAGCCCTAGCGGAGAGAGCCACCGCTGGCTCGAATCGAGGCGGCCGAGCCAGGCCCTGACAGCGCGAAAGGCGGCAACCACACTGGGCTGCCGCCTCTCGCTATCGCTCTGCGCTATGGGAGTGCTAGGGCGCAGACACGCTCGTTATCGCCGCGCACTATAGGCCCGATCTCCCAGCTGCGAGGTAAAGGACCACGCATCCTGGACAATGGTGCGCAGATCTGTGCGGGTGGGGGTCCAGCCGAGCTGGTCCATCGCCTTGGCCGAGGAAGCGATGAGAGTAGCGGGATCACCGGCGCGCCGGGGTGCGACCTCGGCGGGGATCGGGTGGCCGGTCACCTCGCGGCAGGCATCGATCACCTGGGCCACCGAGTAGCCTTCACCCGAGCCCAGGTTGAAGATGCGGTGCTCGCCAGAGCTATTGGACTCCAGTGCCAAAAGGTGTGCGTCCGCGAGATCGCGGATGTGAATATAGTCGCGCACGCAGGTGCCATCCTCGGTGGGCCAGTCATCGCCGAAGATCATGATCTTATCGCGGTGGCCCAGCGCCACCTGCAGCACCAGCGGGATGAGGTGGGTTTCCACCTCGCGGTTTTCGCCGATCGTGCCATAGGCCCCCGCCACATTGAAGTAGCGCAGGCTGGTTGCCCCCAGGCCATAGGCGTGGCAGTAGCTGGTGATCGCGTAGTCGATGGACAGCTTGGTCGCGCCGTAGGGGTTGGTGGGGGCGGTGGGCATGTCCTCGGTGATGGGCACTGTCTTCGGCTCGCCGTAGGTGGCGGCGGTGGAGGAGAACACCAGATTGTTCACCCCGTTCTCGCGCATGGCGTCGAGAAGCGCGAGAGTGGTGACGAGATTGTGTTGCCAGTATTCCTCGGGCTTTTCCACAGACTCGCCCACGAGCGAGCGGGCCGCGAAGTGGGCCACGGCGTCGATGTTGTGCTCGCGGAGCACAGTGGCAGCGACATCGCGAACATCGCCTTCCACGAGTGTGGCCTCGGCGGGCACAGCCTCGCGGTTTCCGGTGGAGAAGTTGTCGATGACGGTGACGGAATGTCCTTGTTCAATGAAAACCTGAGCGCACACGCTACCTACGTAGCCGGCGCCTCCAGTGACCAGAATGTTCATAGACTCCAGCCTACTCATTCTCAGTTACACGTCGGACGTCTGCCGATAGGGCGCTGCTCACACTACGCAGCGCGACCGTACACATAGCTCTCCGCCCCGCGCGGGCACCACAATGGCACCGACGAGGGGCGGAGAAAAGTGAATACAACTACGTGAGGGACTAGGCCTTTTCGACTCGCACGGCGTGACTCAAGGCAGGGGAGAGGCGTACCTCTTTATCCTCGGTCTTGAACGTAACGCCATTGCGGTCGTGATAGACCGTGACCGCGCTTCCGGTGCAAATTCCCGCGGCGATCAGGCGCTTCATCTCGTCATCATTGACTTGGAGGATCTCATTGACCTGCACGATCCGCACCTTGTGATCGGTGTTTTCTGCCAAGTCCACGATGCGGGTGCCGTGATCCGGTTCGACGTGCTCGCGGCGGCCCAGACGATCAAGACCTGGGATCGGGTTGCCGAAGGGGGAGCGGTCCACATTGGGCAGCACGTCCAGCAGGCGGCGCTCGACCTCGTCGCTCATCACATGCTCCCAGCGGCAGGCCTCATCGTGAACCTTCTCGATGTCGTAGCCAATGACGTCAGTAAGAAGGCACTCAGCGAGGCGATGCTTGCGCATCACCGCGATCGCCCGCTGGCGGCCATCGGAGGTCAAATGGAGGCTGCGGTCATTGGCGACCACCACCAGCCCGTCGCGCTCCATGCGGGCTACCGTCTGGCTCACGGTGGGGCCGGACTGCTCCAAACGCTCGGCGATGCGTGCTCGAAGGGGAATAATGCCCTCTTCTTCGAGCTCGTAGATCGTCCGCAAATACATCTCGGTGGTATCGACAAGATCCTTCACGAAGCTATAGCCCTTCTCTGTTCGCTCCTCTTATAGCCCCATGGTCTGTGGCGATAAGAGGACATCACAATTGTTAGTCCCTGTAATTTAATCTAGCTTACTGCGTGCAGCTATCCGTTGCAGAGACGCGCGCTGGGGCCGGTGGCGGCCCAGCGTGAGTCCCTCTGCGTCTAGAGCGCGTAGGCGCGTAGCTTGTCGGCGCGGTCGCCGTCGCGCAGCTTCGACATGACTTCCCGCTCGATTTGGCGGACGCGCTCCCGGGAGAGCCCGAAGCGGCGCCCGATCTGATCGAGGGTGCGGGGCACGCCATCGTCCAAGCCATAGCGCAGCTTGATCACATCCTGCTCGCGCTGCTCGAGAGTACCGAGTACCGCGCGAATATCGGAGTGCCGCAAGGAGGCCACCACGGCGGTCTCGGCATCGGTGGCGTCATAGTCTTCAATGAAGTCGCCCAAGGGGGCTTCTTCATCGGCGCCCACCGGCATGTCGAGACTCACCGGATCGCGGGATTGGCGGAGCAACAGCTCGATCTTGGCCTCATCAATGCCGGACTCTTCGGCCAATTCCTCATTGGTGGCCTCGCGGCCGAGGTGCTGGTAAAGCTCGCGCTTGATGCGGGAGAGCTTATTTACCTGCTCCACCAAGTGCACGGGTAGGCGGATGGTGCGGGACTGATCCGCCATGCCACGAGTAATGGCTTGGCGAATCCACCAAGTGGCGTAGGTGGAGAATTTAAAACCTTTGGCGTAGTCGAACTTTTCCATGGCACGGATCAACCCGAGGTTTCCCTCCTGGATCAGATCCAAAAGCGGCATACCGCGACCGGTGTAGCGCTTAGCCAATGAGACCACGAGGCGGAGATTCGCCTCGAGCAGGTGGGCGCGCGACTTGCGCCCTTCCTTGGCCAAGATCTTCAGATCGCGCTTTTTCGCGCGGGTGAGATCGGTGCTGTTTTTCAGCAAATAATCGGCATAAAGGCCAACCTCGATCGCCTTGGCCAGTTCTACTTCGTCTTCGGCGGTGAGCAGCGCGGTCTTGCCAATACCATTGAGATACACACGGACGAGATCGGCGGCAGGATTGTCATTCGTCTGATTGCGTCGTCCTCGGGTATCACCGGCTTCGTTATCGGTCGCTCGTGCGGCTTCAGCTGCAGAGCTCATTGGCGCCTCCTGCTCCATCGAGAATGTCATTTTGTTTAACGCCACGACGACCGATTTAGTTCCACCGCTAGCAAAACTGCTGCCCCTACGCTGCGAGCTGGGGTGATGCGTTCACCTCGCTCCCCCTATTTGTGGTTAGTTACCTATGATGTGGTGTCCACCAACACCGTAAACGGGCCATCATTAACGGAGGACACTTTCATATAGGCACCGAATTGTCCGGTTTCTACAGGGATGCCCCGCTGCTGGAGGAGCGCGGCAATCGCCGCGATGCGCGGCTCGGCCTCGGCGCCGCCCGCCGCATCGGACCACGAGGGACGCCGCCCCTTTTTCGTCCGCCCCATGAGGGTGAATTGGCTGACGAGCAATACCGGGGCGGAGCAGGACTCCACGCTGCGCTCGCCGTCGAGAATCCGAAGTTCAGCGATCTTGCGGGCCATGAGTTCCACATCGGCGTCGGTGTCGTCGCGGGCGACTCCCACGAGGGCCAAGAGCCCACCGGTTGTGGGGCAGTCGATAGCGCCGACGGTGCGGCCCTCGACGGTGACGGCGGCCTCGGTGACGCGGGTCAATACTGCTTTCATGGCGATATAACTCCTTCAGCCGTAGGTGGGGTGGATGGTCTTAGTCGGCGAGCAACTCGGCGGGAAGCACCAGGCCGTGGCGGATAAGATCCACCATCACGGCGATGACCGGCTGCACGATCTCCGTGGGATCGATCTCTTCGGTGGCCGCGTAGAGTTCCACGATCTCCGCAAGGGGCAGACCCTGTGGGTGCAGCCCAGCGACGAGGGAGGCGACGGCCTCGTCGATTTCGTGGCTAAAGCGGGGGCCCTCGGTGCGGGCGATATGGATGCTTTCGGCCTTCATCCCGATACCGGATTCGGTGTCGGCGCGACTGATGCGATCGATGCAGACCCCGGGACGCAGCTGATAACGGCTCGACAGCATGGAGCTGGCATCTTGTTCGCGCAGCCAGGAGGTGCGGAGGAAATACTCCTCGACCTCCTCGCCCAAACCAGTAGTGGAGGCGGCCGAGAAATCCTCACACATCACCTCGCTCGGGGTGTCCTCCGCGAGCCGTTGGATATGAATGAAGCCGAAGCCCACTCCCGTGACGCCGTGGGCATCGAAGTGGGAGAGCCACTGCTCGGTGCGGCGTTGCCCCTCCTCGCTGCGTGGGTCGATGGATTCATCCTTCAACCAGGTGGAGACGTAGCGCGGCGCATCCACGCGATCGCGCTCGAGCACCCACACGGCATAGCCGGTGGGCGGCACCCACGAGCTCACGCGCTGCGCCCAGCTGTCTGCGTTCAACACCCATGCCCCCACGAGGTGGGCGCTGCCGTCTTTTTCGAGATGCTCGCAGGCCTGGCGCACCACGAGCTCGGTGGCGCCATCGAGCTCGGCGCCAGAATCACGGTAGACGTGTGCAATGGCCGCAGGCCCCACCACGAAAGGCGGATTGGCCACGATGCGCTCAAAATGACGCTGCTGCACCGGCTCGAACCACGGCCCCTGCAGCAGCTCCGCATCCACCCCCGATGCCGCCAGAGTGGCGTGGGCAAAGCGCAGCGCCCGCTCCGAGATATCGCTGCCGGTGAGATTCTCTGCATAGTCGGCCTGCAGCACCAGCTGCACCCCCGAGCCGCAACCAAGATCGAGCACGCTCGACACCGCTGAGCGCGGCACGGCCTCCGCCAGAGACAACGAGGCCGCACCCACACCGAGCACATGATCCTTGCCGGGGATGTGCTCCACCATGGAGGCATCCATATCGGAAAACACCAGACCACCACGCTTGCCGCGGTCGATGGGGCGGACATCAATGAGCACCCGCAGACCGGCGGTGTCCTCTTCGGCCCAGGACAGCTCGAGGAGGGCGTCGATAAGCGACCTGCTCAGCAGGGTCTCGCAGCGTGCGCGGGGAAGGGGGTCGTGCAGAATAAAGAGCCGGATGGCGTCGTGCAGCGCGGTGGAGGCTAATACGCGGCGCACCGCGGCAGGCTCGCCGCGGCCAAGGGCGGCGAAGGCGGCGGGGCCGAGGGAGCTGGCAATACCGGCGTGGCTATAGCCGATGCGGGCGCATACATCGCCCAGATCGGCACCCACGCGCGCGGCGAGAGAGGTAGTCACTACAAAGGCCTTGTCTAGTCGTCGTCTGCGTCAATAATGATGTACTCGCCGGTGCCCGGTCCCAGCTCACGGCGCGTAGAGCGCTGATTCAGAGCCTGGTGTTCGGCGGCACGCTGGGCGCGGCGCACCTCCGGTTTGTACTGGCGCGGATGCCGCTTATCTTCCGGCTCACCGGCGCCATTGGCAATCACCACCGCCACCCACGGCAGCAGGGTAGAGATCACAAAAAGCACACCGGAGACCACCATATTCTCCCAAAAGAAATAGGTGGCGGCGCTGAGGAACAAAAAAGGGATACGAGAACCCTGCAAAATCGCGTACACGGTTTTACGGTGGCGATAGTTTTGTGCCGGGGTGCGGCGGGCATCAGTGATGAGCTCTGCTTTGCGCATGCGGCGTCGCAGAGCGCTGAGGCGGCCGCGTGTCGACGCCGTCTCCTCGGCCGAGCGATCCTCGGCCGGTTCAGCAACGTTTCCCTCATCTTCAGTCATCGTGTTCAAGCCTAGCCCTTCCTCCTACGGGGGAGGATGAGAAGACGACACTTTTCGGGCATGATGGTTCAGGTGAGTACTCAGACAACTACCATCGAGCGTCCCGACATCAGGGAGAACACCGGCACCGACGACGACACGCCGAAGTTCTTCCACTACGTGAAGAAGGATCAGATTGTCGACTCCGCCGTGAGCGGCAAAATGGTTGTGGCCCTGTGCGGGGAAACCTTTCCCGTGACCAAGCAAGCCAAGCCGGGTTCTCCCGTGTGCCCCGACTGCGAGCAGATTTTCCGAGGTCTGCGCCGCAAGTGAGTGCTAACCTTCGCGCCTGGCAGCAGGCCGCCCTCACCAAATATGAGCGCACCCAGCCCAAGGACTTCCTTGCGGTCGCAACCCCGGGTGCCGGTAAAACCACCTTCGCGCTGCGGCTCGCTACAGAGCTGCTCAATAAGCGCACGGTAGATCGCGTGATCGTGGTTGTTCCTACCGAACACCTCAAGGTGCAGTGGGCGGGCTCGGCGCAACGTAATGGCATCACCTTAGACCCCGCCTTCTCCAATAGCGGCGCGATTAACCCCTCCTATCAGGGCATCGTGGTTACCTATGCCCAGGTGGCCATGCACCCCTATAAGCACTATCAACTGGCCACCAATAAGCGCACCTTGGTGATTCTGGACGAGGTGCACCACGGTGGCGACGCGAAAAGCTGGGGCGATGGCATCGCCACCGCCTACCGCGACGCGGAGCGGCGACTGTGCCTCACCGGTACTCCCTTCCGCTCCGACGATGCCGCCATCCCCTTCGTGCGCTACGAAGACGATGGCGAAGGAAACCTGAAATCGGCGGCGGATTACACCTATGGCTACTCCAATGCGCTGCGTGACGGCGTGGTGCGCCCAGTGGTGTTCTTGGCCTATTCGGGCGAGGCCCGCTGGCGCGATAGTGCCGGCGAGGAATACGCTGCTCGGCTCGGCGAGCCACTGAATGCGGAACAGACCGCCCGCGCCTGGCGCACCGCCCTCGACCCGAAGGGGGATTGGATCCCCGCGGTGCTGCAGGCGGCACACACCCGGTTGGGGCAGCTGCGCCAGAACATGCCGGATGCCGGCGGGCTGGTGATCGCCTCCAATAAAACTGCGGCACGCGCCTATGCCCGCGCCCTAGAAAAACTCTCCTCCACGCCGGTGACGGTGGTGCTCTCCGATGAAGCCGGCGCCTCCGAGCGCATCGAGGAATTCTCCAATTCCACCGATGAGTGGATGGTGGCGGTGCGTATGGTCTCCGAGGGCGTGGACGTGCCGCGCCTCGCGGTGGGCGTCTATGCCACCTCGGCCTCCACGCCGCTGTTCTTCGCTCAGGCCATCGGGCGTTTCGTGCGTTCGCGCATGCCGGGCGAAAACGCCTCGGTGTTTTTGCCCTCCGTGCCCGTGCTACTCGACCTGGCCGCAAAGCTCGAGGTCTCCCGCGATCACGTGCTGGGCAAGCCCGACCGGCCCAAGGAGGGCTGGGATGATGAGCTGCTCGCCGAGGCCAATAAAGAAAAGAACGAGCCCGGCGAGGAGGATCCCTCCTACCAGTCTCTTGGTGCCGAGGCCGAGTTGGACTCGCTCATTTTCGACGGCTCCACCTATGGCACCGCCAGCATCGGCGAGGCCGAGCAAGACTATCTCGGCCTCCCAGGGCTGCTCGATGCCGAGCAAATGCGGCAGCTGCTGAAAAAACGCCAAGCCGAGGAGATGTCCCAGTCCGCGCAGTCCGCTGCTCATCCGGTGACATCGTCCTCGTCGGCAGAGCGAATGCAGGGCAGCGAGCAGGCGTCGACACGCAGCGCAGAAAGCTCGGATGAGGACGCCGCTTTGATCCCCGAGCTGCGCAAGCAGCTTAATGCGGTGGTCTCGATTACGAGTTCCCGCACGGGTCGGCCACACGGCGCTATTCATAATGAAGCGCGGCGAGCCTGCGGCGGCCCACCCACGGCATTGTGTTCGGCGGAACAGCTGCGGGCGCGTATTAATTTCCTGCGCCAGTGGTAATCCCCGCGCAGCTTTCGCCCGCTGGACCCGAGTGTGGAGCTGCGCTTAATGTGAATATGCCATCGCGATGCTGAGGCAATGATAAACTTTTGTAGATAACAGTGCCCTAGGTGGAATAGTTTCTCAGAAGTACTCCCGTCGCTAGGGCCGCATACAGTCTGGAAGGACAACACTCATATGGCAGACAACAACGATCGCAACTCCAACAACGCTTGGCATGATGGCGAGTGGCCGAATAACCAGCCACAGCACCGGATGCCGAATTCGAGTGACTCCTTCTCTGGGGATGTGCAGAACTCCGGCCAGACGGACCAGAGTGGCTATCCCAGTGGCTATCCCACGCAGGGCAGTTATCCCGGCCCGGGCGGCTACCCCAATCAGGGCGCGTATCCCAATCAGGGTGGCTACTCTGACCAGGGCGCTCACCCCGGCGGCCACTACGGCTATCCCGTGGAGCAGGTGAACAAGATCGCTCCGTGGGCACTGGGTGTGTCCATCGCGGCCGTGGTTCTCGCGGTCACCGTCGTTGGTCTAGTGGTTGCGCCATTCCTCGCCATTGCCGGCATCGTGCTGGGCATTATCGCGTGGGTGAAGGGCCGCAAGATGCAGGGGCCGAAGCGCCGCGTGACCATGTCCATCATTTCGGTGGTCATCTCCGTGCTGCTGCTGGTCATTGTCGCTGTGATTACGATCTTCTTCGGTACCCTCCTCAGCGGTGTTGTGGAAGAATGCCAGAATGTTCCCGAGGATCAGATGGAAACCTGTATCGAGAACTACATGAATCAATAAGTACGTGAAGCAGCCGCGTGAGTCCGTCTCACGCGGCTTTTCTTATTTCCAACCCCCACCTTCGAGGAAACAGAAAGAGCGTCACCAGCGATGAGTACCCCGACTACTGCGGCGTCCTCTCCGACAGATCCACCCCTGCGCAGCGCGACGACAGTGCGCATGCTCGCCCCCGATCTCGCCCGCGGATTCACCCTTTTAGGCATTGCGATCGCGAACCTCACCACCACGTGGCTTGCTGGACCCGCTGGGGCCAGCGTCCAAGAACTCGGGGGAGTGGTGGATGGCTCTACGGCGGATAAGGTCGCTGTGGTCGCTGGATCCATGCTGGCCCACGTGCGCGGCTTGCCGATGTTTTCCACCATGCTGGGATTCGGCGTGGGCCTGATCGCCATGTCTTTGGCTCGACGACGCTACCCACTCGGCGCAGCCCGGAAAACTATCGCGATGCGCTATGTGTGGCTCGCTATCTTCGGCGCCGTGCATATGGTGTTTCTCTACTTCGGCGACATCATGGTCTTTTATGGCATAGCTGGGGCATTGCTGGCATTGATGATTAACTTCCGGGATAAAACCCTGCTCATTATCGCCGGGGTGTTATCGGCAATGTGGATGATAGGCAATCTGATTATCGCCATTGTCTTAATGATTGCCGATTCCCAGTTTGATCTCTTCGGCCCCGAGACCACGGCATCGGGTGGGATGCCGCTCGCCTCGAACTTCCTCGACAGCTATCTTTCTCAGCTCGGCGGTGGCGCGCTCTTCCTGGTGCTGCAGCCGCTGAACCTGGGTACCGAGATCCCCATGCTCTTTCCCTTGATGCTGCTCGGATTCGTCTGGGCACGCCGCGGGGTGCTCACCCATCCAGAGGAGCATCGGCGCACGCTCTGGATCGCGGCGGCTGCGGGCATCGTGGTGATGCTTGCGGTGGGGCTGCCTATGGGGCTCAACGCGATCGGCGTATTGGGCAACGAGGAGAGTCTCGCGACGTGGATGGTGCTCAATACGGGCTTTGGTGTGATCACCGGACCGGGCATCGTGGCGATTATCGTTCTCGCCTGCGCCCCGATACAGCGCCGGATCACGGAAAAGACGGCGCAGGGCATGAGCTATGAGCGCGCACTGCCCATATGGATCGCGCCAGTGGCGGCACTGGGGCAGCGTTCGATGTCCGGCTATGTGGCCCAGTCCCTCCTCGCCACCATCTTCGTCGCCTCTTATGGGCTGGGATGGGGGCAGAGCGACGGTGCCGCCGTGGCCACCGGCTTGGCGGCGGCGATCTGGGCGGTGACAGTCCTTGGAGCCTATGCGCTGCAGCTCATGGGGCGCCGTGGCCCGCTGGAAACGCTGCACCGCCGCATGGCATATGGCAAGCAGGGCTTGGCCGCGGACTATTGGGCCCGCCACCCGCAGCCGCACCCCGGCGTCCCGCCGCAGGGGGCGATGGCGACTGGTTCCCCAGCAGCGCTCGGGCAGCAGCCACCGGCGCCACCGGTGCTGCCGCCACGTTTCAGCCACCAGCCCCAGATGCAGCCGGAGCAGCCCCGCAGTGATGCTGGGCAGCCAGAGCAACGCGATTCGGGGCCAGCTGCGCCCTAGTGTGATAAGCCTCGAACACACGACTACGGCCCCCGCTGCGTAGTAGCAGGGGCCGTAGTCGTTGATCTTAAGCGGGCGTCTAGTCGAGGTAGTCGCGCAGCACCTGAGAACGAGAGGGGTGGCGCAGCTTAGACATGGTCTTGGACTCGATCTGGCGGATGCGTTCGCGGGTCACGCCATAGACTTGGCCGATCTCGTCGAGGGTACGCGGCATGCCATCGGTCAGCCCGAAGCGCAAGCGCACCACGCCGGCCTCACGCTCGGAGAGCGTATGCAGCACGTCCTGCAGCTGGTCTTGCAGCAAGGTGAAGGACACCGCATCCACGGCCACCACAGCCTCGGAATCCTCGATGAAGTCACCGAGCTGGCTATCGCCCTCATCACCAATGGTTTGATCCAGCGAGATCGGCTCGCGGGCATACTGCTGGATCTCCATCACCTTGTCCTCGGTGATGTCCATTTCCTTCGCCAGCTCCTGCGGGGTGGGTTCGCGACCCAGATCCTGCAGTAGCTCACGCTGGATGCGGCCGAGCTTGTTGATCACTTCCACCATGTGTACCGGGATACGGATGGTGCGGGCCTGATCGGCCATGGCGCGGGTAATGGCCTGGCGGATCCACCACGTGGCGTAGGTGGAGAACTTATAGCCCTTGGTGTAGTCGAATTTCTCGACGGCACGAATCAGGCCCAAGTTGCCTTCCTGGATGAGGTCCAAAAACGCCATGCCGCGGCCGGTATAGCGCTTCGCCAGAGACACCACCAGGCGCAGGTTGGCCTCGAGCAGGTGGTTCTTGGCTTTGCGGCCATCGCGGGCAATGGAGCGCAGGTCGCGCTTCATAGCCGGGGTGAGCTTGGCGTCCTTATCGCCCTGGGCATAGGCCTCAGTCAGCTGCTCAAGACGGTGGGTGGCATAGAGCCCGGCCTCGATGCGCTTGGCGAGCGAGACCTCCTGCTCGGCGTTGAGCAGCGCCACCTTGCCGATCTGCTTCAGATAGGCGCGAACCGAGTCTGCCGAGGCGGTGAGCTCGGCATCCTTACGGGCCTGGCGCAGGGCTGCGGACTCGTCCTCATCCCACACTGAGGAGCCATCATCTTCTTCTTCCTCGTCCTCGGCACTCTCGTCCTCGGAGTCGGTATCGGCGTCATCCTCGGCGAAGGGTTCGTCCTCGGAGTCGGGGCTATCCGGATCGTAGTCCACATCGGCATCGTCGAGATCGGTGTCTACGTCCTGCTCGTGGAGCTGATCCTCCTCGAGATCCTCATCCACCACAGCCTTTTCCGCAGCGGTGGCCTTGCGAGTCGACTTCTTCGCCGTCTTCTTCGTGGTCTTTTTAGTTGTCTTTTTTGCCGTCTTTTTCGCGGTCTTCTTGGCCGTTTTCTTGGCGGTCTTCTTCGCAGCCTTCCGAGCGGTCTTTTTGGCGCTCTTCTTTGCGGTCTTCTTCGCCGTCTTTTTGGCTGCCTTCTTCGTCGCTGTCGCGGCGGTGGGGGCGTCCGTGGTCTCGCCGCCGGCGGCGGTCGAACTCGATGCGGGGGCGGTTGCCTCGCTGCGTGCGGCTGTGGTGTCTGCCGAGGTCGAGGTGTCAGCGGTGCGGGCCGCGCGCGGGGCTGCCTTGCGTGCTGCCTTGCGTGCGACCTTCTTAGCGGTTGCCTTCTTCACAGTCGTGCCTCCCGTGGCATTATCACGCCCAGTTGTTGCTTTGGAACCAGCCTCGGCCGGAGTGCCGGTGTCCGAAGGATCAGTGGCTGCCACGTACGCCCTTTCTCGTCTGTCTCGCTCGTCGTGACACTCGGAGATCTCCCCAAAGTGTGCGGTGTGTCGAGCGCTGTGTCTTCGTGTGCGGTTGTGCATTGCCGGCGACGCCATGGGGTGGTGTCGCTGAATCACTAACCAACGCAACCGCCGGTTTCGCCCTAGTGGCCAGCGAAAACGCTAGCCGGTAGTGCGTACCAGCGGCGCAAAGAGAGGCCATAGTTCGGCCATCGGTTAAGAACAACCGCCCAGTATATAGAAGTATCCCTCCGTACTGCCACTAGCCCCACCCCCTAAGCGTGGTACTGGCTCGGCAGTGTGGGGAGCTACTTTTAGGGAGTGATGTTGTCCTCGGCCGCGAGTGCCGCGCCCACGATGCCGGCGCGGTTACGCAGCTGGGCGGGGATCACGGGGGTGTTCACGGTCAATAGCGGCACCCATTTATCGGCCTTGCGGGAAATGCCGCCGCCGACGATGAAGATGGACGGGTTGAGCAAGCGCTCGTACTCGTTGAGCACCTTGCTCACGCGCTTGCTCCACTTCTTATAGGACAATTCCTCCCGGTCCTTCGCCGCCGAGGAAGCGAGCTGCTCGGCTTCCTTCTTGCCCACGTTCATATGCCCCAGCTCGGTGTTGGGGAAGAGCTTGCCGTCGACCAGCATGGCGGAGCCAATGCCGGTGCCGATGGTCAGCAGGATGGCTGCACCCTGGCGGGCGCGCTCATCGCCATAGCGCACCTCGGCTAGGCCGGCGGCGTCGGCGTCATTGAGCACGACGATCTGCTCATTATCGATATGGCGGGAGAAGAGATCGGCGACGTCGGTGTTGATCCACGAGGGATCGATATTGGCGGCGGACAGCGCCACCTGGTTTTTCACGATGGCAGGAACGGTGATGCCCACCGGTCCGGTCCACTCGAAGTGGGCGACGATCTCGGCGACAACCTCGGCCACTGCCTCTGGGGTTGCTGGCTGCGGAGTCGCTATTTTCAGGCGATCGCCAATAAATTCACCCGTGTCAAGGTCAACCTTGGCGCCTTTCACGCCCGAGCCGCCGATGTCAATACCAAAACCTGTGCGCGTCATAGCCCCCATCTTACAAAACGCCTTCGGTGCTGCAGCGGTGGTCACCCTTCTGACGCGGCCGCTCTGCCAGCGCTTCTTCCGCCGCTTGACTGCTGGCCACGGCGGGGCGAGTAGCTAGAGCGTCCGCAGGCCAGCCAGGCGGGCGCGCAGAGCCCAGCCGGTAGACCGCTTAGGGTGCACAATAGAGACCATGACTGGCACATCGCACACCCTGAGTACGGATACTGTTCACGAGCTGCGTCGCACGGCGATCACCGTGGCCTATGAGGCCCGCGAGGTGATTATGCGCACCCGCGCTGAGTTCGGTGGTGATCTCCGGGCGGTTACCCGCACCAAGTCCTCGGCCGTGGATCCGGTGACGATAGTGGATGAGACAAGCGAAGAGTTCATCGCCACCCGCTTGGAGCAGTTGCGCCCAGGCGATGGCCTCATCGGGGAGGAAGGCGCCCAGAAGCGCAGTGCCACGGGGGTGGTCTGGATTGTTGATCCCATCGACGGCACCGTGAACTTCCTCTACAACCTGCCGCAATACGCGGTGTCCATTGCCGCCGCCATCGATGGGGAGGTGGTGGCCGGGGCCGTGCTCAACGTGGCGACCGGGGCGTGCGCAAGCGCCGGGGTGGGGCTCGGTGCTGATATGCGTGACGACGCCACCTCGCAGCACCCTCGCCCGCTGCAGTGCGGGGATAGCGCCCATCTGGCCACCGCGCTGGTAGCCACGGGATTTTCTTATTCTGCCGAGCGCCGTGCCGAACAGGCCGCGGTGCTGGCAACACTGCTGCCGCAGGTGCGCGATATTCGACGCATGGGCTCGGCAGCCTTGGACCTGGTGGCCGTCGCCGCGGGCACGGTTGATGCCTATTATGAACGCGGTTTGAATGCCTGGGACTATGCGGCCGGCATGCTCATCGCGCGGGAGGCGGGCGCCACGGTCACCTGTCCGCCGCTGTCTACCTCCAGCGCCGATAATGCGCTGGTTCTCGCCGCCCAGCCGGGCGTTGCGGCTCAATTAGCGGGGGTGGTCGACGCCGCTAGGAATGAGCGTTGAGCTGCTGAATCTGTGCTCGGTCACGGAAACGGGGGTGGGGTGTGCCGACTGTGTCCGAGTGGGAAGGTGACAAAGCTGAGTATGTGTTTTAGTATGCGCGTCGATAGCGAGTTCACCACCTGTTCACCCCTTAAAGCGCGTATCGAACTCGCCAGAAGTGTGACCTGACCGTCTAGCCCGAGACACACAAGGAAGTTTCCCCATGGCTACTGATTACGACGCTCCCCGCGGCCGAGTTGAAGACGAGCTTGACGCGGATTCTTTGGAAAGCCTGAAGGCCGCCGCTGATACCAGCTCCTCGAATATTGATGATGATGGCGAGATCGTGGAGCCCTTCGAGCTTCCGGCACTGGATCTGTCCGGCGAGGAGCTCAACGTGGACGTCAAGCCTCGCCAGGAGAACGAGTTCACCTGCGGAAGCTGCTTCCTCGTGCAAAAGCGCAACCGCATGTCGCACGTGGAGTCCGATGGCTCCGAGATCTGTCTCGACTGCGCCTAGTACGCAGAGATCCAGCAGGGATGCGTCGATAAGCATAGCCCTGTGTAGACGACGAACGCCGGCGATGAGAATGTGTCATCGTCGGCGTTATGCGTGCTACGGACCTAGCGGTACTAGTGCTGGCCGCGGCGTAGCGGCGCGGTGGCGGTCTCGGCCTGGTCCGGCACAAAGGCTTCCAAAACGGCGGCGGGGTCCTTGGCGCTAATGAGCCAGTAGGGGGTGGGGTCATCGCTATCATCGAGCACCAACATCACCATCTGGGGCACCCAGCCATGGGAGACCAAAAAGGCTGCCGGGTCCAGCTGGCGGCCCATGGCGTTTTGCTTCGCGGAGGCGGGCACGGCCAAGGAACGATCCACCACTGTGTGCGGCAGGGAGGCACCATCGGTGCTGAGCCAGCGCACCCCGTCGGCGTCTTCTTCCACCACCACGGTGGTCGAGGAGATCCACCACAGGTACCAGATCACTGCGGCGCCCAGAATGATCTCGGGAATAATGAACCACCAGACATTGCGGTTAAACATCAACTGCAGGCAGAACACTGTCACCATCGTGAGCGCAAGGGCCCACCAGTACCACGGAACCCATTGCCGTTCGCGGTAGAGGGTCGCGGCGCGCTTCTCCGTAGACGTAGTCACATCCCTAGAGTGTAGTGCAGTTATCACCACGTCCAACTTAGCCTCACCACTCATAATCTCCTCTCAGTATGTACTCAGTATTTCCTACGCTGCGGTGGCGCTGAGCAGCACCCAGTGCCCACGCTGCGCCGCTGATCACCGTCCTTAACGTCGGCGGCTAGGTGCTAGAGCCGTGGTCCATCCACCCGCTGCCCCTTCGGGTGTCACGGGGGAGAAGGACTAGGCTGTGTGCTGTGTTTAAGATCAAGCGACTCGATCCCGACTTGCCCTTGCCCACCCGAGCCCACCGCGGCGACGCCGGAGTGGATCTCTATGCAGCAGACTCTCTCACCCTCGCGCCAGGGGAGCGCGCGCTCATCAACACTGGTATCGCTCTGGCCCTGCCGCTGGGATATGTGGGACTGATTCATCCGCGCTCTGGACTCGGTGCGAAACATGGCGTTTCCGTGGTTAATACCCCGGGCACCATCGACGCGGACTATCGCGGCGAAATCAAGGTGTGCCTGATTAACCATGATCGCCACGAGAGTTTTGCGGTCACCCGCGGGATGCGCATCGCCCAGCTGGTGATCCAAAAGGTCGAGCTGGTGGATTTCGAGGAAGTGGAGGAACTCGACGACACCGTTCGTGGCACCGGCGGCTATGGTTCGACAGGGCTGAATTAAATAGTAGGCTCGGCAAAAGTAGTACCCATATCGCAAGAGAACCCGAATAAACGTTAGGTAGTGACGCCCATGTGGCCATTTGGCAAGAAGAACGAAGAGCAGCACGCAGCAGCTGAGGAGACGGCGGCGTCTGCCACCGAGCAACCCGACGCCAGCTATGGTGACTCCGCGGTTGATTCCGATAGCAATGCCGCCGGCGAGGAGTACGGCCCCTTCGATGGCCAGAGTGTCGATATCGAGGAATTCGACTTCTCTGATTTCTCTGTGGGCACCTTGGATCTGGGCTCGATGAAGATCGCCCTGCCCAAGCCCAGCCAAGTGCAGGTGGAAATGGGGGAGAACGGCCCCCGCATGCTCCACATCGTTACCGAGCACGGCCGTATCACCCCGGTGGGCTTTGCCGCCGCCGCATCCCAGCCCCAGTGGCCCACCGTGATCGATGAGATCCGCGCGGGAATGGAAAACGATGGACTCGCGGTACACACCGAGGAGGGCCCGTGGGGCACCGAACTCGTCGGTGTGACCGACCAGGCCCAGATCCGCATGATCGGCTGCGATGGTCCCCGCTGGATGCTGCGCACCACCCTCGTCGGCCCCAAAGAACGCGCCGATGATCTGCGCGATCTCGCCCGCGATGTGCTCGCCCGCACCTTCGTCTATCGCGGCGATCAGCCGATGATGGCCGGCACCTCTTTGCCTGTCGTGCTGCCGGAGCAGCTCGTCGCCCAGGTACAAGAGGCCATGGTCAAGCGCAAGAATGACGCCCAGCAGGCACAGCAGCAGAGCCAGCAGCGGCAGGCCGCCCAGGCGCTGGCGCAGTACAACCTGGCCCAGCAGAACAGTGGTGCAGGCCAGCAGCCCCAACAGGCGCAGCCGCAGCAGCCGCAGGTGCCGCAGCAGCCGCAGGCGCCCTCCCCGGAGGAGTCTGAGCCCGGCAGCGGTGTGCAGCAGATCAAAGAGCTGGACAAGGATAACTAGGTTCTCGTAGTGCTCGATGTGGTTAAAGGCTCCCGCGTGCGCGTGCAGGTGCTGCGCATGGCCCATGGCGGCGAAGCGATTGCGCGGCTTAGCGATGCAGCCGAGGATCAGCGCATCGTTTTCGTCCGCGATAGCGTGATCGGCGATGAGCTCGAGGTAGAAATCACCCAGGCCAAAAAACGCTTCCTGCGGGCGCGGGTGCTCACGGTGATCAACCCCGGGCCGCACCGAGTGGAGGCCCGCTGTCCAGCGGCCGCCCAGGGTGGCGGCTGCTGCGACTTCGCCTATCTTGACCCCGCCGTGGAGGCCGAGACCAAAACCGGCATTGTGCTCGAGCAGCTGCGCCGGCTGGCGAAACTCGAGGCCCCAGAGCAGGTCACCACCATCGATCTGGGGATGGATACTGGCTGGCGCACCCGCGCCCGGCTCGGCGTGGACCGCCTGGGCCGCATCGGCGTGCGCCGCCGCGGCTCCCACGAGGTCGTGCACGATCACCGCTGCTCGGCTTTTGCGCCGCAGCTTCACGACGCCATCTCCGCGCTCACCGCGCCCCGAGCCAGAGAGCTCAGCGTCTGCCTCGATAGCGCGGGGCAGGTGCACGCGATGGCGAAAGGGCAGGTGCTGCTGGGCAGTGGCCAGGCTCAAGAAACCATCGGCGGGAGGACATTCACCCTCCCCGCCGACGCCTTCTGGCAAGCCCACCGGCGGGCGCCAGAGACCTATCAGCGCCTCATCGCCGAGGCTCTCAGCGATATCGGCGGAGATGTCGCCTGGGATCTCTACGGCGGTGTGGGTCTGTTCGTCGATCCACTGCGCGGCGACTCCGGGCGTGAGGTGCACTCGGTCGAGCTCGCCGAGCACGGCGCCGCATGCGGCCGGCGCGCCTTCGCTGAGGACGGGGGCGTGCACTTTCACCGTCGGGATTGCGCCGAGGCCGTCACCACCGCCGGGGTGCTGCCCGATCCGGATGTGGTGGTGCTTGATCCGCCCCGCATCGGCGCGGAGGACGCAGTGATCACCGGCACGGCCGCCCGCCGCCCACAGGCCGTGGTGCACATCGGCTGTGACCCCGCCACCTTTGCCCGTGACCTCGCGCGATGGGCCGAGCACGGCTATAGCGTCGAGCAGCTGAGCGTGGTGGATGCCTTCCCCGGCTCCCACCACTGCGAGAGCATCGCACTGCTACGCCCCGCCGCAGCGGATACCGGCTCCAGCGGGCGCGACTGAGCACGCCCACGGCACGCGGCTACCGCTCGGCAACCCGAGCGGAGCTGCCTAGTACAATAGACAGGAATGAAACCGCGGCCTTGTGGCCCGCGCGTGAGTTCGCGTATGTTCACCGCACCATGAGCCCCGCCGAGGGCACCATGTGAGCCTCGCGGACGTGGAAGCACACTGTGGGCACCTTCGCTGTGCCACGGCCGAACACGGCGCCGAGATCTTTTGAAAGGAAGACCGATCCATGGGGTTCTTGGAACACATCTCGACTCCGGATGACGTCAAGGCATTAACCATCGCCGGCCAAAAGGCCTTGGCGCGGGAGATTCGGGAGTTCCTGGTTAAGCACGTCTCCCAAACCGGCGGCCATCTCGGCCCCAATCTCGGCGTGGTGGAGCTGACCATCGGTTTGCACTACGTATTCGACTCGCCGCACGACCCGCTCATCTTCGACACCTCGCACCAGTCCTATGTGCATAAAATGCTCACCGGACGCCGCGATGATTTTGCCACCCTGCGCCAAAAGGGTGGTCTCTCTGGTTACACCGATCGCGGGGAATCCGAGCACGACTGGACCGAATCCTCGCACGCCTCGGCATCGATCTCCGTGGCCGATGGCCTCTCCAAGGCCTTCACCCTCCAGGGAGACACGGACCGCTGTGTGGTCGCCGTCGTCGGCGATGGCGCACTCACCGGCGGCATGTGTTGGGAAGCCCTGAACAACGTGGCCGCGGATAATGACCGCAACCTCGTGATCGTGGTCAATGACAATGGCCGCAGCTATTCACCCACCATCGGCGGCTTCGCCAATAACCTCGCCGAACTGCGCATGCAGCCCTTCTATGACCGTGTTATGGAACAGGGCAAATCCACCCTGAAGAACATGGGCTGGGTAGGCCGCCGCGCCTTTACCACCATGCACGCCGTCAAAGAGGGCCTCAAGGACGCCGTGCTGCCCACCGTGCTCTTTCCCGAAATGGGAATCAAGTATGTGGGCCCCGTGGACGGCCACGATCAAGAGCAGGTGAACTCCGCGCTGAAATACGCCAAGGAGTACGACAAGCCGGTGATCGTGCACATGGTCACGGAAAAGGGGCGCGGCTATGCTCCCGCCGAAGCCAACGTCGCCGATCTCATGCACTCCACCGGCGCCATCGACCCCACCACGGGCGAGCCATTGGCCAAATCCGCGCCGGGGTGGACCAAGATCTTCAGCGAAGAATTGATCAAGGCCGGTCAGGAACGCACCGATATTGTGGCCATCACCGCCGCCATGGCGGGGCCCACCGGCCTGGCCGAATTCGGTGAGATGTTCCCCGATCGTTTCTTCGATGTGGGTATCGCCGAACAGCATGCCACCACCTCCGCAGCGGGACTGGCGCTCGGTGGGACACACCCGGTGGTGGCCATCTACTCCACCTTCCTCAACCGGGCGTTCGATCAGCTCCTGATGGATGTGGCGCTGCTCAAGCAGCCCGCCACCTTTGTGCTCGATCGGGCGGGGGTGACCGGCTCGGACGGGCCCAGCCACAATGGCGTGTGGGATATGGCCGTCACCGGTATCGTGCCGGGGCTCAGGCTCGCCGCACCCCGCGATGCACAGCAGCTGCGCGAGCAATTCCGCGAGGCCCTCGACATCAGCGACGGTCCCACCGTGGTGCGTTTTCCCAAGGGGGCGCGCCCACCGCAGCTCGACGCCGTCGGCACGCTCAACGATGGGGTAGATGTGCTGCGCTATCACGACGATGAGCACAGTGACGCCCCCAAGGTGCTCTTCATCGCCGTGGGCCCGATGGCCCATGCGGCCCTCGACGCCGCCTGTGCCCTCGAGGAGGAGGGGGTATCCACCATGGTGGTCGACCCGCGCTGGGTGATCCCCGTGCCCGCCTCGCTCATCGGGCTGGCCGCCGATCACGACCTCGTGGTCACCATCGAAGACGGTGTGGCCCACGGCGGAGTGGGCTCCAGCATCGCCCAAGCCCTCAACGCCGCCGAGGTGGATGTGCCCACCCGGCACGCGGCCGTACCGCAGCGCTTCTTGCTGCATGCCTCCCGTAACGAAATCATGGAGGAGATCGGCCTCGATGCCACCGGCATCGCCGCCTCCACCCGCGGCTGGCTCGACGGCATCGGCGCCACCGTGAGTGGCGCGGAGAACCCCGCAGCCACGCCCGCAGCCGATAGCGACGCAGACGCCGACTCCGCGGAGAGCTAGCCACCCCCACGCGGGGCGCTTATCACTTTCTCCGCGCTCCACCTATACTGTGAGCTCGTGGCTGAGAAAGAAAACTCTGAATTAAAAAAACGGCAGCTCAAAGAGCATAATCAAGCGGAGTACGAGCGCGGGCGGGAAAGTCTCGAAGAAGAGATCATTGACGCCTATGTCGATGCCGCCGTCACGGGCGCCGAACGCCTGCAACGCTCTTGGCGGGTGATGACGGCCACGGGTTTATTGGGTGGTATCGAGATCACCTTCGGTGTGCTGGCCTACCTGCTGACCTTGCATGAAACGGGCAGCCACTTATTGGCGGCCCTGGCCTTCTCCATCGGTTTCGTGGCGCTTCTTTTGGCCCACTCTGATCTGTTCACCGAAGGCTTCTACTATCCCGTGGTGGCCGTCGCTGCCGGCAAGGGCAGCTGGTGGGAAGTGCTGCGTATGTGGTCGATTACCCTGGTGACGAACTTCATCGGTGGTGCCTTCTCCATTTGGTTGGTGCAGCTGGCCCTGCCGGAGTTGCACGGCACCATGGCCGAGAGCGCGCACAGCTTCCTCGAAACGGGACTCAGTGTGCAGGGAGTGGCCCTAGCATTTCTTGCCGGCGGAGCTATTACCTTGATGACGCGCATGCAGGTGGGCTCCCAAGACGGCGCCACCACCATTGCTGCCGCGGTCGCCGGCGCCTTCCTGCTTGCCGGTCCGCCGCTCTTTCACTCGGTACTGGACTCCATCATCATCTTTGGCGCGATCTTCTCCGGCGCACCGGAGGTGAGCTTCCTCGCCTGGCTCGGCTGGGTGTGGTGGGTGATCCCGCTCAATGTGCTCGGCGGTCTCATGCTCACCACCATGCCGCGCGTCCTGCGCGGCTGGCGTGCTGGCGCAGCCGATCAGTCCTAAGCTGGGCCGGCCGTAACTAGTAATTGCTCGAGGCTTGGAGGTGCCGATGGAATATGGCGCGGGTGAGCTCCTGCTGCCAGGGGCGCACCCCGAAGCGCTGATAATCCGCATCTAGGGTGGAATCATCGAGAGGGCCGATATTCACGCTGTGCGCGACGATCTTCTTCATCGCGCGGGCGTCGATCAGCAAACTCCGATCGAGGTCTAACTCCTGGCCTAGATCGTCGAGATCCTCGCGCACGGTCTGCAGGCTCGCCCTGTAGAGGGGATCACTTTTTTTCACCCAATACTCGGGATGGCGGGGGCCATCGCTGGGGCGCTGCGGCCAGCTGTCCTTCTTCATAGAGCGGGCACGGCCGAGCCCCATGCTGAGCTCATCGAGTAACTCCATGCGTACCCGCTGGGGGAGATCTTTCAGCCGCCGCTGCGGCTGCACCGCATCCTTCAGCTCTTTTTTGCTGCGCGGTTGGCGCCGCGCCAGATCCAGCACGAGCTGATTGGCGAGCACCTTAAAGGGCGGCAGATCGTGCTTTTTCGCAATGGTGCGCCGCGCCAGCCAAATTTCGCGCACATAGGCGAGCTGTTTGCGGCTGCGGACCTTGCCCACGCCCTTGACCTCGGTCCAGCTGGGGGAGGGGGAATCGACATCGCATAACTCAAGCATGTGGGCGCACTCTTGGGCCATCCACTCGCTCTTTCCGGCCTCCTTAAGCTGCAGCGCTTGGGCCTGCGCAAGCTCAATGAGCAGCTCCACATCGAGTGCTGCGTAGTTACGCCACGAGGAAGGCAAAGGCCAGCGCGACCAGTTTTCTCGACCATGCCCCTTGGCAAGAGAAATGCCGAGGAAGTGCTCCAGAGAGGAGGAGAGATTAGGTTTATCCAGGCCGAGCAAACGCGAAGCGATCTCGGTGTCGATGAGCCCGCGGGGATACACACCCAATTCGCGCAGCATGGGCAGATCATTGTGGGCGGCGTGCAGAATCCACGTTTCTGGGTTGAGCACGGGGCCAAGAATGCGCGCGACCTCGCGGCGATGGCGCTCGGGTGCGATGAGAAATGTTCCCGCCCCCGCGCGGCGCAGCTGCAGCAGGAAAATACGATCGTCGAAGCGATAGGTTTGGGCCCGCTCGGTGTCTACAGCGATGGGGCCGGAACCGGCAGCCAAGGCAGTCGCGGCGTGCTGAAATTCAGTGGGCGTGGAGAGAACAGGGGGCAGGCCGTCTCGTGGCTCGTCAAGCTGCACTGTGCTTCCTGAGGTTGGCGTCGATAAGCAAAATGAGCCGCACCAGCGGCTAAGGCATGGCTGGCTCCAGAAGCATTCTAGTGCTAGCGCAGCGTGCGGACTCCCTCGGGTGGCAGTCCAGCCACGAGGGCGAGCACATTGGCGAAAGCTCGCACGTGATCGCTGAGGTCCTGATCCAGTGCGGTCCACGAGGCGCGCATCTCCAGCTGGAAAGAGCGGGGAGAGCCGCCGATATCGCCGAAACGCACCGAGGCGGTGGAGGTGACCGTGCCGCCCACATCGGTGATGGAGGCGCCGGAGTCGTCGAGTCCCTCGGAGAGCCACTGCCACGCCACTTCGGGAAGGAGTGGATCGTTGGCGACGGCATCGTCCATATCGGCCTGAATATAGGCCACCAGCCGCATATTGCCGTTCCAGCCATCCTCCGAGTTGGGATCGTAGAGCACGATCAAGCGGCCAAAGGCGTCGCCCTCGGACTCGGTGGGAATGGGCTCGTTCTCCCGCAGGGGATGCTCGACCTCCAGCCCGATCGCATGCGAATACGGCGCGAGCTTTTGGGGCGGGCGAATCGTGCCCAGAGAAATCTCCGGCCGCAGCGACACGCTATGCAGCGACTCCACAGCCGCAGCAAATTCCTGCGGGTAGCCCTGCGAGGACGTCCTATTCGGGGCGGATGCCAGGGTTGCGTCAGATTCCTTCACGTGATCCAAGCTAGCTTCTGCACGCGGGGCCGCGCGGGAGGCGCGCCGAGCCTTGTCAGCGCTCTCCACGGCCGCTATGCATGCTTATCGACGCCATCTCGCCGCCACATCCGCCCCGCCGCCGCGGCACTGAACGCGGGGTGGGTATGGCTAAATTGCGTGGAGGTTAGCTAGACTTTGCACAGTCAGCAATCGCGTGGATAGTCGACTCTCAGATATGCAGGAAATCCCGTGGTTTCTCCCCACGCGACCAGTACTTTTCTCAACAGAGTGAAAAGAGGTCTTTTTCGTGAGTGAACGGCCAGATTACGCCAAGCTCAACTCCATCCAGCGCTACACCCAGTGGGCGGTATTCCGGGCCATTCCGGGCGCCCTCGGTTCCGAGCGCGAGGAAGTGATCGCCGAAGCCCGCCAGTTCTTCGCCAGCATTGACGACGGCGATCAGCTGGTCGTGCGCGGGATCTATGACATCAGCGGTATCCAGGCTGATGCGGATTTCATGATTTGGTGGCACGCCGAGGAGTACCAGCAGCTGCAGGAGGCGTACAACCGCTTCCGCCGCGAGACCACGCTGGGCCAGCTCACTGAGGTGGTGTGGACCGGCAACGGCATGCACCGCCCGGCGGAGTTCAATAAGTCCCACCTGCCCAGCTTCATCATGGGCGAGGAGCCAGGCGACTGGATTACCGTCTATCCCTTCGTGCGTTCCTATGACTGGTACATCATGGACGAGTCCAAGCGGCGTAAGATCCTCGCCGAGCACGGCATGGCGGGGCGTGACTACCCGGATGTGCGGGCCAACACCATGCCGGCCTTCGCCCTCGGCGACTATGAGTGGGTGCTCGCCTTCGAAGGCCCCGAGCTGCACCGTCTGGTGGACCTCATGCATCGCATGCGCTACACCCAAGCCCGCCTGCACGTGCGGGAAGAAACCCCCTTCTTCACCGGCCGTCGCGTCTCCGATATCGAAGAGATCGTGAGCATGCTGCCCTAATGCGCAGCGATGCGGTTATGTCCGCATAACTAACCGGCGCCCAGCGGTGCGAGATGATGTCTCGCCGCTGGGCGCCGGTGTCTATTCTGCTGTACCTGTACTAGGCCTCAGGGTCGCTTTCGAGGGTGAGGCAGATGGAGTTGATGCAGTAGCGCAGATCGGTCGGCGTGTCATAGCCCTCGCCGGCAAAGACGTGGCCGAGATGGGAATGGCAGTTGGCGCACAACACCTCGGTACGCACCCGGCCGAGGCTATGATCCTCGCGTTCGATGATGCGCTCCCCGGCGAGCGGGGAGAAGAAGGAGGGCCAGCCGCAGTGCGACTGGAATTTCTCCGTCGAGCGAAATAGTTCGGTGCCGCAGGCCTTACAGGAATACACCCCGGCCGTGGTGGTATCAGTGTATTCGCCCACATGGGGAGCTTCGGTGCCGGCCATGCGCAGCACACGGAACTCCTCCGGGTTGAGGCGGCGCTTCCATTCGCTGTCGCTGAGTTCGCGATAATCCGTCATTGTGTCTGTTCCTCTCGGTGGGCGATACTCGGCCCAGGCTGTGTATGGGTGCGGTATGGGGTGCCGGCGTGGCTGCTGGCGCGGGCGCTGTGGGCCGCGGGGACGAAGGTGGGGTCTCCCAGTCGGCCGACGAGTGCCGCGGCCCGATCGGGCTCCCAGAATAGCCAGCTCACCGCGGTGGTGGCAATGACCACAATGAGCAGCACCCAGCCGGCGTAGCCGATGGTGGTGCCGACCAGATAGCCCCAGAGGGAGACCCCGAGATCATCGGTGCGGAAGTGGAAGTAGAACAGGAACATCGCCAAGATAGTCAGCGGATTGTGCAGCATGCTGCGGTGCATGCCGGCGGTGGCAACGAGCGGCAGTAGCAAGATCGAGTAATACATCTGCCCCAGCGAGGACAGCACGAACACCCCGACGAGCAGCAGGGAACCAGTGGTGAGCAGCCACACCACCTGATTGCTGCTGCGGATTGCGAGCAGGGCGATCAATCCGGCGCCCACAAAGGCGGCGAGCAGCAGCCATAGCGCCATGGCCACGACCGGATGCACCCCGAAGTAGAGGGTGAGCCCGCGCAGGGAGGCATTGGCGTAGTCACGCACCTGGCTGAGATAGGGCACGACCACAGAGAAATACTCGCCGGCTCCGGTGACGATGCGCATGGCGATGATATTCGCGATCACCGGCACACCCAGCGCGCCGATCAGGCTCGGCCAGTGACTACGCAGCAGCACCACAGGAATGAAGATCAGGGGCGCGAAGAGGGGTTTAATCACGATGGCCAGGCCGAGAACCAGCCCCGCCGCCCAGGGCTTGGAGGCGTGGGTGAGGGCGTAGAAGCTCACCAGCGCCAATAGCAGCAACCCGTTGATATTGGAGAACAACAGGGTGTTGATCACGGACTCGGTACAAAAGGCCAGGGAGATGGCAAGCGGTAGCCACGGGGTGCGGATCGAGCGCCCGGTAAGGCGGAAGAGCAGCACGATCGCGGCGATAATAGCCACGGCATTGGCGCAGATAAAGAGCATGCGCGCGGTGGTCCAATCCGTGGACCAGCCGAGCGGGGAGAGGATGAGCGTGGCCCCGGGGTTATAGAGGTAGTGCGGGTCCACGGTGGAGTAATCCTCGCTATAGACGTTTACGCCGTCGAGGTGGCGTCGAATAGCGAAATAGACGGTGGAGAAATCATCGGCGCGGCCGCCGGCAGCGGCCTGGATGGCCACGCGGTAGGCGATGATCACGAGCGCGATCGGCCACAGCGCGATCATCAGGCCACGATGCTGGAGGGAATTGGGTGCGATCACCCCAGTGAGTGTAATCGCTTCGCCTCGCGGTATTTGCTGCGGCACACCCAGTGGCTACGAGACTGTGGTCATCACAGCAACCACTGCTGGACTAGGTGCGTGGCAGCCGGTAGCGGGTGAAAAGATAGCCCTCTTCATCGTGGTGCACGGCATCGAGCTGCAGCCGGGTGGAGGCAGCGGGATAGCTAAACAGCGGCTGATCCATGGGGGTGATCACCGGGGCGAGGCTTAAGTGGAGGTAATCGATCAGCCCTTGGGCAAGCACATGGCCGTAGACGCTGGGCCCGCCCTCAATACTGATGCGGTGATAGCCACGCTCCCGCAGCGCCGTGATGGCGTGGTCGATGGAGAGATCCTCAAGCAGGAGCAGCTCAGCACCCGCGGCCGCGAACTCGGCTGAGGTGTGCGCATTGTCTGCGCCGGTGATGACGATCGGTGGGGTGGTGTTGTCGCGAAAGAAGCGGGAGGTGGTGTCCATCTCCGCTGCGCCAGTGATCACGGCCAGCGGGGGAGTCTCCGCCTGCCCCTGGTCGCGGCGGTGCTGGCGCTGCTGGGGATCAAGCTGCACCCCGCCGTAGTTTTCGGCGCGGACCGTGCCAGCGCCAACGAGTACCACATCGGCCCAGGCACGCAGCGTGCTGAGCACTCGGGTGTCGTTGGCATTGCCCAAGGAGCCGGAGGTTCCCTCGAGCGTGGCGGAACCATTGAGCGAGGAGACGCAGACAGCGCGGATCTCGGGCTGCGAGGGCGAGCACTCAGTACCAAGGATCTCACTGCGGGTGAGGGGAGTGGGGGCCATAACGGTCATTGTGCCACGCAGAGAAAACTCCCGCCCTCTCCGAGAAGGAGAAGACGGGAGTTCTAAGAGAGCGGATGACGGGACTCGAACCCGCGACCCTAACCTTGGCAAGGTTATGCGCTACCAGCTGCGCTACATCCGCATGCATGTTGTTTTAGAGAACAATGCCTTGTTCTGCGTGCGCGATACTGGGATTGAACCAGTGACCTCTTCCGTGTCAGGGAAGCGCTCTCCCGCTGAGCTAAACGCGCTTAAGTGGAGGTGGAAACGGGAATCGAACCCGTGTACAAGGTTTTGCAGACCTTTGCCTCACCACTCGGCCATTCCACCGTGTCACTTAGTATTTACAACGATACACACCTTAAGTGTAAGGAGGACACCCCCGAAGGGGTGGTGTATCCGAGCGGATGACGGGACTCGAACCCGCGACCCTAACCTTGGCAAGGTTATGCGCTACCAGCTGCGCTACATCCGCATGCATGTTGTTTTAGAGAACAATGCCTTGTTCTGCGTGCGCGATACTGGGAT
>NZ_JAHUTL010000010.1:0-1015 GCF_019209955.1 Corynebacterium sp. TAE3-ERU2 | reverse complement strand
TGTTTTTTGTTGGTGGGTTAGTACCAGTCACCTCGAACACATTACTGTGCGTCCAGTTCTGGCCTATCAACCCCATCATCTCTGGGGTACCTCAAAAGAAACCTGGTCTTGAAAGGGGCTTCCCGCTTAGATGCTTTCAGCGGTTATCCTGTCCGTACGTAGCTAACCAGCCGTGCTCCTGGTGGAACAACTGGCACACTAGAGGTACGTCCGTCCCGGTCCTCTCGTACTAAGGACAGCTTTTCTCAAGTTTCAACGCGCGCGGCGGATAGAGACCGAACTGTCTCACGACGTTCTAAACCCAGCTCGCGTGCCGCTTTAATGGGCGAACAGCCCAACCCTTGGGACCTACTCCAGCCCCAGGATGCGACGAGCCGACATCGAGGTGCCAAACCATCCCGTCGATATGGACTCTTGGGGAAGATCAGCCTGTTATCCCCGGGGTACCTTTTATCCGTTGAGCGACACCCAATCCACGATGAGGTGCCGGATCACTAGTCCCTACTTTCGTATCTGCTTGACATGTCTGTCTCACAGTTAAGCTCCCTTGTGCACTTACACTCAACACCTGATTGCCAACCAGGCTGAGGGAACCTTTGGGCGCCTCCGTTACTCTTTGGGAGGCAACCGCCCCAGTTAAACTACCCACCAGGCACTGTCCCCAACCCAGATCATGGGCCAAGGTTGAGATATCCGAATCGGTCAGAGTGGTATTTCACCGTGCGACTCCACACCAACTAGCGTTAATGCTTCCACGTCTCCCACCTATGCTACACAAACCGACCCGAACACCAATACCAAGTTGTAGTGAAGGTCCCGGGGTCTTTTCGTCCTGCCGCGCGTAACGAGCATCTTTACTCGTACTGCAATTTCACCGGGCCTGTAGTTGAGACAGCAGGGAAGTCGTTACGCCATTCGTGCAGGTCGGAACTTACCCGACAAGGAATTTCGCTACCTTAGGATGGTTATAGTTACCACCGCCGTTTACTGGGGCTTAAATTCTCCGCTTCGACCC